>CAZOSN010000094.1:6688-13693 GCA_964582405.1 uncultured Oligoflexales bacterium | reverse complement strand
GGTGGTTCACGCCGTGGTTCTGTATACTGCTCTCATCGTGCTTGGCTATGTGGCGATCGCGAAGACCGAGGAACTATGGCAATTGCATGATGACAAGAGCATCGTCATAGATGAGGTTGTTGGGATCGTTGTCACCTTTATCGGATGCCGGATGAGCCTAGTATCCACAATTGCAGGTTTTGTATTGTTTCGACTGTTTGATATCTGGAAGCCGAGTGTGATCGGCTGGGTTGATCGCAATATTAAGGGCGCACTTGGTACCTATCTAGATGATATCATAGCAGGATTTGCTGCCACGCTCGTTCTGCATTTCGCTGCTAACCTATTAGCGTAAGTAGCTTCATCGTGATTACGATGTAGCCGTGGGCGAGCTGACTTACCCAATTGAGCGAGCCCGAGATCATGAGCGCCAGGAGAATCATCATTCCATATGGGGCAATATAACTATCATAGATCTCGCGCAGTTTTTTCGGAAGGAACGCTGGAAAAACCGTGCCGCCATCGAGTGGCGCGATCGGTAGAAGATTAAAAACCGCAAGAATAGCATTGATGCGGATCATAGGTGCTGCGATCGCCATGACAAGGTCGTTTTCGGCAATATTGGGTCGATAGGCGGTATAAACAGCAAGGATCACCATGAAAAGAAACGCGAGACCAAGATTAGCAAACGGACCTGCGGCGGCAACAACAACATGGCCCCAGCGTGCGTTTTTTAAATTGCGGGTGTCAACAGGCACGGGCTTGGCCCAACCAAAAAGAGCACCTCCCGAGATCATCATCACAAGCGGTAGGATCAATGTCCCGATCACATCGATATGGGGAATTGGATTGATGGTAAGGCGTCCTTCCGCTTCGGCGGTATCGTCGCCCTGAAGTTTTGCAGCCCAGGCATGGGCGCATTCATGGACAGAAAGCGAAAGCACAAGTGCGAGTAGCCCATTAAATATTTTGGCGAATTGAGGATCCATGGTTTCCTGATCTAAAGGTTCAAGCAATCTGTTCACTATAGCACACGAAACCTACGAAAGCCCAGGAAGCGTGACAGCTAGGCGGTTAACTGCTATGGTGAGGCATCCGAAATTTGGGCCGTTCAAAGGAGATGTCTATGACAGATGTTCGTAATGTGGTTATTGTTGGGACTGGGCCGGCAGGTCTTACCGCAGCCATCTATGCCGCCCGAGCGGCTCTGAATCCTGTCATCTATGCAGGAGTCCAGCATGGTGGCCAGCTTACCACAACAACGGAAGTCGAAAATTTTCCTGGTTTTGAGCATGGGATAACCGGGCCTACGCTGATGGAGCAAATGACTAAACAGGCCGAACGGTTTGGAACCACGATAGTTTACGACACAGTTGATCGCGTCGATTTTTCCGGCTCTATAAAAAAGCTTTATTTGGGCGACGGGACTGAAGTTTCGGCAAAGGCGGTCATTATTGCCACCGGTGCCACTGCAAAAACGCTCGGGCTGCCGGGGGAAAAAGAGTTCATGGGTCGAGGTCTGTCAACTTGCGCTACTTGCGATGGTTTTTTCTATCGTGGCAAGAGAGTAATAGTTGTGGGTGGTGGTGATTCAGCCATGGAAGAGGCAACCTACCTTGCGAAACTGTGCAAGGAAGTGATACTGGTGCATCGTCGGCATGAGTTTCGGGCTTCACCAATCATGGTCAAAAGAGCCGAAGCGACACCAAACTTGCAGATAAAAACGCCGTTTGAATTGGTCGAAACTCTGGGGGACAAGACGGGGATTATCGGATTGAAGCTTATGAATACCGAAACGCGGGCCGTTGAGGAGATGGCGATCGATGGGGTTTTCTATGCAATCGGGCATACCCCCAATTCGAAGACATTTCTTCCTTATGTTGATACTGACGAAAATGGATACGTTAAAGTAACTCAATTCACCAAGACCAAGACACCTGGGGTGTTTGCTGCGGGTGATATCGCAGATCCGACCTTTAAACAGGCGATTACGGCCGCAGGAATGGGTTGTCAGGCAGCGATCCAAGCGCAGCACTACATTGCGGATCTCTAATAGCAAGGAATCATTTATGGGTGGATTTTTGAAAAATTTAGGATTTGGTGGCAAGTCCGATGCGGCCAAACTTGAAGGCTTAGCGGCCCAAAAAGGCCTTGTGTTGCAGGCTCTGAGCAAAGTCATCGATCCCGATCTCAACAAAGACATCGTGAGTTTGGGTTTTGTCAAAGACATTGCTATCGACGGAGCCCGGGTTGCACTTAGGATAGAGCTTACAACGCCAGCGTGCCCCGTAAAAGATGCCATGAAACTTGAGATCGAGACTCTAGTTGGCAAAATCGCTGGCGTCGAAGATGTGAAAGTCGAGTTCAGCGCCGAGACCAGACGCAGCCGCTCGAAAGCTTCGCAAGAGACACTGCTGGCATTGGGGCAAGTGCGAAACCTTGTGGCAGTAGCAAGTGGCAAAGGGGGTGTCGGAAAATCGACGTCTACCGTGAATCTAGCATTTGCTCTCGCGCGCATGGGGTCCAAAGTCGGAATATTAGATGCGGATGTCCATGGTCCTTCCATGGTATTAATGAGCGGTGTTTCGATGCCGACCGAGACCAAGGATCAGATGGTAGTCCCGCCTCAAATACACGGGGTCAAAGTTATTTCAGCCTCGATGTTTTCAGCTCCTGGCAAAGCTAACATCATGCGCGGTCCGATGACGGCCCAGGTGATCAAACAGTTCTTGACGCAGATCTACTGGGGTGAGCTTGATTATCTCTTAATCGATTATCCGCCTGGCACCGGCGATATACAGCTATCTCTGTCGCAGATTGCGCCACTCACTGGCGCTGTTATTGTGACGACTCCCCAAGAGGTAGCACTGATCGATGCGCGCAAAGCCGTAGAAATGTTCAATGTCACCAAAGTACCCATCTTAGGCGTGATCGAGACGATGAGCTTTTTTGTCTGTGACGGTTGCGACAAAAAGCACTTTTTGTTTCGAGAAGGTGGTGGCAAACGTCTCGCGGGTGGGCTAGGGGTCCGTCTTTTGGGCGAGGTGCCTATGGACGCTTCGATGACCACTTCGACCGATAGTGGCCAGCCGATAGTCTTAGCGCATCCGGAAAATCCTACTGCACGCGTTTATATTGAGGCCGCAGGCGCTCTCGCCGCTCAACTATCAATCCTCAATATGGCTGATCAAGGTGGTCATGATTTGAGCTTGACTTGGAATTAAGGGGATCCCATGACAGGTGTTGCACATTCCGCAGTCACAAAAATTTGGCAAGAGAGTCCGAGGCTTTTGGGGTTGGAGTGGGACGACGGAATGCGGGCTTTGATCGATGTGGTTGAGCTCAGGCGCAAGTGTCCGTGCGCTGTTTGCGTGGATGAAATGTCCGGCAGGCGCACTATTAAGCCGGAAGACATCGACGAGGCAGTTCGTCCAATCCAGATCAAATCCGTCGGCCGCTATGCTTTGGGGGTCGAGTTTTCCGACGGCCACAGAACTGGAATCTATACCTACGATTCGCTGCGAAGATTTCAATAGCGATACGCCGAGGCATTGGCCAGCCCGAAAGAGAATCGATACCGATATGCAAATGCAAGGTCTTGCTAAGAATAGCCAATTGCATCTCTCTATTTGGTTCTTTCGCTTTGGCGGGGATCTGATATGCCTGCACAGGCAAGCCTTCCTGCTGCGGTTGTGATAACCTCGGCTTCTCTCAAAATCACGGTCCTCTTCCCTAGATTTTCAGGCAATTCCCATGAATACCCATGCCTTATGATTTGGTGGACTCGATCGCAGGATTCGGATGGTGGGACCGGTATTGTTTGGACGACTCGGATTTTTCCAATGAGATTGCTAGTGGCCTGATTGGTTACGTCCATGACCATCACGCCACAGTTTT
Organism: uncultured Oligoflexales bacterium; assembly: GCA_964582405.1. Classification (GTDB taxonomy): domain Bacteria; phylum Bdellovibrionota_B; class Oligoflexia; order Oligoflexales; family Oligoflexaceae; genus CAZOSN01. The sequence continues at coordinate 9,817 of CAZOSN010000094.1, read as the reverse complement.
GCAGATGCTTTTGCAGTCGTCGCTGAACTTTGGTGAGAAACTTTTGCGTGTTGGAGTCTGCGTCTGATGCAAGAAGATTTTCAAGATAGTCCAGAATTTCAAGCTGACTGAGAAGCTGACCTTTAACGATCTCACATAGATTACTTTTCAATCTATTGTTTTCAATATTGATCGCCACGAGACTTTTTTGAATCTCAATGATTTTCGACTCGATTTGGTCGAGACGATCATTCATTGGTGAGCCTCAAGAGTTCTGCAAAGGTCCTTGACGACACCAACCGGGACACTTCGATTGAGAGAATTCTGTTGGTGCGAATCGGTTTCACCGAAATCAAATATTTGGAGTGCTCTGAAAAAGCCAAAACACAACCGAAACTTTAGGTCGAGCGCCTGAACTTGAGTCGAACGCCACGATTTTAAATTGCTAGGATCATTTTTCATTTTTTCAAAAATAACGCCGATTATTCTCCTGGCTGGAGCAAGCGGAGATACCCCTAGTTTATCGTAAGGACTTTCCTCCAGATAGCGAGGCTTGGTTTTCAGACGGTTTCGCTCTGGCTGATCGTCATGACCTATCGTTATCAGTGACTTATGAAGCCTTTCGAGCATGGCGCTAAATTGTTTGCATGATCCCCTGCGAGCTAAATCAAATTCTGCCACGGATATCAGACAGTTGTGGCATCGGCATTCCAAAAAATGCCGCCAGCTTCTCTGATCTCTATCGTTCATGGCTTTATCCACGAATTCAGTCTCGATAAATTTCCAGATCTTCTTCGAAACAAATTCATACACCTTGCCTCGGAGGTATGGACTAGCATCCGGTATGACTCTGATCGCCGTTAAAAATGGATCAAGATCTTCCAAGGCCTTTATTTTTTTTAATGCTTTCTGAGCCTTGGCAAGGCTGGATAATAGTTGTTCGGAGTCCGTTATCAATTGGAGGTAATCATGGACAGCTTTAAAATCACTCTGATCCTTTGGGAGGTGATGGGCTAGGGTCTTTATAATTGCGTACGTGTTGATATCTAAGATCGGAAGGGGGTCACCCTCAGGTCCTTCTGAAGATAAGAGACCATCCAGCAACGCTTCTTTGCAGCGCCTTAGAAAAACTGGATGCAGTGAATCAGTCAATTCTGCCGCAATTTCTGCTAGCAGACTCAATTTTTCCACCGTTCCGGTGACGGTGAAAGGAAGAATAGCGGGGACATAGGCTCTCAGGTAGTTTTGAAAAGCGTTCGGGTGAGAAATCTTGGCGGTGGCGGTAGTCGATTTAGCTTCGGTGGTGAGTTTAAGAACCAGCGCAATGGCATTGATAAGGTGTTGGTCAAAATTCTGTGGGATTGGCTCGTTAGAGTTTAGGAGATTCGGTAATGCCGCAATAGTCTGGAATTCCTGGTAAAAAGATGAATCGAGCGACTTCAAAAATGCGGCAAACCGCAGCCCGTCAGGTTCGCGATTCGCGTGCAGGCGGCTGGTTGGAGCTAGGATCAAACCATCGGGTGGCGTGGTCTGCGCCCTTGTCATCAATTCAAAGGTTCGTTTGACCGTGATGGTCTCAATACTAAAATAACATAAGTTCGTTTTAGAAAAATTAAGTCGCTTGAGTTCGATCATCGCTAACATGTCCTGCACGAGAACGTCCAGGCTGTCATTGAATGAAACGGCTAATCCAGCATCCATGGCCTTTTTAACAAAAGTCGCCGCCGCTGATAGAAAATCACCAAAGAACGTCGATGGTATTTGGTTCTTGTCTACCCTATGAAATGAAATGGCGAACTGTGAAATCAACTCATCCGCCCTGGTTGAGTACGACAAGGGCAGTTTACTTAGGGTTGTCCATTCCGCCGCATTAAAGAGTCTCTTGGCATAGGATGTTTCGATTAACTGCTTGGGATTATTATGGATTTCAAGGCGTTGGCTGCAATAGTATAGGCTCTTTAGTTCGCTGTCGCTCAGCCCTCTCAACGCCTCTGTCAGCCTCTCACTGGATGAAACTTGTTCGCTACCGTCAAAAATCTGATGAGCTAAATTTGCCAAAGGATTCGTTAGCCCGTTCATCTGATGCCGAAAGCCGGCGAACACATGGATCAATCCAAGCAAAGGCTGCCCGGTTTTAAGAAAAGCCAGACCAACCATACCGTGCTCTTCTTGCTTGAGCGATTCAAAGTCAGCGGACCGACCACGCTGCGCAAGGGTATCAAAATCCCCGGCATCCCGGAGTGACCGAAGCTGAGTCAAACGTTCGTCCGCGCCATTCTTCGTTTTTTTCTGGAGATGTTTTTTATAGGGTTTAGAATGGTTTTTTGCCATAGTTGGGATCCTGATCAGGCTGAATTTCTGATGAGTTTTGAGGAAGCCGCTTGGAATCGTCGTGAGGTTGAAGGCGCCATGCGATCTCTTCCAATCGCTTGATTTCATCCCGCAGTTTTGAGTTTTCGGCTCGCTCTTGATCTAGCATGTTCAGGGACCTGTTTAGGATCCCTAGCAAACTTTCCATGTAATCCTGGGTAGCCCTAGAACTCGGGCTTTTTAAGGTTTCTTGCGCCAAAGGAGGGGACGCCTCTGACCATTTCACCACCACCAAGGTCGCTAGAATTCCGATCAGAAGCGCGATGGCGCTTGTTAAGGTATAGCGTATCATCTTGTTAGCCTCTTCGACTCGAAAGATTTTTTGGTCACCCGGGCGCGCGGGGCTGGCGGAGATACTGTTGCTTGCCGACAACCCGGCTGCGACGGCACTCTCAAAATCCGCGCTATTAGTTTTCGCTGCTTCTGCTCGGGTTTTGTACTCTTCAGCCATTTTGGTATCAGGTATTTCAATATCCATCCCTAGTCGTGCTTTCTCATCGATGCGAAGCTCCTGAACTAGTCTGAGCAAGGTCAGGTCGCTATGGCATTGAAGGCATTGCTCTTGGTCAGCGGTTGCAGGAATTTCACAAACGGGGCACTTCATTAATTTACCAAATTGACATCGTGGCTATACCCGCTGGACATTTCCCTATTTCCCCAAGTGAAATTCATATCAAGAGCAGAGCTTGTTTGTTGTGTTAGCTCTTCGACAGAACTGACATCACCTCGACTCATCGCGGCGACTAAACGCGTATGAAGCAAGCGAAGCTAATTTATTTC
>CAZOSN010000094.1:0-6678 GCA_964582405.1 uncultured Oligoflexales bacterium | reverse complement strand
GGCAGTGGTTGAGCCTAAACAGGACTCCGAGGCTTCTATCTTGATCGGTAGCCTCATCTAAAATTTTGAGGCTGTTTTTAAGCTGTGCCGCATCTAAACTATACAGACTCGTCTTCAAGGATTCGATTGAAGATTGAAGGTTCTTTGCCAAGTTCTGATCTTTAATTTTGTCCAAATCTTGGCTGGAGGCCTTAAAGTAACGATAAGACCGGCTCCAGCATTCGTCGTCAGAGTACAAATCTTCAAGGTGCTTCATCAACTCGTAGGCCTGGTGACGCTTTTCCTTTTGCTCAGCCACCGGGACCTCTCTAGAAATTTCCTGAATCTTGTCAAAAATCACCCTACTAAATATCTGGCATTCTTTTGCTGTTTCGCTAAAGCTGAGATCCTTTACGGTTCTTGCCAAGGTCTTGTCGAGGGCCTCATAGAGGCTGCCAATTGCTTGATTGCGATTGATCTCGGTCGAAACGGATTGGCTTTTGTCATGCTGATCGCTAGCAGTCAGGCTGATGATATTGTCTTCGTTGATTTCAAACTTTAAAAGAAAACTCTGAGGCCATAATTTATTGGTATCAAATCTGCTGAGATCTGGAATCTTATCACAGCGATGGAACCATAAATCCCCCACTGGTTCAAAACTACCCGCCTGACCCTCGAGAATGCGAAGTCGAGCGACAAATTGATCGTCTTTAGCAAATTTAAGCTGATGCTCGACTGTTATAGGCAAAGGGCTGCCTCGCGGCACGAGGAGCTGGCGTTGGCCTCCGGCGAGTTGCAGGTAGTAATCGTGGGTTGATGCGTGAATGACATTGAGTGATTCGACCGAGGTTTCGCATTTTGCCATTTGATGGGCCATGATTGCTGCGCCTTCAACCACGGCATACATAGGCCGGGCGTGGCAATGTACTTTGTCCGTATCAAATAATTTTTTCATAGAGTCTTGGACTGCCGGAATTTGTGATGAACCACCTACCATGAGCACTATATCGACTAAGTCTTCTGTAAAATCAGCGGTTTCAAGAGTATTTATAACAATCGATTTCATGCGTTCAATCAATGGTTCAATCAATGATTCAAGAGTCTGGCGGCTAATCTCGATGTCGATATCGATAAATTTGCCTTGATCATCCTTTAAGATACCAAACGTCTCGATCACCGCCGAATCGGCAGTCGATAATGAAACCTTGGCGTCAACCACTTGTTTGCGCAAATCGCTCAGAAACCTCGCTTTGTCACGGGGAGCTAACGCCTTGATCAGTTCATGAATGGGGGACTGCAGGCCCGATGTTTCTGAAACCTTATCCAAAACATATGTGGTCAGAATATCATCGATATCATCGCCGCCTAGCCACATGTCGCCGCCTTTGTTGATCTCCATGAATTGACCTGAGACGACCTGGAGTAACGAAACATCAAATGTTCCACCGCCAAAATCAAAGACAAGAACCGATTTGGCTTCGTCTTGTTCCAATTCGGACATGCCGAAGGAAATCGCGGCTGCAGTCGGTTCTGGCAAGAGCCTGACCAAGTTGATCCCAGCTAATTCGCAGGCTTTTTTAGTTGCGTGCTTTTGGCGGTCTAGAAAATACGCTGGCACGGTGACCACGGCATTGATAGGCCCATTTTCATTCTTGTCGCTCCTTGCAGCTTGGCTGACAAAATTCAAAATCTTGCTCGAGATTTCCTCGGGGCGAAAGATCTGGCCTCCTAAACGAAGACCAATTTCGCCAGGTTCAGCGTCAAGCTCTTCGATGATTTGTCCATAAGGCTTATGATCGAGTTTGCAAATACTGGCGACTTCAGGCTCGTCAAAAAATCTTCCCATAAAGCGTTTGACGGATGACATGACATGTTCGGGATATTGAACGGCAACATCTGCAGCTGCCTTTCCGACCAAAAACTGACCATCAGATTCGAGCGGAACCATGACGACGGATGGCGTCAATAGGTCTCCGCTGGGATTGGGTAAGACTTCGACTTCGGTAGTTTTTTTTGCAATGAGGGTATTGGTGGTTCCAAGGTCAATTCCGAAATGCTGCATAAATTGTCCTCAAGGTCGAGATTTTCTACGAGTTTAGGAAAGAACCGCGGAATCATGCCAGAACTCTGTTCAGGCAACAACTTTAAATGTTCTATATCGTGGAATTGGCTCTCGATATAGGACTAAATGCGATCGCGTTTTAGGTGACTTAGGTTTGTTGATGCCAGGCTCGAACGGGATGGATTCGGTATGTCTCATATTTCAGTCGCCACGGCGGCCTTCATGAAAGCTTTTGCGGAGCGGATCGAGCAAAGCTTCATTGGGATGACTAGTCCGGGATTCGGTAAGGGCTGTCCTGTAGGGTTCGGGGATTTGGCCTAATATCTCCATCTCATACTCGAGATGCACACCAAAGTGCTGGTAGACTAGCTCTCTCATCTTGAGGGTGTGCTCGAGAATCTCAGTGCTCGAAGCTCCTCCTGTGTTAAATACAAAATTTGCGTGCTTTGGATTGACTTGCACATGAGGTGACAAAAGGTCTTTGGCTCCAGCATGTTCGAGCAGCATCCCGCTTGGAACGCCTATTGCGTAGTTGTTTTTGAAAACACAACCGCACGATGGGTGGACAAACTGATTCTTTTTCTCCCTGTCACTGGCGCAATGCTCCATGAGCGCTTTAATACCCGCTGGGTCGCCAGGTTTGAGCTCGAATTTGGCGGAGCAGATCGCCTCGCCATTGGTCATAAAAATAGTGTCTTTATACCCACGAAACATATTTGGGTCGCGGTAACTACGCTCGCGTCCGTCGGGGCTGATGGCCGTGACTTCGGTGACGATCTCGCTAATCTCCCCTCCGTAGCAGCGGGCGTTCATCCGGATTGTGGCACCGAGCTGTCCGGGTAATCGGTTCATCCACGCCGCACCAGTAAGGCCCTGGCTTAAAGCAAATTCAGCGAATTCCGTATTGCTTATACCGGCCTCAGCACAGATGGAGTTACCGTCGCGTCTGATTTTACGCAGGGCATGAAAGCTTATAACGCAGCCATCAAAGTATTCGTCCATCACCAAAGAATTTGATCCAGCACCTAAGTAAAAAAACGGTAGTCCGAGTGTAGCAATCTCACGGAGGTTTGCAGCCAGTTCGGTTATGCTTGTTGGAGCATAGATCCGCCTGCAACTGCCGCCTGTGCGGTAATAACTGAGATCTTTAAGGAGCGGTGCGGTCATGGCTCGTCTTACTCTGCAAAAATTCTAAAAAGTTGCTCCTGGTAGGCATAGTATTCATGTAAGTCAGGCAGAACAAAGGTTACGCGCTCCAAGGGTAGACTAGGATTTTCAGTCAGCGTCACCTTAAGGGCTCCTAAGACAAGTGAAGCCTCGTTGTCAACTGGTAGGCGAGTTAGCCGGGGACAAAGCAAGTGAATGATTTGCCTTTCGGTCATGGTGGGAATCAAAGTTCGCCAAAGTTCAGCGATATCAGAGATACCTGGCGCTTGATCAAGTTTGGCCTGAGGAAGGCTAAGTTCGATCGGCGGTTCTGACGAGCCTTGGCTTGTGCCTGGGACGATCCGGGCACAAGCTGCAAGCGAGTTGATGTCGCCTGCGAAGAGATCGACAGCAACCGCTCGGTAAAATCTAATTCCGAGCATGGTTTAATGTTTTTTTTCAAGGGCGCGGCCCAGGGCGGCGCCAATGTCAGCCGGCGATATGGCCACTTCGCAGCCAGCGTCCCTGAGAGCCTCTATTTTCTCGGCAGCTGTTCCCGCACTGCCTGAGATAATGGCACCGGCATGCCCCATGCGTTTGCCTTTGGGTGCGGTCTGTCCGGCAATAAAGGCCGCGACAGGCTTTTTTATATTCTCTTTGATGAACCGAGCGGCCTTGATTTCGGCATCCCCACCGATTTCGCCGATCATCACGATCCCTTTGGTGGCCGAATCTTCCTGAAACATCCCGAGGACGTCGATGAAATTGGTGCCGATGATGGGGTCTCCTCCGATGCCAACGCAGGTCGTCTGACCGATGCCTGCCGCCGTGGTTTGACCAACGGCCTCGTAGGTCAGAGTTCCAGATTTCGATACAATCCCCGCAATTCCTGGTTTATGAATGTGGCCTGGCATAATCCCAATCTTGATTTTGCCTGGGGTGATAACTCCGGGGCAATTGGGTCCTATTAGGCGCGATTTTGATCGCCGCAAGGCTTTTTCGACCGGAACCATGTCAAGCACAGGGATTCCTTCTGTGATGCAGATGATAAGCTCAATCCCAGCGTCCAGCGCTTCAAGGATTGCATCAGCGGCATAGGGTGGCGGCACAAAAATCATTGAGGCATTGGCGCCGGTTTTTTTTCGAGCATCGATGACCGTGTCGAAAATCGGGAGGCCGCAAACTCCTTTCTCGCCACCTTTGCCTGGAGTCACGCCACCGACAAAGCGCGGTGCATACTCATGAGAGAGTCGCGTATGAAATTCGCCGGATTTGCCTGTGATTCCCTGTGTGATAACCCGAGTATGTTCATTGATAAGTATCGACATGCCGAAGCTCCTTTTAGTTGATAGATTTGCCTTATTTCGCTAACTCAACGACTTTGCGCGCGCCTTCTGCCATATCGGTTGCAGGCGTGATTTTGAGTCCCGATTGCTCAAGGATTTTTCGTCCTTCATCGACATTCGTCCCAGCAAGTCGCACAACAAGAGGTACCGAAAGGCCCAATTCTTTGGCCGCTGCGACAATGCCGTTTGCTATAATGTCACATTTCATAATTCCGCCAAAAATATTGACGAAGATGGCTTTGACGTGTTTGTCGGATAGCAGAATCTTGAAGGCATTGGTCACTGTGGTTTGCGATGCTCCTCCTCCAACATCGAGGAAGTTTGCCGGTCGGCCGCCGTAGTGCTTGATGATATCCATAGTAGCCATGGCAAGCCCGGCCCCGTTCACAAGGCAAGCGATATTGCCATCAAGTCCGATATAGCTTAGGCCGTACTTTGAGGCATTGATCTCACGTTCGTCCTCTTCTTCAAAGTCCCGCATGGCTTCTATTTCCGGATGGCGGTAGAGGGCATTGTCATCAAAATTCATTTTGCCATCGACGGCCTGCATGGTTCCCTCGGGACCGACTACGAGCGGGTTGATTTCGAGCATGGAGAAGTCGTACTTCACAAACATCTTGACTAGGCCACGGATCATCGAATTTAGAGATTTGATCTCGGCGGGCGGTAGTCCAAGCCCGTGAGCTATAGTGCGCAGATGAAATTCTTGCAGGCCGATGGTGGGATCGACGTTCACCATTCGAATTTTTTCGGGGGTTTTGTGAGCTACTTCCTCGATATCCATCCCGCCCGCGGTCGAAAACATCATGCCGATCGATGCCGTTTCGCGATCAAGCATCAGGGCCAGGTAGTATTCTTTTTCAATTTGAGAACCCGCCTCGACGTAAACTTTGCGCACGAGTTTGCCTTCGGGTCCCGTTTGTTCGTTGACAAGCGTCATGCCGATCATTTTTTGTGCGACATCAAAAGCTTCTTCTGGGGATTTTACGAGTTTAACTCCTCCGGCCTTGCCTCGTCCGCCCGCATGAACCTGAGCTTTGATGACCCCAACTTTGCATTTTAGCCTGCGAAGGGCGAATTCGGCCTCGATCGGGGTGTTAGCGAGATAACCCATCGGAACGGGAATATTATTTTCGCGAAATAGCTGCTTAGCTTGGTATTCATGGATATTCATGTCGGTAGGATCCTCCGCAAGGTCAGCGATTTTTGGGTGCATAAACAGCAAGGCTAGCATACAATCGGCAATGATTGAATATTTGGGTGGGCTATTCGATGAATAAGTTTGGAAAAAACAGAGTTTTAATTACTGGCGGTGCGGGGTTTTTGGGCAGTCACCTCACAGACCGTTATGTTGACGCAGGGTGGGAGGTGCTCTGTTTAGATAATTTTTTTACGGGTCGCAAAGAGAACGTCGCCCACCATATAGGGAAACGGAACTTCGAACTTATCCGCCATGATATTATTGTGCCGCTTGAGGTTGAGGTTGATCTGATTTTGAATTTTGCTTGCCCGGCAAGCCCTCCTCGTTATCAGATTGATCCAATAAGAACGTTTCAAACATCGGTCCTTGGTACGATGAACCTTTTGCAGCTTGCGAGGCGCACAGGGGCCCGGTTTGTTCAGGCCAGCACTTCAGAAGTATATGGCGATCCGCGAGAACACCCCCAAAAAGAGACCTATTGGGGTAACGTCAACCCAATTGGGGTTCGCAGCTGTTATGACGAAGGCAAGCGCGGTGCCGAAACTCTGGTTGTCGATTTTCACCGCATGCACGGGCTTGACTATCGGATCGTCCGGATTTTTAACACCTACGGCCCTCGTATGGACCCGGAAGATGGCCGGGTAGTCTCCAATTTCATCACGCAGGCACTGCGTGGTGAGGACATCACAGTTTATGGCGATGGCTTGCAGTCGCGATCCTTTTGCTACTGTCAGGATTTGATCGATGGCATCGTCGCTTTAACGCACCAGGCCGATACCTTGGGCCCGGTGAATCTCGGCAATGATGTCGAATTTACGATGCTCGAACTGGCTGAGCGTATCATTCAGCTTACAGGTAGCCACTCCAAGATCGTTCATAAGCCATTACCGCAGGATGATCCGAAGCTACGGAGGCCTGATCTGACATTGGCCAGGCGTTACCCC
>CAZOSN010000093.1:0-18178 GCA_964582405.1 uncultured Oligoflexales bacterium | reverse complement strand
CTAACCCTACTGCGTTAAGTCGACGATTGCTGCGTTGCTTGCAGGGAAAAAATCCTCATTTACCCAAATGTAAACTGCGGTTTTTTCCCTGCCGCGCGCCTTGCACTCCCCGACTTAACGCAGTAGGGCTAATCAGTAACGCACATTGCAGCGATTTTCCATCAAGCGGGCATCGAAGGTGACGTCAGTGTTTCAAGCTAGGTTCGCGGACAAATAGCGATTTAAAAGATTTGGTGTTTCTGTCCTTCTCCCCCTCTGAATTTGCACATACCAGGCCGGTCATCTAAACTAGCCCCTGGCTGCACACGGAAAGGGAGGAAATAATGAAAGCGATTCTTTTAGGGGCTACCGGGCTTGTGGGATCCGAACTTCTGCGCATTTTGCTTGAAGATCCAGAGGTTAGCGAAGTCGTTTGCCTTAGTCGGCGGGCTCTTAAACTTGGAGATGGCAAAATCAAGCAGCATGTGATCGATTTCGAGCAACCTAAGACTTGGCCCGATATTTCGGCAGATGTCCTTTTCTCCGCGTTTGGGACCCGCCTCAAAGAGGTTGGTAGCAAGGACGCTCAGTTCAAGATCGACTATACTTACCAGCTTACTGTGGCAGAGTGGGCGGCAGCACGGGGTGTTCCGTGCTATGTGCTGGTCTCTTCCGCTGGCGTCAATGCGAATTCGCTGTTTTTCTACCCACGCATCCGGGGCCAGCTTGAGGAGGCAGTTAAGAAGCTTCCATTCAGGACTGTTGCAATCCTAAGACCATCTTTGCTTATGGGGCATCGGGAAAAGCCACGAATCAATGAGGAAATGGCCGGAACAGTCTTGACTGCGGTTGGTAGATTCATTCCCGGCTCTCAAGGCTTTCTACCTATTCAGGCTGAACGCGTGGCGCACCAGATGCTAGCTGCCGCGAAGGAGGCTAGCGCTGGCATCCGGATTTATACATCCCGGGACATGCAGCGCCTCTCTCTTCCTCCGCAGCGGTAAAATCGGCTCGTTATCCCTTTGTTACAAAGCTGCCTGCTGCGAGCCCGAGTTTAGCTTGGTCTGGTACTCGTCGTTGCCGTTGGCATCAACATAGCGAAGGGTTAGTTCGTTGCCCGAGATGACCAGATAAGTAAACCCTAGTGTCGATTTGGCAAAATTGCTGTAACTGCCTTTTCTGGTCGGACGCAGTTTAGCACCGGTTCCGGCGATCACAAACTGAAGGCCGTCGCGGACGATGAACTGCTTGTCATGATCATGACCTGCCACATAAAGATTGACGCCATACTTTTTTAGTAGTGGTAGCAGGCTCTGCTTGAGTTGAGGTGTGTCGCCATGTTCGCCATAAGAGTACACCGGGTGATGGCCATAGACAATTTTCCAGGTTGCCTTTGATGCGGCAAGCTCAGAATCAAGCCACTTGGCCTGATTCGAATCAAATTGGTCGCTATCAATCGCAAAAAAAGCAGCGTTACCAGCGGCAAAACCATAGTAACGGGCGGGCATACGCCACTTTTCTGAGCGCTTGGTGTAGTCGATCTCGGCTGTGATATTGCCATGGTGATCGTGATTGCCGAGCGCTGCATAGAATTTGAAGTTTATGTCGGCATAGGGCGTTTCGAAATAATCTTTGAAAAGCCTGTCGTCGGTTGACTTGACGCCAGTTTCATAAAAATTGTCACCCAGCAGAAGCCCGAAGTCGCAGGGGTTGGCCTTGCAAAAAGCCGTTAGGCCCTTCGCCATGGTGAATTGAGCTGTTGTTCCGGTTCCGAAATCGCCAAATGCTATCAAATGGATCTCATCATCCAGAGAGGGAGCTGAAATTCGAGGCAAGGGCCGAGCAGACTTTCGCGATGGAATCTGGGTAGGATTCAAGCTTGCGATCTTGGGATTCAGAGCATCGAGATTGACGATCAAAGGTCGTTTCAGAAAGCTCTGACCCTTGAGCGAGAATTCGACATGATTGGCATCAATACGGCGCAACGAAAGACTCCCTGCGGAAAGCACATCGAACTCACCGTTCCAGACGAGTACCGCGCGTCTTAGGCAAGCGTTAAGCTCGCCAGAACCCTTCGCGAAGTCATCGGTGGTGCAGTGACTCCAATCTAAATCGAGCAAGCCATCGTCACGCCATTCGATGGCTTGCTCCACATTGAGAGCGAGTGAGAGCTGAAGGTCAGCCTTTACCCCTGCGTTTAGTGTTAGTTCAAGTTTTGTCCCTTGGGCTGAGAGCTTTCCCGTCGAATGAATCGCCTCACTCGCTTGCGCAACCCCAAAAGCTGGGGCGCCGAACACAAACATACACGCAATCAATCGCATCCACATACGCTGCTCCCTAATCTTGAATTTGGCCAAATTTTTAGATTTCTATGAAATATTGTAAGGGTTGCGTAATCTCCGTGTCATCAAGTTGATATTAAGAATGTGACAAATCTTTCAGTTTTATCGGATGATCCAAAAGTCGATTGATCTTTTAATAATTTGATTCGTGAACCTTATCTTTGTGGTTTTGAATTGTGCCGGTAGATAGTTTTTGGCGCTTTCGCGCCAAAAACTAGATAAGCTCCGTTAGGCCTAGACTTTCAAGTTAGCGTGTGGCAACTTTCTAAAAATTTCATACAATTGAATGCGTTTAGAAAAGTCCCAGCGGTTTGTCATTTGAGAGGTTAAATCAATCATCGGTCGCGTTTGCAAATTTAAGAAGTGCTGGCTATTGGTCGCGTTGGTGATTTTTGACTGCGTCCTTTCCTTCGTTCTCGCGGGTTTTCGCTACCGGAAAGGTAGCGATTACATCGGGACTATGTCGCAAATGCATGCTACCCGGTGGCTCTCTCTGCGCCTATTGGAAAAGCAAGGACGTGTCGATTCAACGACATCTTCGATTGGTCACATTGATAATATTTTTGGGCATGCCACCCTGCTTGCCGACGATCCCTTGCTTGGTTACCGATTAAAACCCAACACGGCTCTCATTAGACAAGAGCGCACCGAGGATACTGATGAACCGTTACCCCTATCGGTTTACCTAACCAATGATCAGGGGTTTGCGGCAACTAATAAGGTTAAGTTTCACTACGAGATTCCCAAGCCTCCGTCAGTCTTCCGCGTGGTGATGGTCGGTGGTTCGACAGTCTTTGGCGTTGGGGTACAGTTCACCAAAGACAATCTGCCGGCTCAGCTTGAACGACGCTTGCAGCAAGATTTTCCCGATTGGACGATTGAAGTTGTTAATGCTGGCGTGATAGGCTACCGATCACCGCAAGAAACTCTTTTTGTACTCGGTAAAGTAGGTTACCTGCAACCAGATCTGGTCATTGTCTACGATGGCTGGAACGATTCAAATACCTATGACGCGGTATTGGCTAATGCTGAAAGTGGCGTAAATACTTTCTCTGTCCTCGATAGCCACCAAGGATTTCTTGAATCCCGCTACTCCCTTCCCAAGGCAAGTCTCTACTTTTTAGGGACGCTTGTTCAAAGCACCGCCTATTTTGTTCGCGGTACTGGCATTGCGAATGTTGGGTTGGCTGTTTTTGATCGGTTTAATCAAAGTATTAAGATCTCTTATGCCACCGGTGGTGCATTTAGCCAAAGTTGGATAGGAAAGGTCCTTGCGCCAATTTACGCGCGAAAGCAGGAAGAGTACACACGAGATCATATTGTGAATGCAACGGGAGAGTACATCTTTGGACACTATAAGCGCAATCTTGAGCTTATGGTGGAGGCAGCTAAGGGGCGGTTTAAGATCGCGGTGTTTTTGCAGCCGATGCTAGGGGTCGATGGCAAGGTTCATACCAACACAGAAGACGCTAGCTATATGAATTTAACTCGAAAGCGCAAGCTAGAGCTCATGTATTTTTATACCAAGGCCCGTATAGCATTCGAACAATTGGCAAAAGATCGGAGTTCGGAGAACGCCTTAATAAAGGACATAAGCTACGGTGTGTTTGGTGATCGCGTTGGATCGGTCTATACGGATGAAGGGCATCTTAATGCCTCAGGGAATCAGGCAGTTGCGGAAGCGATTGCGAAAGAGGTCATCAAGAAGGGATTTTTGAATACAAGTAGCCCCGACCAGGAATATAAAAAGGCGTCCTGGGCCGAGCAATGCCCTACGCCTGGGATCAAAAGAATCGCTCTGAATGCCTTAGGCAGTCACAAATCTATCGGTTGCGATATCTGCACCTCTGATCTGCGCTGGACAAAAGTTAATGACCCCGATTGCGCTGAAGCGATCGGATGCGCATCGGATGCGGAAGGTCAGGTTGGGCTGGTTCGTGGCATCGGAGATAGCCAGACCTGCAAGGTTTGTTGGAATCGCACGCTTGTGGCAAAGTCTGGAGCTGATTGCGAACAGCATTGCTCAAATGGCGAGACGAAGCGTGTAGTCGCAGGTGAGCTAAGTCAAAGTTGCAAGATCTGCTCCAACAACGTCTGGGTTCCGTCGCCAGATTTAGAAGCATGCAAGGCGGAACTGGGGTCTGCGCCCGAGGAAGTTGTAAAAAACGATGCAACTCAAGGGCCTATGAAGGTTTCGATTTCGGCGAACCTAACCCCGAAGCCGAGATTTGATTGCCGGGTCGAATTTTCCTCTGGATTGCACTATGAATTACATTTCTTGCTTCAGAAGCAGCTGGATTCGACAGCCTGGGTTGGACTCAATCTTGTGCCAACCGAGGCAAGCGACCGCCATTCAGCCTACTTCGAGCCGGATATGGTTGAGCAGAGTCACTATCGGTGCGAAGTAAGAGCCAAGTCAACGGATGGTTCCGAATCGGTGGCGGTCTCAGAATCAATCGTTAAAATTCCAGACTTAGTCGGATATTGGTCCATGGATGAAGCGGCGCCTTGGACCGAGATCGACGGTCCCAAAGACTATTCGGGCAATCATCAAGATCTGAAGGTTGTTGGTCGGATACAGCAGCTTCAAGGTAGGAGTTCTAAATCAGCCCGGATCGCCGGGGGTGCCTATTTTGTTACGAAACAAGACGCGGCTTATCTGCCTACAGGATTTCAGGACCGGACTGTGTCGGTATGGATCAAGACCGGTATTGCTGAACAGCAGAATCCTCTTATATTTGGCATGCTGGATGACAATCACGGGACGTTAGCCAAGTCGCGCAATATCGATGGGTCTGTGAATGGTATTTCTTTGTTTCCTGGGACGTATTGGGTTGAAGGGTTGAATGTCCGCTGCGAACATTTTCCCGCTGTTTCAAATGATGGTGCCTGGCATCACGTGGTGTACACGTACAACGGGAAATCTCAGAGTGTAACGAGTTATTTCGATGGGCAGGCCAGCCCGAGTTGTTATCAGGTATGGAACACTAATCTTGCCAGACTCTACCTGGGGGCACGGCTTCAAGGTAGCGGTGCCCAACCGTTTGATGGATGGATTGATGAAGTAGCCATCTTTAACCGCGAACTCCGCCCTGCCGAAATTAAGCAACTCTATGAAAAGCCGGGCATCATGTTCGAAACGACGAAGTTTTAGCTTTTTTTGTAGAGTCTGGGCATCAAATCAAAGACAATAAGGGCTTTCAGATAACCCTTGGTTCTGGCATGATCACGGACTCAAGGGTTCAGTAATATTTTTTCGGGATGCAATGGAATGACCTATACCCTAGGAATATCAGCGTATTATCATGATAGCGCTGCTGCGCTCCTTTGTGGAGACAGGATTGTTGCCGCCTGCCAGGAGGAGCGGTTGTCCCGCAAGAAGCATGATAGCGCTTTTCCCAGCCAGGCAATCGGATACTGCTTAAAGGAAGCGGGTATAAGCCTGGACGATGTCAGGTATGTGGTCTTTTATGACAAGCCGTTGTTAAAATTTGAGCGCCTCCTGCAGACCTACCTACAGATTGCACCAAGCGGCCTCGGATCATTTATCAAAGCCATGCCGGTTTGGGCTAAGGAAAAAGTTTTCCTCAAACAGGTGATTGCCGAAGAACTTGGTAAGTTCCGTAAAGAGCTAAAATCGCCTTCTTCCTTTGAATTACTTTTTGGCGAGCATCATGAATCGCATGCCGCAGCAGCATTTTACCCGTCGCCTTTTCGAGAGGCCGCGGTTCTCTGCATGGATGGCGTCGGCGAGTGGGCAACGACTTCGGCCTGGCATGGCATGGGGTCGCAGCTTAGAAAGGTGTGGGAGATCCATTTCCCCCATTCTTTGGGGCTTTTGTATTCGGCATTCACTTACTACTGTGGGTTCAAGGTAAATTCGGGCGAATACAAACTCATGGGACTAGCGCCCTATGGAGAGCCCAAGTATGTGCAGAAAATTCTGGATCATCTGATAGACGTCAAACCCGACGGAAGTTTTGCTCTGGATATGAGTTACTTTGGGTATGTATCCGGGTTAAAGATGACAAACTCGCGCTTCCATAATTTGTTTGGGCGTCCCCCGCGCGAGGCGGAGTCTGAGCTTGAGCCTTTTCATATGGATGTTGCTCGTTCAATACAGGTCGTGACCGAGGAGATCGTCTTACGCGTCGCCCGGGGATTGCGGCGCGAGGTCGATTCCGAAAATCTTTGCCTTGCGGGTGGGGTTGCGCTCAATTGCGTGGCCAACGGCAAGCTATACAAAGAGCAGATTTTCAAGAATATCTGGGTTCAGCCAGCGGCGGGTGATGCGGGTTCCGCTCTGGGGGCGGCCTACCTTGCTTACTACAATTACTTTGGAAATGAGCGCCACGTGTGTGCTGGGACTTCTCTTGATGCCATGCAGGGTGCTTATCTTGGGCCACGCAATCAGGAATCGGATATTGTGAAGGCTTTCAAAAAATTCGGTGCAACCTACGAGCATTTGACCGAGGCTGAGATGATCAGGCGAACCGCTCAGGCTCTGGCTGACGGTCATGTCGTAGGCTGGTGTCAGGGACGAATGGAGTTTGGTCCCCGCGCATTGGGTGCTCGTTCCATCCTCGCCGACCCAAGGCATTCGGATATGCAAACCAAACTTAACCTCAAGATCAAGTTCCGGGAATCGTTTCGACCTTTTGCTCCAGCAATCCGAGCAGAAGATGTCGGTCAATACTTTGAGTTTGATAGCGTTAGCCCCTACATGCTTATGGTGGCCCCAGTGCAGGAGCGCTATAAGCTCGCCCTGCCGGAACATTATGATTCGCTTTTTGGCATCGACAAACTCAAGGTTCCACGATCGACTTTGCCATCGATCACACATGTCGATTACTCGGCACGCCTGCAAACGGTTCATAAGGAAACAAATCCAAGATTCTATGAGCTACTGGATCGGTTTGCGGACCTCACCGGATGCCCAATTCTCGTCAACACCTCGTTTAATGTCCGAGGCGAACCCATCGTCGAGTCAGCTGAGGATGCTTACCGGTGTTTTATGCGCACAGGTATGGACTATTTAGTTGTCGAAAACTTCCTGCTCGAAAAATCCAAGCAGCCGACCTGGCATGAAACACAGGATTGGCGGCGAGAGTTTGCGCTCGATTAGCAATTTGTCTGGAGTTGAACCCATGCACCACAATGAAACAACCATCTTGGATGCCCGCAGACTTCGGCAATTTGGGCTTTTGATGGCGGCATTTGTTCCGGCCCTTCTCGGTATTGGGATTCCTTTGCTGAAGGGGCGAGAATTACCCCTGTGGCCCTGGATTATCGGTAGCGGCTTTTTTGCTATTGCCATAGTCAAGCCCGAAGGTTTGCGGCAGTTCTACAAGATCTGGCTGCGGCTAGGGTCCGTGCTGGGGACAATCAATACGAACATCGTTATGACGCTGGTTTTTTATTTGATGATCATGCCTTTAGGTCTGTTTAGGCGCATCGTTCTTGGAAGTGATGCGCTTCGTCTGAAAACTTTTCGCTCATCTGTAGATTCCTACAAAATCAAGCCAGCTCAAGAATTTGATCCTAAAGCCATTTCAAGGCCATTCTGAGCACAATAGGAGCCTTGCTTCAAATGGATTGCGAAGCCAGCGCGCCCCCATGAAATCTTAATTTTTTCAAAGCTGGTTTGACCACCCCCGCATGCCGCATTCCGGTCATACCGCTAGCCGGATAGCGGTTAGTCCGACCGCAGTAATCTTCGCGCTTTTTCACTTACCTTCGCCTCCAGTTAAGCTAAGGAACCTGAGAATTTTTCTAATTGGAAACGAGTGCATTTTTTTCGAGTGTGCAAGGCGAGGAAACGAATTTTCGCCAATTGGCGTTTAGGCGTCCGATTTCACCTTCGGGCTTAGAGAGCACCACTCTGGTGTTGGTGTCCCGGACTTCGTAGAGGCGGTAGTCCCAATTTTGAATACTGAGCCCGGACCGAAACAAACCTACGAATTGTGCCTGATAGTGAGGTCCCCCTACAACCGTGCAATCAGGTGGCAGACCAGCCGCCTCGCGGCGGTAGAGTTCGAGCTGGTTAAACGTGGGAATTGGCAACTCGATGGTCGATAAGATGGGCTTACATAGAGCGAACATGCCGAAGGCAACAAGAGCCTTGCGGTGCATTTTTGCACACAAAATCATGAGAGGGACAGCGGTCAGAACCGCCAGAATAAGTCCGTTTTCTTGGAATGCCGAAGCATACTGTCCCGAAAGCGGGATCAAATCAGTCCTCAAACTTGGATAGACGAAGGCGCCACCCAGTGCCGCGAAGGCAAGGTTTATGGGGATGGCTCGCTGGAGTTCACGCAGCAGATAATATAGCAAGGGAGCTGCGATGAGCCATGTCATGATTCGGCGTACCCCGACCCCAAACCCGAGTGATGCCAAATTCGGGTGGGTGGCGCAAAAACAAATAAGCAGGACAAAAACAGCGAACCAGTTTAGGCACTGACTGGCAAATCCATCCCATTCTGCCGAAGT
Organism: uncultured Oligoflexales bacterium; assembly: GCA_964582405.1. GTDB lineage: Bacteria > Bdellovibrionota_B > Oligoflexia > Oligoflexales > Oligoflexaceae > CAZOSN01. The sequence continues at coordinate 9,368 of CAZOSN010000093.1, read as the reverse complement.
GCTTCTGCGGAATGCGGTTGGAAAAAATTGAATTAGGGCAGCTAACGCAATGATGGTCCCGGGGATGAACATGAAAGTTCTGCGCAGCATGACGAGATTCAGAGGTAGAAATAAAACCATGGGCATGACAAAAAATGCCAGGTTTATGAGGGTTGACAAGCGACTGCCTAGGCCATTAACTGCAAATCGACCCTGAAACTCCTTCAATGGGAATAGCAGAATAAATAGGTAGCTCCAAAAAAAAGTCGTCGTATTGCCCGAGTTTCCAAAATAGAAATCCTGAAAGGCGCTGGTTAGGAAAACGACGGAGTTTGTAATTAGATTGATTCTGGCATGGTCTAGATTTTGTGGTAATTCTATCTCGAGTTGGCCGAGCGACATCAGTTTTGCTGGAATAAAATCAGGACTTTCAATCGCTCCAAGGATAGCGGCATTGCTCAAGACAAAGACGACAAAGACTCCGGCAGCCATCAAAGCAAAGGCAAGGAATCGTTGGTTGGCATCGATTCGAGTCCAACGCTTTAGTCTTTCTAAAATAGCAAAGTTTGTCTTAAAGGATTTTGGCCCAAATAGATACAATGCCATGGTCGTGGCGAGGAAGCACACTGATACCGTGGGTTTAAAAAGTAGTGCGCAGACAAAAGTCAGCGCGCTTAAGACGGCGAGAACCTTCTGCAACACACCAGAACATTTGTAGGTAAGAAGAAAAAATAGAAGGCCGAGTTGAAAGAAGCTGATTGCCATCATGTCGGGGAGCCCGTTCATCTGATGAACAAGGACACCGCGATCGATTGCGAGCGCTGTGAGGGCTACAATTGCTGGTATCGCGCCGAATAAAATTCGCAGGTTGAAGTAGGTGGCGAGATAAAAGATCAGCCCGCACACGAAACTGGGAAAAAATACCCAGAGCGGATTGCTCTTGAAAAATAAACCAGTCAGATAATAAAACACCGTGCTCATGGGTGAAAGGTAGACCCAATTGATGTCATCGGTGATGAGGGGGCGGCCATTCAACAGATTAACGGCATTGTGCGCCCAGGTTCCCACATCCGTATCCAGGTACCAATCACTGCCAAGGAGCGAGATTCGACTCGTCAAATAGCCCAGTAGTCCAACGACAAAAATGATCTCAAAAATGGCGAGGTACTTTGAGTATGCGGTCTTCACAATATCCTCCCACGCCGGACCCTGTGATCCGATTGGCGCGAAAAATGACGGGATTCAGTCCCAGACAAGGTACTAACCATGCAGCGTAAACTTTGAAACCTCTCATGACAATAAGTAAATCACGAGCGCCCCGTTGAGGCCTACTCAGAGTTTTTGTCCGAACTGTCCAGGTTTTTGACAGACAGACCCGAAATCTGAATTAGTTTTGACCTCGGTCCTCAAAAATTCATATATATATCTACATGATTTTATTAGTAAATTAAAGCAAATTCAAGTTTAACCAAAAAAATACCGATAAGCAGTCTAAGCCAGGAGGTCTAACCACCAGGTGGTTTAAACCCAGCGATTTTGGAATCGCTGGGATCGACTCGAAAGGGGTATTTTATGGTTGGCACAGGGGTAAGTATTATTGCGCTGGTATCTGCTTTGACGAATCAGCCGTGCGCGGATGTTTTTCAGAAGACCGCTGAAAAACAAATTCAGTTTGACAGCATCGTCAGCGAATCAATGTACCTTCGCGAATTTGCTGAGGAAGCATGCAAAACCTCAAATCCTGACATCATTTGGCAGATCGCACAGGTCGAAACCAACTTTCATTTTGAAATTGTTCGGTTCAACGAAACTTCACAAGTGCTGAAAGGTAAGCAGGCTATGCAGTACCTAAAGGGCCTGCAAAAGTCCAAGGCCCCTGTCAATATCGATATAGGCGTGATGCAGGTCAACTGGTTCTTTCATAGAGACTACTTTTCAAAGGACCCGATTCTTCAGCTATCGCCAGCTATGCAAGTTAACTATCTAGTGAACTACATGGCGCCGACGGTTACTAAAATGTGTGGCCAAAATTGGATCGGTTGCTACCACAATCCATCAAATGGTCCTAGGGCTCAGCTTTACTCAGGTTGGGTATTCGGTGCGCGCAGCTCGCTTAAAAGCGCAGCTTTGGCCTATATGAAGGAGCGGGGGCAAAAACAAATTCCCTTGGCTGGAACAATTCTGACTCCGCAACAATCCCAGGAATTCTTCAAAACTGCAAACTTTGGGATCAATACCCCGATTGCATTTGTCGAGCCCGAGGTCGCGGCTCCTCAAATGGTGGCTGCTTCGGCGGTCTCAATCGAGCCTTCGGTTCAGTCGAGTGAGCTTAACGTGGGCGACCGATCCTTCTCTCCTGTAACCCTGCGTGATCTTGCGCGATCCGTGCTGTCTCAGATTGTCAAAGCTTCCAAGGAAGCGGAGACCAAATCACCTCAGGCAACAAAGATTTAGGACGACTGGCTATCTTCTGAGATAGCCTCAAGCTCCTTATCGCGCGCGGCGGCGGATTTGCTGCGCCGATTGATAGCCCACCTTCGGCATGCTGGTGCAGAGTGCTGCCTGCGTGACGCTGGGTGCCGACTGCGGCATGCGGTGGCGGCTAACCTTTGCCCCGAGCCTTTTTAAACAGGCTCTTAGCTTAGAGTTTTGCTGCCGATCCTTTCGGATTTGCAGCGCGTTTAGGGACAAAATAGGCCGAACTAAAGCTCGGCAGCTTTTCATGCAAAAGCTCGTCTATCGCTTCGAGCTCTTTTTCCAGCAAGAAACCCTTTTCCAGGTCACGCAATTTGAGGCGACCACGCTCCTCGAGTTTTTGAACTTTTATATCGGGAAGTCGGAGTTCTTGCTCAGCCTTGATCAGGTCCTCGAGGCAGGGATGGAAGGTTAGATAAGAGTACTCAGGGGTATAGATCAAAACGACCCCACGGTCTCCATAGGCCGCGGAAGCCCCTCCATCGACAATGAAAGCTCTGATCGATTCGCTCAGAATCGCCTGCTGGACGGTCTTGATGGGAGTGTGGCCAATACAAATCTTTTCTGCATGAAACTCTTCGAGTAGCTTATTGAGGAAAGAATTGTGACGAATATGCTTGTAGAACGGATTGGAATGCTCGGCATGCGTTGTCAACGGATCATCGTTCGCGATATCTTTGTCAAAGATCGCCCTTTCAAGCGTGGCCATTTTGCCCTTGGCAAAGAACGGTGAATACCGGCCGCACCAGAGGTACCAGAACAGCATCGAATCCCTTAGTGAAATAGACTCTTTTGCAAAGTGCTGGCGACCAACGCGCTTGATATCATCTTGGATAAAATCAAGAAGCTCTTTGCCGGATCTGTTGTTGATCCCCACGAGGCTGTAGTCGGATTCGGCGGGGATCGCGGCATGAAAATATAACGTATGATCGACGACCCTGTAGGCTTCACCGCGATCAAATAGCCAATGAATATCGTGTTGCAGCTGCTGCAACGAAGTAAACTGAGCTACAAGATCATCGACGACTTCTTTTTCAGCAGGAGTAAGGCTTGAGGGATTTTTTGGATCCACCGATGGAAAAAAACAATCGATGAACAGCGGGTTGTCAGATTTAAATTTGGTCCATGCGGCCGAGTCTTCGGAAACGCCAGTGGGGATCATAGCGAGCAGACGCTTGTGCCTTTCGTGTTCCTCGCTGAAGTCGATATCGCCCTCGGTCTTGATGGTTTCGTCTAGCATCGCAAGGGTCATTTTCATCTGCAGCATCATCAGAGTTTTAGTCATCTTGCATGCTGCCTCGGCTTCAGCTTCGGGAAAATCACCGTTTTTGATATACGACCCCTCAGGGCGCAGCTTGTAGGTTGAAAAAGCCAGCTTGCGCAATTTCTCGAGGTTGAAGCCATAGCGGCCCAAGAATTCATGATTGTTGTATCGTATTGTGATCCTCAATGCTTCCAGGCAAAGTATGGGATTGCCGATGGCTGCCCCCATCCAAAGAATATCGTGATTTCCCCAAATATAGTGCATCGGGATCTCAACATGGGAGTCGCCAAAGTAGGCGCGGTACAGTTTGATCAATTTGTCGGCACTTTCGCCTCGGTCGAATGTATCGCCTAAATTAATATGCTTGTCGAAGACATTGAATACGACAAGCCGAACCACAAGAGAGCAGATGAACTGATAGATAATCGGGCTGCTTACGACACCTTTAAGAAGTCCGGAAAAACCATCTTCTTCGTTGTGGTGATAGAGTTTAAGAATGTTCTCCTGATAATGCTGTGGAACGAGCTTGGTGATCCGGCGTTCGTCGTCCCGCGTCACCTCACGCAAAAGTTTTACGCAGTCGAGGAGTACCCGACGCTTGGTTAGCCCGAATTCCTCTAGCCGATCGAGGATTTTGCAGAATTCAACAGGCACCGGTTCAAAGAAGTGATCACGGACATTGAACACCACCTCGTCGCTCTCGATATGCTGTTCGATGGCCTCAAAGCGCGCACGGTTGATCACATAGAGAAGTTGTTCATAGCATTCGGTGATTGCGCGTGAATAAGATTCGCCCATGGTCTCTTGCACGACGATTTTGTAGAACCCCAGTCCATTTTTAAGCCAATGAAGGAATTTGTCATAGGAGCCATGCAGATCCGAGTAAACTGCGTAGTTGCGTGGTGGCTTTTCGAGTTGCTTATGGATAAGGAGTTTGCGGTTGATCAGATCAAGCGGGTTTTGATTGTGGTATTTCTGTAGGCAGATATCCTTAAACGGCATCGACCCTGTCATTTTGTACCCCTTCCTAGGCCTCGGTAATATTAGTGGAATTTGGCGCCATTGATCCAACTCGGCGCGGAACATTCAATCTAATCAATTGGTGGGAATAAAGCGAGAAAATAGAGAAAAAGCCTTTAGTGACTGGCCGAACCCGCTCGTGGACGGGAAGATTTCAGATTTTGGGCGACCTTGAGCACGATATCGACATAGACATCGCTGTGGTTGTAAGCATAGATTGCTTTGCGTTTTTGGGAATCCTCGCCACCGATTTCATAGCCAGCATGTTTAAGATAGTTAGCGACCGACAGAAGCGCATCGGGGACTTTAAACAGGTCCGCAGAGCCTTTGACAAGGCTTACCGCGTGTTCCATGTAGCTTGTGGGGAGAAACTGGCAGATCCCAATCGCGCCCGCATAACTGCCCTTCAAATTGAAAATATCAATCCCGCGATCCTTATTCATGGTGAGGAGTGCCTTGAGTTGGTCCAAAGCCCATTGGCGTTTGCGGGTGGCGCGCTCGAGTAGTTTGGGCGGGGCGCGTCCGTCGGTGATGATTTTGGCTGAATCGACAAACACGCTAGGGTAGATATTCATTAAGCGGTAGTTCCCTAAAAAGGTACCTAGGTTGGTCTCGACGAGTAGGATCGCTAGAATGACCTCCTCATCGACATGAAATTTTTCCGCCGCAGTTGCTAGAGCGGGCTGCCATTCGCTTCGAAAATCCACGGCTCGCTGAATGGCACCGGGTTCGGCGAAGTGTGCGTACGTTTCGGATTTAAGCTTGATAGGGCTTACGACGTTCATCGACACCATATTGGGAAGCTTTCGCACGGTTGGGTGGCTAAAGACTTTTTTAAGCTGGTCTTTGCTCCATTGGTCGCCCTCAAGGCTCGTCACCAATAGATTGATTTCGGCTGGAGAAAAAGCCACGGTCTTGGTATGCGGCGCGGCTTGAACCATGGTGCAGAGAAATGCGGCTATCGAGACGACAAAAATTCGTTTCATCGGGTGGTCCTGAGTTTTTCTATTTCTTTAATGCTAGGCGGAAATTCTTGCCTAGACAACTTCGGTTTCGGAATTCTGGGTCGATTCTTAAACAAATCACATTGTGATTTTTCGCAAAATATGGGGAATTTCCAGCTTTGTTTAGGACGATAGCTCTCCTTGCCAAAAACGTTCGAGGTGCTGGTGTATCACTCGACTTATAATGGCATTAGCGATTGACGATGGAGAGGTGGTCTGTGAAAAATTGGGTCGGCTTGATAATGGGGGTCATATTTTGGTTGCCACTAGCCTACGGGAATCCAGTCGAGGGATTTTGGACAATGTCGGATGAGTACACCGATCTTCCTATATTTACGCTTAAATTTTTCATTGAGGACGACATTTTGTACGGAAGGGTCACGCGGGTTCACAGGCAAAACGGCTATGAAGCGGACTCGGTGTGTGATAAGTGTACGGCTAACAAGAAGAACAAACCCTTTGATGGGATGGTCGTGATGTGGCGACTTAAGCAGGATGGATCGGACAAGTTGTTTTGGGACGTTGGCAAAATTGTTGACCCAACGTCGGGAAAAATCTACGCGGCGACGCTGACGTTTGATCCCAGCTATCATACGGCCAGTCTGAGGGCTTATACTGGCCTGTCGATGTTTGGTCGGACTGTTTTGCTGACGAGACAGCGCTAATGTCTGCTTCGGTTGGTCTTGTCGATGTCCATACTCATCTGACCCACGAAAAATTCCGCGACGATGTCGATCAGGTTGTGCGCGATTCGATCGCTATGGGTCTTGCGGCAATCGTGGTCAATGGACTTAACCCTGATTCCAACCGGATGACTCTGGTGCTTGCGGAGCGCTATCCCGAAGTCAAAGCAGCGCTTGGGATATATCCTTTAGACGCAATCAATCACAGGGATGATTTGCCTTTTCCGATTGAGCGCTTTTCTGTCGCGGATGAAATTAAGTTCATAGAAAGCATGGCAGAGCAAAATAAGATCATTGCTATCGGGGAATGTGGGCTTGACGGTCACTGGGTCGGGGAATCGACCTTTGCAGAGCAGGAAGCAGTATTCGAGGCGCTTATCGACGTTGCTAAGCGTCACAACCTCCCGCTCATCATTCATTCAAGAAAGCGTGAGGTTCGAACCATGGAAATCCTAAAAGCATACGGGGTAACGAGAGCAGATTTTCATTGCTTCGGTGGGCGGACCAAACATGCTGTGAGTTGGGCTGAGACCCATGGTTGGTATTTTTCCATCCCGGCGAATGCAAAAAAAAACGAGGCCTTCCAGAGCATGCTTCGTTCGTTGCCTCTTGATAGGATTTTGACCGAGACCGATGCGCCCTACCTAGGCCCCGAAAAGGATCAACGCAATTTCCCTGGCAATGTGCGCGGGACGGTCGAGCTTCTTGCAGAGATCCGAGGCATGTCTTTCGACGATGCCAAACGAAAAGTCTGGGCAAACTATCAAGACCTTTTTAATCCCCAAAAATCAGAGTTCGCGGGAAGGTGAGTTCAGGGGGGCCAACTTGCGCTTCTTGATGCGTTCTACCAAAGTCGTTCGGTTGATACCCAAGAGCTTTGCGGCCTGATTCTTGTTATACTGCGTTCGCTCAAGCGCCTGGATAATAAAATTGTTTTCCAGGGTTTCGACAATCGCCGTAAGATCGATTCCTTCCTCGGGAAGCAGCCGGAACTCTGAGTTAGCTTTCGGCTCCTCCTGTGTTACCTGCCCTTGGTCATCGACAGAGGCGGGCTTGGACTGAACCCCATAAGTTCGTTCGATAGAATGATTCAGATGGTATGCGAGGATTTCATTTGGCAATTCGTTTGCTTGAATCATTCCCCCGCCACCCATGATAACTAACCGCTCAATCAGGTTCTGCAGCTCGCGAACGTTGCCGGGCCAATTGTAGGCTTTTAGGATCGCCAATGTCTCTGGCGACAAAAAGCATGGGTTTGCTAGCTGGTGCCGTAGATTCATCTGATTCATAAAATGATCGAGCAAAAGCTCGATATCCTCGCCACGATCTTTGAGTGCCGGTAGTCGGATCGGCAATACATTCAATCGGTAATACAGATCGAGTCTAAATTTGCGATTTTTAACGGCTTCCTCGAGATCAACATTGGTTGCCGCAATGATTCGCACATCGGCTTTATGTAATGCTGTTGAACCGATAGGTGTAAATTGCTTTTCCTGCAGTACCCTTAGCAGCTTGACCTGGAGGTTGGCCGGCATATCGCCAATCTCGTCGAGAAAAATGGTCCCCCCGCTGGCGATTTCAAAATGACCCGCGCGCCTTGTGGATGCCCCCGTAAAGGCACCTTTTTCATAACCGAATAGCTCGGATTCCAGCAAGTTTTCAGGGATGGCGCTGCAGTTTATTGGCACAAAGCGTTTGTGAGCGCGTAGCGAGAGCCTATGCAGCGCGCTGGCGATCAATTCTTTGCCTGTGCCGCTGTCGCCATAGATCAGAACAGGACTATCTGTGCATGAAGCTTTGTAGACCTTTTCGAGTAGCTGATACATTTGGCTGCTTCGGCCGATTAACTCGGGGAACAGCTCTTTTAGGTTGATCTCTCCCATGCGGCTGCCAGCCGATTTGGTTGCTTCACCTAATAGGGCACGCTTGTCGTCCATGGTCGAGCTCTGCATAAGTCGAAAAGTCTCCTCTCAAGCAGTCTGAACGCTTGCCGGTAAATTAGAAGCTAATTCACGTGCTGTGAACGTACGGGGAACCTGCCCTCTTGTCTGCTCGATGAAGGACCCATCGAGCTATTCGATGCTGTTGGCTACAGATCGATTGTAGCAAAGGCTGTAAGCCTGTCGCAACGAGGCTCACCTGCGATTGTCCCCGAAAAACTAGAATTCATTTACAAAATTAATAGTTTATAAGAGAGCGAATTTTCCAACTAAATTTTTCCATTGGAACACAGGGCATAAACGACCTTTGATTCCCCGACCTTCTGAGTTCCCTGAATCCCAATCTAACGAGAAAGCCAGGAAATCCAGGGCATACGGAGCTGATTTTGCCAGTGTTTTCAATGTAGTAGACACCAGACAGCAACGTGCACTATACTGGACCGCTGTCGCCGGCCGAACACTAGAAAAAATCCTCTGATCCACGGAGCCGACTTAGAATGACTAAAATTGCCAGCTATCGTGAATTTTGGCCTTATTACCTTGAGCAGCACAAGCACCCGGTTTGCCGATCCTTGCATTTTGTGGGAACGACCGCTTTAGTCGGATTGCTTGAGGAAGGGCTCCGAAACGATCGGTTTTGGTATTTTCTTCTTGGTATGATCGTGGCCTATGGCTTCGCTTGGACAGGGCACTTTTTCTTCGAAAAAAATCGGCCTGCGACGTTTACCTACCCGCTATGGTCATTGCGGGCGGACCTTCAGATGGTGGGGGGTATGTGGTACTCCTTGCTTGCGCGACGGAGGTTACCCTAAGCTGGGCCTGCGTCACACGGGGGCTGCGTTTGTGGAATCTCCGAAAGATGCTGAATAATGGCTTGGAGTGACCTGGCGTAGAACGCTTGCTGCACATGGCCAAGGTAAATCGGTACTGTCACGGACTTGAAACCGGGCACGATCCGGATTCTATTTTTAGGGGCAATTGCGCCCTCCAAAAGATGGGCAGG
>CAZOSN010000092.1:0-18235 GCA_964582405.1 uncultured Oligoflexales bacterium | reverse complement strand
GGGGACATCATTTTTCTTACTGAATCAGCATAGTAACTCCTTCGGGTTACCCTCCTCCAGGGACGTATCCTGACGACCGCAGGGAGGAGGGATCTCCTTCGGGTTACCCTCCAAGTCGCTCCGAGAGATCACACCAGTCGGGGTTCATACTCTGGATTAAGGACTCCTTCCGCTCTCGTTTATAGCGCTTGATCTGCTTTTCTCTTGTGATTGATGCTTCATGACTGTCTAGACGTTCGAAGTATACAAGGCGATCAACGTTGTACTTTTTTGTGAAACCGGTGTTGGCGATTATAGATAGAGCAGATCTCATAAAAGGCAAATCCTCAAAAAATTCCCTTTCCCAAGAATATTTAAATTAGCTCTATCACACCTTCTTAAGAAGCTACGACCGCTTTTTCGTCATGAGGGCGACCATTTCGCGTTTGAGCCGATCATGGAATAGATTGACCTGAGTGGTGTAGTTTCCCTTGGATACTTTGGGGGGAAAGTAGGGGCCTTTAACGTAGTGAATGAGCTTTACCGGACGGGGGATCAGCGTTAGGCCCCATCCTCGGATGAACGGGACCGGGACTTTAAATTTCTTGTAGAAGATCTTGGTTAGGGTGTTTTCATAGACGCTGTAGATATCGTCGGCGCTCGGGCATGCGATAAGGTAGATCGGTACCTGCATTTTGATGGCAAGTTTGACGAATCCTTTGCGCTTTTGCCAGAGCACCCGGTATTTTTCATGAGAAGGGCGGAGGGCCTCGCGCATCCCACCAGGAGCAACCGCAACGATCCGGTCTTGTTTGAGCAGCTCCTCCGCGTCTTCGGGGTTGGCCCGTATGATGCCGATGGCAGCGGCATATTCACCGACGTAGGGGAGTTTGAAAATGAGGTTGTCACCGAGCGCTTTGACATCGATCCCTAGGTCGCGGTGGAGGCGGTAGCCGAACATGAACGCGTCGTAGGTTGCCAGGGAGTGGCTAAAAACGAGCAGGCAGGGGCCCTCGCGGGGCAATATTTCGAGTCCTCTGATCTCATAGCGGTGGTAGAGTTCGAGCGGTTTTATGATGCGCTCCATCCAGCGCTCAATTGTGGGTAGATCTGCATGGGTTAGTGTTTTGGTCATAGTTTCTTGGATTTATGTTTCAAATTTGGTTAAAATCGTCATTTACCGGGTATTCGGTATTCTGACATAAATCGTGTTGGTGTGTCATCCAGAGTGTAAGCTCCTGAAGGGGGCAATGTTGTCGTTATGGCGTCGTATAGTGCGGGTTGCGCGCGTTAAGGCTCGAGATATCTGGGAAACTGATTCCCAGATACCTTGGCAAGATTATGGCGCCCAAGATGCCTCCGCTGAAACGCAGGAAACCGAGCGGCAATTCAGCCGCGAGGACGAATACTACGCGAATCTTGAGATCGCGCCAGGCGCTTCGTTCGATGAAATCAAGGCGTCCTATAGGCGCTTAATGAAAGAATACCACCCCGATCTTAACAATAGCTCCACCGAAAAACGCGAGCTTGCGCGCGAGATCACGCAAAAGCTTAACGACGCCTACGACTACCTAAAAAAGAAACATGGTAAATGAATCAGGGTTGGCAAGTTCTTGCCTCCTCAACTATAATGATCTGATTCGTAAGTACTCAAAACTCAAAGGGATTAGATTTTCCCAACAGCAGCGTGGAGTCCGGTATGGTAGAACATTTTGCAAGAGTTAAAGATTACATCCAGCAGTTGGAACTCAAAGTTGTCGCCGAGAATGCCAAAGACGAGCTTATCGTGATCGATAATGAACAGAGTGGTATCAAAAATCTGGTGATCGACTGCGAGTATCCTCTGCTGATCCTCGAACAGTTGATTTTTCAGCTTCCACCCAAAGCGCATGAAAATCCCAGACTCATGATGCGACTTCTGCAAATGAACCGCGAATTGGTTCACGGCGCTTTTGTGGTGGATGGCGGCGGAAAGCAGGTTTTGTTTCGTGACACCCTCCAGCTTGCAAATCTCGACCTGAACGAACTCGAGGCATCGATCAATGCGTTATCGCTTGGGTTGGCTGAATTTGGCAGCGAAATTTTGACCCTTGCTAAACAATAACGATGCGAACATAGGAGCTGATCATGTCAATTTTTGGAAGGTTATTTCGGGTGGCCAAAGCCGAAGGTAATGCCATCGTCGATAAATTTGAAGATCCCATCAAGATGACCGAGCAGGGTCTGCGCGATCTTAGAACCGATCTCGAAAAAAGCCTCGCAGCGCTCGCGCAGGCCAAAGCGGTTTTGATCAAGATCCGCAAAGATGCGGAAGACAAGAAAATCATGGCCTCCGATTACGAAAAGAAAGCGGTGTTGCTCTTGAAAAAAGCCGAGGGTGGTGGGATGTCTCAGCAAGATGCCGATCGCTTGGCGACTGAGGCTCTCACCAAGAAAGAGCAGGCCATGGACAATGCCGTGAGCCTGTCAAAGAGCCTTGCATCGCAGGAGGCCCAGACCCAAAAACTCGAGGCGGTCGTGGCCAAATTGAAATCGACAATAGGCCAGTGGGAAAACGAGCTTGTAACGCTCAAATCTCGGGCGAAGGTGGCCGATGCATCCAAAAAACTAAATCAGCAGTTGGCGCAGGTAGACTCCTCCGGGACGATCGCTCTGCTAGAAAAAATGAAGCAGAAAGTGGTCGAAGATGAAGCTTTGGCCGAATCTTATGCAGATATGGCCAATGTTGGCAATGTCGATGAAGAGATCAACAAGGCTCTGCTTGGTTCGGGGCCGTCGAGTTCCGCGCAGGATTCGCTGGCGGCACTAAAAGCCAAGCTGAAGCAAAGTTAACCCTAGGTCGGGAGAAAAAGCATGTTCATGCTTGGGCTCATTATGTTCATTGCGGCCTGCGTCATGACCTACCTTTATTTCGATAAGGTAAAGGGCAAGTCTGGTCTTTCGGAACGCAATGCGCTTGCCGCCAAAAAAGCAGCAGAGTTGCGCGCAGAGCAAAAACCGCAGGCGCTCGAAATTCAAAACGCAGGCCCCGGTGCTGTGATCAAGCTCGAAGGGGTGGGTCTAGAGAGTCAATCCTTTGACCTGCAGATCACAGCCCGTCATCTGATCAAGGAAGGTCAGGACCGTTCGATCGAACTTGAAGGGACAAATGGTGCCGCGACGATTTACCTGAGCATCGAAGACGATGGTGTGTTTGCGACGCTCAAAACCGTTGAACTCTCGGATTTGGGCATTAAGTCTGATGCCTTACAAAAAATGAAGGTCAGCTCAGGCGCGTCGGTGCAGTTTGAGGGTGATACCTACGAATTGACCGATGTCGGCGTGGCGAAGTTTTGCGAAGGTGGGAATGAGCTTGAGGCTGAGACTGTGCAGCATTGGGACTTCGCCTGCAAAGGTTCAGATCAGTTTCTGTCAGTCGAACGTTGGTCGGACGGTAGCGTCGAGGTATCTTATTCCGTGCCCGTCAAATCTGGACAGATAACAGTCTATAGCCTTCAATAGAACGGAGCAAAGGTGGAGAGAGTGGACTCACATCGGCACATCCCCTCGCGCGAGAGCCTGGTGCTTTATGCCAGCGTGCTTGTCATGGGAGCATGCGGCCTAGCTTACGAGTATACGTTCTCGAAGCTGTCTTCGGACCTCTTGGGCAACTCGGTCAAGCAGTGGGCAATCATCATAGGCGTGATGATGTTTTTTATGGGTGTGGGATCGGACGTGCAAAAGCATATCCGAGATCAGAGGCTTGTGATCAGTTTTGTGCTAGGAGAACTGGCTCTTGCGGTGTTGGGGGCTTATGGGCCGTTTGCCATGCTTTATGCCTATGGGCAGTTCAATAGTCATTATGTTTTGGTACAGTATTTTTTCGTCGGGGCGATTGGCCTATTGATTGGTTTTGAGATCCCACTGCTGACCCGCATGAATTCCGGGTACCTGAGCGAGCTGCGGCTCAACCTTGGAGCCATGCTCAGGATGGACTATATGGGAGCGCTTGTCGGCGCCTTGGCTTGGGTTTTTGTACTCCCGAAGTTTTTTTCGCTGATGGAAATCGCGATAATTTTGGGCCTAGTGACTTGGGTCTCCGCTATGATGGGGTTGTTGTTTTTTTGGCGACGGATCGATAGACCGGCAGCAATCCTTGGCTTTGGTTTGGCCGCAGGGGTGTTGCTTGCGGTAGGATTTTGGCGGGCGCAGGATTGGGAGTTGCATGGTCAGCAGCACCTGTATCAGGATCCCATCGTGCTGTCGAAAACCTCGGTCTACCAGCATATCGTGGTAACGCAGGGCAAAACCGGAGACACATCGCTCTATATCAATGGTCATCTGCAGTTTAATAGCATCGATGAACATATTTACCATGAAGATCTAGTTCATCCGGCGATGACCTTGGCTCAACGGCATGACCGCGTCTTGATCTTAGGCGGCGGTGATGGGTTGGCAGCTCGCGAGGTATTGAAATATCAGGATGTCAAGCAACTGGTGCTGTGTGATTTGGATCCGGCGATGACCGATCTTGCCGCCCAAAATTCATACCTTGTTAAACTGAACCAAGGAAGCTTGACGGATGCTCGGACTCAGGTATTGATCAATGGTGCGATCGAACCTGGAGAGGAGTACGATGTTGATGTTCGCAATCGTGATTTTGGCTATCCTGCGCGTGTTGAAAGTGTGGGCAAGGTCAGAATATTGAATACCGATGCCCTTAAATTTTTGGAGCAGTTCAAGGGGCAGTTTGATGTCGTGATCATCGATTTTCCAGACCCCAATGCTCCTGAGCTTGCAAAGCTTTATTCCAACCTGTTCTATGCCCATCTCAAAAAAAGGCTTGCGCCTGGTGCTATTTTTGTTCAGCAGTCCACCTCGCCCTTTTGGGCAAAGGAGGCTTTTTTGAATATTGGACGCACCATGGCAAGCGCGGGGTTGGTTGCGATTCCCTATCACGATGATGTGCCTTCGTTCGGCGAATGGGGATTTTGGATCGGAGGCGAGGGTAGGGGAGTTTCGGAATCTCTCCTGAAAGACAAATTGCGCCAGGCACCTCCCCTTGTGGTTAATACCCGGTATCTCACCCCCGAACTCATGGCGGCGCAGCTGGTGTTTGGCAAGGGCGACCTCGTTTCGGAGCATAACGATATCAATACTATTTTATCAAGCCGCTTGCATGAGTACTATCTTCAGGGGTGGCAAAAGACGCTGTAGGGTAAAGTCTTCATTCGCGTAAGGAGGATCTTGGTGGCTGAGAAGTATTTTAAGGTTATGATCGTTGGCTTTTTTATCTTTGCCTTTGTGGTTATGTTTATCGGGATTAGCTCGGATAACGATAACTATGACGTGACCGTGACTCAAAATGTTGCGGCTGCCGATGGGCTCAATCTTAAGGCCGTCGGGGAATTGCTAAAGGACGCAAAAAATGCGGAGGATTTTGAGAAGCTCATCAATGACAAGGACAAAGGGGTCAACAATCTCGACCTTGATGAGGATGGCAAAGTCGATTACATCAAGGTCACTGAGTTTGGTAAAGACGATAGCAGGGGATTCTCGTTGACGGTCGATGTCGCTCCAGGTGAAACCCAGGAGGTTGCCACCATCTCAATCGACAAAGAGTCGGATGGTTCGGCACGGGTTCAAACGCAGGGCAATCCTAATATCTATGGCGCAAATCAGTATTATCACTCGACCTGGCAACCCGGCTTTGGTAGCGGGTTGTTAATGGGCTATCTCTTTAGCAATCACTCCTATTACAATTCGCCCTGGGGCTATGCCCGCTACCCGACGACTTATACCAATTATTCGACCGTACCGCGTTCGACGTACAGTTCGACGATGTCGACCAAGACCTCGCAGAGCACATTCTCGCAGGGTAAGCATGCGAAGATGCTATCCTCGATCGAATCGCCCAATGCTGGCAAAAGCGCTACCAGCATCCGCGCCGGACTTGCCAGTCCCACGGCTTCTCAAAAGAGCTTTCAGGCGCGCAGCTCTTCCTCTTCGGTGCGCTCAGGCGGTTTTGGTAGCAGTTCATCGAGGAGCTCATCGGTGCGTAGCTCCTCTAGGAGCGGTGGATCGTCGGGGGGTAAGTAGCGGATATTTCGAAATCCAGGCGTGAGCGCCATTGGACTCATTAAAAAAAAGGGAGTTGTTATGGGTGATACCTTTGTTGATTTCCTAGATCCCACACCGGCTTTGGATTTACTGAAGAGCCAGGGGGTGCTTTTTCTGGTACTTGGCCTTGTGATACTTTTTGCGGCAAAGCATGCCTATGCCTTGCTCAGTCGGTTTAACCTCAATGAGCAGTTGACGACGGTCGATAACAAGGCGGTTGCTGTGTCGTTTGGCGGTTTTATGATGGGGGTTGGTATCATCCTCGCTGGTGTTTTGACCAGTGGCGGGATGGGCGGTGCCAAGGAAAACCAGCTGCTGCATGATGTTTTATCGACTTTGTTCTGGGGTACCGGCGGGATCGTGTTGCTTCTTGTCTCGCGGTTTTTAAACGACAAGCTTCTGCTCTACAAATTCAATAACACCAAAGAAATTATCGAAGATCGCAATATCGGCACGGGTGCGGTTGAGTTTGGTAGCTTCATCGGCTCGGCTTTCATTATCTATGCTTGCCTTTTTGGTGAGGATACTGGCTTAGTTTCGGCGGTTACCTCGGCGATTGTGTTTTTTCTCATGGGTCAATTGGCCTTTATGGTCTTTGGTCTGATCTATCAAAAAATAGTCCGCTACGATCTTCATGGTGAGATCGAAAAAGACAATGTTGCTGCCGGAGTCAGCTACGGACTCAATCTGGCTGCGGTAGGTTTGATGCTGTCAGGGTTTATCAAACACTCCGATTCAGCGGTGGGCTTTGTCATTTGGGCTGTTTTCAGCGCAATCATGCTGCTATCTAGCCGCTATCTGGTCGATAAATTGATTCTGCCTGGTTCGCTGCTCGATGATGAGGTCAGCCGCGATCGAAATTGGGGGGCAGCTTTGGTCGAAGGCGGTGCGGCGATCATCTTGGCGTTTATTTCGGTATCTGCTTTCTTTTGAGGATGGGCTCGATGGCGACCTATGTGATTCCTGAAGCGATCAGAATGCAGTATGCGGGGCTTTATCTATTGCGCATGGCGGAGTCGCCGGAGCATGATTTTTCGCTGGCCTTGGCCAAAGAAGAAAAGGTGCTGGAACCAATCTTTAAGTGGCTGTTAGATCATGGCTATATCGAAATCAGCAAGGATAATTCTTACAAGACCAGTGTCAAAGGTCATGATGTCCTGCAGAGTTTTATCGAGCGTTACCGGGAATTTGTGCGCGACTACGATGTCTTCTGTGCGGTAGATCTTGCTGCGGGAGAATTCGCATTCTCGTGGATCAATGAATTTGATACCGACGAGGAGTGGCTGGAATTTCTTCATGAAGATAGGTGGGATGATCTGCGGGTTGCGGTGGCTGAATTCAAAGGGCTTGATCCCCTGGAAGCAGTCCTTATGAGTTTCATGAACGAAGGGCGTTTTGGTGAGTCCGCTGAGGGTTGGGACTACGAACTCCTTTTGGGGAGCGTTTGGGAAGAAATTGCCACCGTCTGTAACACCGCGATTAAGATAAAGAATTTAGCCTATAGCAATGGCGATGAAATTATCAGCGGCGAGGATGTTATCTCTGATATCGTGGCCAGGGGTGCCGAAGTCTTAGCCCAAGTCCGCTGATAGGTGGCGTCCGATGGGTTTTTCCGCACGTGTAGAAAGCCGCTTGTTCGATAAGCCGGCATGGATTGTCGGGCCTCGGTTTGATCTGGGATTTATTGCTTTATCTCCTTTGATCACGCCGCTTTTGGTGGTGTGCTACTGGGGCTTGGCGATGTGGCGCGGTTTTAGCTTTGAGCATGCCGGCCTTTTTATCTACGCTGTGTTTACGCTTGCGCTGGATGCACCGCATATTTTTCAGACTTTCAGCCGAACGCACCTGGATCCGGCGGAGTTCAAGCGCCACCGAGCTCTGCATCTCTATTTGCTTCCTTCGATGATAGTCGCGGCGGTCGCCATTTACGCGCTTGGCGGTGAACGACCCCTTCATATCGTTTTTCAGATCTTTGGCTCCTGGCACATACTGCGCCAAAATATTGGTTTTCTGCATATCTACCAACGACGCAGACCCGGTGGAGCTTGGTTGGAGCGCTTAGAGGGAGCCTTGTTCTATTTGGTATGGGCTTATGGTTTTCTCTATATACCGGTTTGGCGAGACTTCAGCCCATCGCTCGACAATGCGTCAAATCTTGTGATCGACCAGATTTGGGTTTCGTGGCCTGGCCCTTATTTGGCCGTTGAACAATTGATCGGTTGGGTCGCTCTCATCGCGGCTGGCATTTGGTGCGGGTGGGTCTTTTGGCTGCTAGTGCGAGGTCGCACGATTAATGGACCCAAGGTTGTGTTCATCGTGATGACCCTGTCGGTCTACACGCTGACTTTTGTTTGGTTGCGGGACAAGCTGTTCATCACCGCAGCGGTGCTCATCGCGTTTGAAACGGCTTACCATGATATCCAGTACCATGGATTTTTGAGGCACTTTCAAAGGCGCAGGTTTGGGGTGAAGTCTTGGGTCGCGCGCCAGTGGCTTTGGGTCTGCTTTTGCTACTCGCTTGTGGTCGGATGCATCGAGTTTGGGGTCGTGCAGAGGTTAGGCGGCGATGAAATCTGGTATGCCCCTGTGCTCGCAATTGTCATGTGGCACTACTATATCGATGGCAAGATCTGGCGATCGACGCCGGAGTTAAAGTCGGCGTTGAGCCGGGGGCAAGAGAGCCAGGGGCAAGAGAGCCAAGCAGAAATGCCGCTCGACCCTTCTAAAACAGCCTCTTGGAATCAGGGTACTACTCGGAGTTTTTAGAACTTAAGCCCAGCTCAGCCTTGATCTCAGCCACGATGTCGGGATCAAATGAATCGCGGCGTTCAGGTTTGCGGTCGTTGCGGGCTTTTTTACGCTGCG
This sequence comes from uncultured Oligoflexales bacterium, assembly GCA_964582405.1. Classification (GTDB taxonomy): domain Bacteria; phylum Bdellovibrionota_B; class Oligoflexia; order Oligoflexales; family Oligoflexaceae; genus CAZOSN01. The sequence goes on along the minus strand of CAZOSN010000092.1, from coordinate 9,292 downwards.
AGACGGCCCTGGCACGGGTATTGTTCGACTTGGCTTGCGTTGCTTTTTCTTTGGGGAATAATTTCCAATCAAAATGATGGACCTCGTCGGAGAGTATAATCAGGTCGTTGTGGACCGTGTTGCTCTCACCAGCATAGAGGGTGATGGTGACCCCGGACTCCTTGGCGGCTTCTACTGCCGGAATGAAGTCGCTGTCACCCGCGACAAGGACGGCGTGCTGGATATGTCCCGCTGCGGCATGGCGCACGAGATCGCAGGAAAGGAGCACATCGACGCGCTTTTGCTCGAAGTATTCTTTTTTGCCATCGAAGCGCCGCTCGAGCTTGCCTTGGCGGATCGCCCAGCGGTCAAGGCCCTGGAGCTGCTCGACGAAGGATTCGTATTTTTCTAGACGCCGGCCTTCGTCTTCGGTCGGGTTTTCTGATGTCCAAGGGGGGCAATAATAAAAATAGCAGCGCATAAGGTCGAGCGTCGCGGCCCTTCGTAAAGGGGCTAGAAAATAGTCAGCCAAACGTTCGTAGTCTGGGACGATGTTTTGCAATTTGAGTTGAGTTAGGATGTAGCCACCGTCGATAAATATACCGGCTCGCAATGAATGTTCTCCAATAGGTAACGAATAGGGCGGAATGACTGAACCATACCGCAAATTGGGACGATTATGGGGAAAGGCTGCTGGCAATGCAAGCTAATAAGTCACCGGAGCCTTGCGCGAACGACCTACCGCGCTTCGTAGAGTCGCGGATCGAGCAAAGCGCGCGGCACGGTCAAGGGCATGACAGGGGCATGTTTCCAATTTACGTCCAAGTGCGACGCTCGTCTGACCCTTTATCGCCGGAAATTTCAAGTGGCTCAGATGTTCAAGTTTATTCACATGGCCAGAAAATTAAATTTTGCGCCTGATTTTCCGGGAATATGCACCTCGACTGTGTTCCAGCCTCGACGAGATGCTAGGCCATACTTTCCAGTCATTCTATCGATCACGGTGATCCCTTTTTCAGAACCATTCAAGGTCAAGGTGATTGGCACATTGATTGGAGGAAGTGTCCCTGTGTTTGGGGATAGAGCTGTGCTGGTCCAAAATAGTTGAAGCATGATGGGGTCCGTAAGAAAAGCGACACCCGAGTCAAGACCGTTCAGGCGAGCCTCGAAGTCGGGGGACTTGCCCCAGGGCAACGGAACTTTGGGGGACAAGCCGGAAGGTTTAGTGTCAGTCATCTCGGTCCAAAGGCTAAGGACTTCGGCGGGGTCCACGTAGGGATTGCCCATGGCGCGGCTGCCATTAGCCTGATCGGGTTCGAATGCAACCCAAAGAAAATCTGGATGGTCATCCCGTGATCCTGGCGAAGATGACGTGGGATCGCCCAGCCACTCGCCGCCGAGGATTTGGTCGTCGGCGGTGAGTTCTAGCAGGTAACGGAGTTTCATCGTCGCGCGCGTGGGCGGCAAAACCGCCTTGGGATCAACGACAGAGCGATTAAGTGCTTTAGCGTAGGTAACCTCCAATTCCACAACCAAGAACGAAACCGCGTCGGGGTTAAATGCATAGGTTTTGTAGCGTTCGCTTCCGATCATAGTGACAGCTTCGGCAGGTGATAGATGGGGGCCGATGTAGCGGTAGCGGTAGTCGTAGGCGGGGTAATTCCAAACCTCCGCGTTGCGGTGGGTGTCCATGATTAGAACCTGGTGCTGCCTGCCGAGCCAGTGAGTCAGGGCCAGGTGAAACCCCGCAGGGTCCGGGTCGTCGCAGGCGGAAAGCCGGCTTGGATCAGCGCGGTTCTGAGGTTCTCCTCGTAAAAAAAATTGGGCGGTGTCACAGCGCGATCCGGCTAAGAGGTAAGCGCGCGCACTCATGTAAACTTCGGCGAGCAAGGCTCGGACGGCTGCGGGAGTAAATTCCACGCAGGCAACTCCGGTGCAGCCGCGCGGTCTGAATACAGGTTTGGCATGGGGGCCACCTGGATTGATATGACGGGCGGCGGCGGCCGAGAAACCATTGCAGTGGCCATACCAGGCCTTGGTCGAATCGCTGTGATTGGTTTTTTCCCAGGGGAGCGCTTTCGCTCCGTCAGGATAGAAGGCGCGGTCGTAGAGTTCGAGCGCGTGAGTGGGGGCCTCGCCCATGGTATCTGGACCATTAGTGCCGCCGTCTCCTTCGGGAAACCAAAAATCCGAATAAGGTGGCGTAACAGCAGCCGAGGGTCGGTACCAATCCGCATCTTTGATATGCCATGCATCGATTTCTTTAAGTCTGCGGGTTTCGGGCGCGCCAAAGACCTGCTCATAGAGAAAATCCGCTTCATCCAACCCTTCTGCCGAGGTTGTGCCGGCAAGCTCGACCAAAGTTTGCAGTCCGAGACCGGTTGTTGGAACAACTGCGGCGGCTCGGAAAACCGGTCGCGGCGATAGAACTATCGCCAAAGCCAAGATCGCGAACAATACCGACGATGTAGCGAGAATCCATCGGCGCTTTGTCATACTCTCCCCAGATTCGTCGTTCTATAGCCCATGCTATAACTCCATCGGACGGAGAATCTCTGCGTGCTCCTCGATCGTTGATTCCCGATACACTCACTCGTCGCGCCGCGAGCTTCTTCATCACCCGGAATTCAATGATGCAAGAAACGACCGGCTAGCGTCGCGATTTGGCTGCCTGTGGTTTTCCTTTTTCCTTGGGGGTAGACTTTTTTCGCATATCGTAGCCGGAAGGCATAAAGCGCATGTAGACGCCCGTAGCGAGGAGAAGCCCCACGATGACAAAGGGCACGCTTAGCAGCTGCCCCATATTGAAGAGCATTTGATCTTCGAAGGCGACTTGATTCTCCTTGACGAATTCGATCAAGATGCGCGACGTAAAAATCCACACGAGCATGAAGCCGATCTGACTTCCGGGCCGCATATTTTTGCCGTCCATCTTGAAGTAGCGAAACATCACGAGGCCGAACAAAACGAAGTAGCTTAGGGCTTCGTAGAGCATCGCGGGATGGCGGGGCACTTTGTCGATCCGTTCAAACACGATGGCCCATGGCAGGTCCGAAGGCTTGCCCAGGATTTCGGAGTTGAAAAAGTTGCCAAGGCGGATAAAGCCAGACCCGAGCGGGATCACTGTTGCGATGCGGTCGGCGATCCACCCGTAGGGTTGATCATCCTGTTTGCGGCTATAGATCCAGCAGGCAATCATGACACCGATGGTACCACCATGACTTGCAAGTCCACCCTGCCAAATTTTGAGGATTTCGATAGGATTAGTCAGGAAGAAAACCGGATCGTAAAATAGGCAGTGACCAAGGCGTGCTCCGACGATGGTACCGACCATCATATGAACCAGAAGCGACGACAGGCTCTCCTTGGACCTGCCTTCTCGAACCCAAATGATCTCGGCAATACGGTAAGAGATTAAAAATCCGAGGGCGAACATCAAACCATAGTAACGAGGTCCAAAACTTCCGATACGGAAAATCTCCGGGTCGATGTTCCAAACAAAGTGTTCCATTGATAGCTCCTGCTGAATTTTTCTACGACATCGCCAAAGAAAGAGGTCTCATTTGTCTCACAAGATTCGCCACGGCATCAACCCAATCGTCACGGTCGTTTAATGATGGCACAAGAATCACCTCTTTGCCACCATGGGCTACGAATACCTCCTGAGCCCGGAATGAAATCTCTTCGAGTGTTTCGAGGCAATCGGAGGTAAACGATGGACAGGCTACAGCCAGCTTTTTTATTCCCTGCCGAGCCAAGTCAGCGATGACATGCTCAGTGTTGGGCTTGAGCCAAGGCCTTCTACCAAGACGCGATTGGTAAGCTATACTGTGAGGCACCCCGAACCCTTTGAGTCGGTTCTGGACTTGCGCTGTTGTGGCAATACACTGAGCGCGGTAGCAGTGCGGGTGATGGGTGCGGAAGTTTAGGCAGCAGCCTTCGGTAAACTGACAACCTTTGCTATCGACAGTTAGATGGTGTTCGGGGAGTCCGTGATAGCTATAAAGAAGGAAATCAGGTTTTTGATGTTCAAGAACTTCGGCGACAGTCTTGGCCAAGGCGTCCTGATAGGGGGATGCATCAAAGAACTCAGGGTAGTAGGTAACCAAGCCGTTAAATCCAAGCTTGTGGACGGCCTTTGCGCATGCCTTGAGGCAGGTTAGGGTCGAGGATCTTGCGTACTGCGGGTACATGGGGAAAATCGAGATGGTATCGACCTGCGATGCCATTAGTTTGGAAAATGCCTCCGCTAGACTTGGTTTGCCGTAGCGCATCCCAAGCTCTAGGGTGTAGTCAGGTAGTTTATTCGCGAGTTTGGCTAGGAATTTTCGGCTGTGGGCAAGCAGCGGAGAGCCGAGGTCAGACCAAATGTTTTGGTACAATTTTGCGGAAGCCTGGCTGCGGCTTGGGACGATACCCCAGTGGACCAGCGGCCAACGCACCGGCCAGGGAACATCGATCACATACGGGTCCATAAGGAACTCGGCAAGGTAGGCACGCAAAGCTTCGGGAGTTGGCGCATCAGGCGTGCCAAGGTTTGCGATTAGGAGCCCAGTTTTTGGCAAGGTATAGACCTTTCTGTTGTTGATCGGCGAGTCTAACAGAAACCGAAGGATTTCGTCATGCCCTATTCAGATTCAGGGCAATGGTCGCCGTTGCAGCGATGTCTTGCCACGACGCGCCGCGAGAAAGATCGAAGTAGGGCTTGGCAGTACCCTGGATAAGAGGACCGTAGGCAGCAAATTGACCTAGCCGTTGGGCGATCTTGTAAGCAATATTACCGCTGTTTAGATCGGGAAAGATAAAAATATTGGCAGCACCTGGAAGGGAATTCCCTGGGAGTTTTCTGGCACCGATTTCTTTGACAAAGGCCGCGTCAAACTGCACTTCGCCAGCGCTAACGACCTCGGGATGGGCGTCGTGAAAAGCTCGCCACGCGTCAGCCATTTTGGTGGCGTGAGGGTGATTGGCCGAACCGTTGGTCGAAAAAGACAGAAATGCTACCCCAGGGGCGCGTTCCGGGCAAAGCCTGCGCCAAGTCTCGAGACTGGCTTTGGCAATCGCGGTGATTTGCTCGACCGTAGGCTCGATAAGAATGGCCGCATCAGCGAAAAGATATAGCTCGGTGCCTCGTTCGAGCAGAAAAGAACCGCTTACGGCGGCAATTCCAGGCTGAGGCCCCACCGTGCGCAAAGCTGCTTTGATGACGTTCGCCGTTGTCGCCAAGCTTCCCGCCACACAAGCGTCTGCGTGGCCAAGTTTTAGAAGCATGCCGCCGTGATAGAGACCATCGCGGCTTGCTTGATCGCCATCGGTGAGCTCCTTGCCCTTAATTGCTGCGTGTTTGAGTAGGTGTGCTTTGGTAATATCGTGTAAATCGCGGTAAGACTCGTCTACCCAAATGATTCGGTCGGAATGCTGTTCTAATGCTAGGCCTTCGGATTTCGCGAGCGCAAGCACCGCATGAGGTGCTCCCATGAGATAGAGCTTGGTCAAGGCTCTTGCCTCGAGAAGAAAAATAGCAGCTCTTAATACGCGCGGGTCCGAACTCTCAGGGAGGACCAATGACTTGGGCGCCTGTTGCAGGTTTTTGAGAAGCTGATTTGTTAAAAGTCCCAACGGATTCGGTGAAATAGGGGAAGTCATTTTCGTTACCCGCCTTCGATTCCAAAGATGTCTACAATTTGAACACTTCGGTATAGCAGACTTCTCTCTAAGAGTTGAGCGGCTAAATGTCACCTTTATCCACAAAACTTGTGGAAACTTCACAGACCATTGAGGAAGTCACAGTCTATTAAATTTTTTGAGGGGTTAGGTCCTCCCGACTCAAATTCGGGCAAATGTTGCCGATCAGTTCGCTATTGGGCATTGCCCACCCTTGGACCATGAGGATTAAAGAACCTGTGATTTTTGTTGGTATAGCGAATTCGGAATTAGCCAAGCAAATTAGCAGCGAATTGACCAAAGCACGGGTGCCGTGCGAGGTCCACTCGCCCAACCTCGGCGATTTTTTCCGACGTCTCTATAATGGAAGCTGCAAAGTGGCTATCCTTGATGAGGAGCCGGGGCAGATGCCGCGCGAATTATTGTTTGATATCATAAGCGGATTGAGTCAGCGAATTCACATCGTCCTTGTAACATCAAAAGAATTAGACCCCAAATTTGAAGGCTCAGGCGATCGCATTGTGCGGGTTGGAGACAACGATTGCGAGAAAATCATAGCCACCGCTTTGGTGCTGCTGCAGCGCAAATCCCGGTCTTACAAACCCCAAACACCAACCGTGCCGTTCTTCAATATTGAAATCCCCGCAAACCAGCTCACCACTTATGGGGGCATTGGGATACTCACCATCGACTCCAGCAGCTTTACCGATATAAGCTCAGAGTATGGTACTGAAGTTTATGTAAAACTCAAGGAAGTTTTTCAAGATATGCTCTATGACTTATGGGGGCGTTCAGGAAGTTTTAGAAAAGAAGATATTCTGTTTCGGAGCTCAGCCTCCAGCAACCAATATTATATTTTTCTTGGGCATTCGCGCGAAACCGGGGTTCTTCCCTATCCAGGATCTCTCGAAAAATTGGCCGATCGGTTGATGGCCAATATTCAGTCGGCGATATGGGAAGAGCTGTGCAAGCCGCCCGCAAAGCGCAGGATTCCTGCCTGCATCGATTCGATTCCATTGCCTGGCGTGGGGTATGTAGGTGTGTTGGAAAACCCCTGCATTGATCCAATCGAGACTATTGAAAACGGCATTGAAGACGCAAAACGAGTTACCGCTTTTCAGGTGAAGCGCATCAAGGAGCGACAACTTGAGTTGATGCAGACGCTGATTCAATCCGATCGATACCTCGTTCCCCATTTCCAAGGTGTGTTTTTTCTGCAGAATATAACAGAAGAGATGGTGGAACATACTAAGTCTACGAAGAGTTTGGCACCGCTGCGCGATCATGTCTTTGGATTTGAGGCTCTGATCCGCGTCAACAAAAAGCAGGCTGAAACACTGGTAGAAAATGAGAGCCTTAGCATCACTGGAATGAAGGTCGAATACATGCGACCCGATGTGCTGTTTGATCTCGCGAAAATCACGCGGGTTTCGTTGGAATTGGATCAGGCCTGCCTGCGGCATGCCGCCAGTCATTCTCACGATCTCCCAGGACAGCTTATGGTCAATATTCTGCCCCGCAATCTTTATCATATCGAGCAGCTTACCCCCAATTTTGAAAATCGGCGAGACATACTCTTTGAAGTATCCGAGAGCGAGGCCATCAATAATTTCGAACTGATGACCAAAAGCGTGAAACATCTGAATAGCCTTGGCATGGGAATCGCGGCCGATGACTTTGGCAAAGGATTCAGTAGCCTTGAGCGCATCATCAAGATTCATCCAAGCGTCATAAAATTTGACCGAAGCATGATAGAGAATATTGACAAGGATCCGATCAAGCATGCCTACATCAAGGGTATGGTCGAAGCAGCCAAGATCATCAAAACCACAGTTCTTGCCGAAGGGGTCGAAACCTGGGAGGAGGCTCATGTGCTTAAGGCCATGGGAATCGAATTGATCCAGGGGTTCCTGTTTCATAGGCCAGAGTCCGCTGAAGCTATTCTTGAATCTTTGGATAACAAAGATGGGAAACTTCAACTTAACACGGTTGCGTAAAACTCTTGAATTAATCGACCTGATTGAGCATTGCGACGAGATTTGACATTCTAAAGGATTAGCGGCGAATTTTCGTGGGTCCCTCGTGAATTTTACAGATTTCGGATACCACACACCTCCCCAAAGGAGTGTTCATATCTTGGTGTTTATTGAACTTTCCTTCCCTCGACAATTTTGCTTAAATTCAGTATCGCAAATGTTGAATTCATGATAACCAATATCTAAAGCAGAGAATATGATGTACAGTCGAATTCTCGATATAGCCTGAACATTGAATAGGAATTTCTGCTCCAATGACGCAAAGATCATGGGAACGATAGTTTTGCTCTTCACTTGAGGACTCGGTTATGCACATTCTTTTTCTTGCTCTGTTATTTATTCCAACTTCAATATGGGCGAATGATCGGAATGATCGCATCGCGGCAAGCCTTCGCAACTTGGCTGACCAAATTGAAGACGCTGATCTTGATGAGGCACAAGAAATGTCTATCATGCAGCATGTCAATGCCATCCATGACACAATTGAAGCATCCACCCCGCCGAGTGATCACGCCAAATGTATCATAGCTATGGCCCTCAAGGCTTTGGGGCGTGATGAAGTCGATCGTGACCAAATGTCTCAGTTTGTAAACATGATTTGTTCTAATCCCGAATTCCCCGCCGGCAGCATTTATTACCCAAATGGTCAGATCGCTTATGTAGCTGGGCATTATTCGGACAAAGGGTCCTGGAAATATCCCAATGGCCAAACAGCTTACCAAGATGGGAATTATTCAGACAGAGGGTCTTGGAAATATCCTGATGGCCAAACAGCCTATCAGGATGGCAATTATTCAGACCGGGGATCTTGGAAATATCCTGATGGCCAAACAGCCTACCAGGATGGCAATTATTCAGACAGAGGGTCATACAAATATAAAAATGGCAATTCCGGATTTGTTTGGGGAAATTATTCAGACAAAGGTTCGTACAAGTATCCGAACGGACAAGTCGCATTTCAACAGGGAAATGTCTCTGGACGCAACAACTGGTACTACCCAACCGGCAATATTTACAAAAATGACCCCAATTTTACCTTGGATGATCTCATTACCATCGTCGAAAAGTACACAGGCAAGAAATTCCGTTACGATCGCCATGGTCAATGGCCTAAGTACCCAGACCAAGTTAAAAAAATCTTAACCTTTGTCTGGATTGAAGACACTTTGATCTAAATGCAATAAGTCTGAATATTATGACGCCCGCATGGGGGAGGCGTCTGGTTGCAGGTAGTTGCAAAATTTTGGTGTCGGGCAGATTGGCGGCAATTACAGCATCTGGCGCCGCTCGTTGGGGGCCGCTCAAAGACGTTGCCCAGCGCGCAGAATCGATTGTGACGACCGGATCGATTTGGCCTGGATCGCCTATCAGTACGAATCGAGCTGAGAGCGGGAGAAGAGGCAGGAAATCAGCAAGCTTTACTTGCCAGGCCTCCTCTATAATCAAGTAATCAAACGGCGTCTCATCGCGAAAGTCGGCATACCCCCATTTTGAAACTGTCCCGACGACGACTCCAATGTGTTTGATAACGTCAACTTTATCGTATGTCCACGAGTAGGTAGAGCCTGTTCGCCGTTCTGTTCGCTTATCACGGGCATTTTGGAGGTCTAGTT
>CAZOSN010000091.1:0-18496 GCA_964582405.1 uncultured Oligoflexales bacterium | reverse complement strand
AATTTCAACATGTTGCCGACGAATTTTTACACGTTTCAAGTGCGGAATGTAGGTTGTAAGATCACGGGGATCATGAGATCCGTTTGCTTTCATGCATACCAGGATTTTTCCAGATGCCTGTTTAAAGCCGAATACTACCGCCGACCCCAAGCCTTTATCTTCTATCCGCACATAGAGTCGAATAGGAAAACCGCAATCGATCAGATACTGGACGGCCTCTTCCGTGCCGTCATTGCTAGCATCATCGACAACTACAATTTCGTAGGACATTCCCTCGAGAGCTTTGGCAATATCGATTGCTAAATCAGCAATTCGTGCTCCCTCATTAAATGTTGGAATTACGACAGAAACATCATAATTTGACATACTTGATCTCTAGATATATTCGATCGGCGGTATAGGAATTTTTTGACGAGCCAGATCAAAATCTTTTGACTCAATTTGAGGGTCATGCCCTCGCGTTTCTGGTGCTTGGATCATGGGATCAGCGACGTCTCCCGCGCACCATGGTCTTTGCTATTTGCCAGCAGAGCCCTATTTTTCGCTGACTGAGACCCGCCAGCAACTACCTAAATTATAACTAGGCAACTGCGTGTTCTCAATTGCATGACCCGGCAGCTTTTTTTAGGTCCTGCAGATTCTGCACGGAATATTTTGCCTACGAAACGACGGGGTCACGCACTCGCGTTGCTCCTCGATCACTTATTCCCGATAAATTCACTCGTCGCGCCTTGATCTTCTCCATCACCTGGAGTTCAATTATGTAGGAAATTACTGATTCACCACACTAAATTTCTGCGACTCTCACGAGCGATTAATTGACGCTAGTCTCAAGCGTTTTCACGCTTCAATGACTTTTCATCCAAAAACTTGAGGGATATTATCAACCTATAATGACTAAGTTTCTTAAAGATTATCCCGACCGATCCCAAATCCATTTCGATCAGTCATTGATTAAAGCCATCATCTCACGGTCAATTTTCCTAAACGTTTTCCGATAACTCTGGCATATGATGGACTCTCATTCTAAAGACGATGACCATGGCGGTTAAAAAAACCAAAAAGCAAACGACGCCTCCTTCGACCGACCTCGCTTTCATCGAAGAATTGAAAACTCGTTGGATGGCGACCGTTGATGCCATCCAAGATCCTCTGATGATCGTAGATAAGAACTACAACATCATCAAATCAAACCGGGCTCTTGCCGATGCCAGCAATCGGGATATTAAAAGCCTGATAGGACGAAAATGCTTTGAAGTTTTCGCTGGCCGAAAGCAGCCTTGCAGCAATTGTCGCATGCCTCAAGTCTTTGCCGATCAAAAACTCGTTCAATTTGACCTCGAAAATGCTCAACACGGACGCTTTCACGAGGTAACGGCGCAGCCTATGCCGCCTAGCACAAATGAGGAGTCGGGGGTTTTGACGATCTACAGAGACAGAACAGAAGCCAAGGAGCTTCAGGATCAGCTCCTCCAATCAGAAAAAATGGCGTCTATCGGCCTCCTAGCCGGCGGAATCGCCCACGAGATCAATAATCCTTTGGGCGGCATATTGATTTTCTCGCAGATGATGCTGCGTGAAATGAAGCAGGACAATATCCATTATTCGGACGTCGTCGAAATCGAAGCAGCCGCGAGAAGGTGCAAGGAGATCATCCAAAATCTTCTCGAATTTGCACGGTCGCAACCGATTTCGGAATCGGAAAAGAACGATGTCGATATCCAGCAGGCCATCCTTTCGGCCCTAAATTTTGTTATGGTTGGTAACAACCGTCGCGAAATCAAGGTCATCGAAAATTGGCATGACGAAAAGCTTACTTTTCGAGGTAGCTTAAATAAGGTGATCCAAGTATTCCTCAATCTCATCCAAAATGCAGTCCAGGCGATGCCGCGGGGTGGAGTTCTTACCCTGAGTTCGTCTATCAAACGCCGCAAAAACGTCGATTATGTCTGCTACGAGGTAGCTGACACTGGGGTGGGAATAGAGCCGAGTAAGATCACAAAAATCTTTGATCCATTTTACACTTCTAAGGACCCTGGCGAGGGAACGGGTTTGGGACTTTCCATTTGCCATGGCATCATCAAAGATATGATGGGTGAAATCGAGGTCTCAAGCCAAGTTGGTGAAGAAACCAATTTTAGGATTTACTTTCCCTATAAAATAGCTAAGAAATCCTCTCAGTCAGCATAGGAAACTTATGGAAACCGAACTCGCTCCAAATCATAAAGCAACGGTTCTCATGATTGTGCTGGCAGCGACCCTCGCATTTGCAGTTACGATGATCAGCGCGGCTGAATCACTAAAAATAAACTTTGCTCCGCTGCCGGTAATACGCTTGGTCGGATCGTGCTTGGGCCTGATGTTTTCCGTTATTGGGGCAACCCTTCATCTCAATCAGCATTTTGATGACGACGAGGGAGTAATAGGCGAAATTTTTCCGCTGTTCCTCACAACAATCGTAACTACGATCGTTGACCTGACGCACCTAATCACGGGTTACAATCCCCTTATTGCATTTTACCTTCAGAGCCTGTCCGCCGCGTCTGGAATTTTTTTCAGCCTCAAAATAGGCATCCGCGCAATACGCATTGCAAGGTCGAAAGTCATGATGGTTGCCGCAGTTCCCGCAGCAACAATTTTAGTGCTGGTAGGACTCAAAGCTTTTTATGGCGGATTTCTTCCCCTTAATACAATGGAGAACATCATTGGCATGTTGCATTTACTCCCAACAGCATGCCTACCTTTGATAGTCATTGGTATTATGGTCCTTAATCCTTACTTAAGGCGTGACCCCAATAGCATCTGGGGTTCGATAAAACTAGTCTTACTCCCCAAGTCGTCGCTCAAACGCCAGGGGGCGCTATTTTATGGGCTTACGTTTGCGAACCTCGGACTCGTTATCGCCTACTTCAAACTTTTGAACGCAGATCAACATGCGAGTATTCCGCTTAACACACTATCGATAAGCTGGTTGCCTTGCGCAACCTACACCTTCTTCAACCTAAGGCATGATGTTTTTATTGCAAAAACCCATCAGGCTCTTATAGCTCTGACATCAACCAAAGCGATCAGATTTTTCCTCCGTCACAAACAGAATAACAAAGCTCACTGGGCTGCAACCGTCGGTCTAAGGACGGCTTGCTTTATCATTGATCATGACCCCCATGACGATGCTGGCAGGCGTCTCACAGCAACTTTAAGTCATATCCGCCGCGATGAAATTGGCCGATTTGCTCGAAAAATTCTGGGAAACCGCAACCTATCGACCAAGCTTCTGGGGAGTCAGATTTTAGGAACCATCGATCCAGAAGAATCAACCAGACCTTGTGTAGATGTGCTAACTCTGTTTGCCTGCATCTACCTGGATGTGGTGCCTATTGTGGAACGCCGTCTGAAGGGGCTAGCGTCGTTATTTCCGATCATAGACCCTGACCTGTCAGGAAAAATTGGACCTCACAATATCGAGGAATCGCATAGCAAAATGGAGTGGCTTTACCACCTAGACTTTCAATGGGTAGACCAGCAGCTTGTGCTTTCGGATCACAGTGTGAGCTACGGCGTCACCGTGGACTCCATGAATACCGTGGAACGCAACACAATTCTTACCAAGCTACAGGAAAAAAACCGTACTGGAAATTTTATATGGATCGGCGAAAAAGCCCGCGAACGACTGCAGATGGAAGCACCATACCTTGCTAATATCATTGAACCATGGTCGATCGACGGAGTTGGGATCCATCACATCATCTATTTAATCAAATTTGAAGAACTAATCCCTAGGTTACAAAAATACTATCTACTTGAAAATACCCGAGCCTCTCTTCGCGACTACGAAATATCAGCAGATTCCAAGCGGGTGCTCAATTTGATGAGCTTGCAATTCAACCGCAAGATGACGCCTGCCGTGGTGATTGAAATCGTCAGGAGCATAAGTTCCTATGAATGGATTGGTTTTAAAGAAAAAGATGCAGCTCTCAATGGCATCATCAAAGCCTATCATTGCTTAAGAAATCTCGAGCAGAAGCAAACCCCCGAATGGCTCGCATTTGAAAAAACGGACTGGGGGGCGCTTTTTCTCGAAGCGATTGAACAGGTCGGATACCCAAGCCAATTGCTTCACAAAGCCCATAAAATCAAGCGGTCGATTCGTGATCTCAATTTGATTATGAAAATTTGCAAGGATCCGCGGAGCAATCGGTTTGCCGAAGCCTGGCTCTATACCTGCTCAGCCGACCCGCGCATCTATACTTCGGACGAGTTACGGCAATTCCTAGGCTTCCTAAGCGAGGTGTTGCAAGATGCACAGCTTATGCGCAATAAACTGGTGAACAATAAAATTCTCGAATCCTTCCTCAATTTCGCCAAAATCGCCAAAGCTGAAGATTTGCCTTCGATCAATGCGCTTTATCTTGAGATCGCCCAGCATATGCTAAAAGAGCAAAAAAATTCTGCTGCTTTTTCGATGCTTCTCGATGGCAAGGCCTACCTAGAACAGGTTACAAACGCTAAAATCGACATCGAGCGAATCAAGAATCAGATGGAAGACCACCTTAGGTTCCTGTCAGAGAGCAAATCCGATCGCAACGACTCGGACTCCGTATTAGGTAGATGGCGGGCCATTTACGACGAAAAACGGGATGCGGGCTAGGGAAATCCTTTTATTATTACAAAAATGGCTTGTCGCGTTATCCAAACCCTGGTATTTTTTCGAGCCAACTAGAGCAAAATTAGCAATTTATCAGTTTTGACAGGGAGTTACAGATGGCAAAGAAAACCAATCGCGAGCAGATCCGTATGGTTTCCACGGGTGGCACTGGTTATTTCTATGTCACCACCAGAAAAAAAAGCCGTGACAAGCTGGAACTCAAGAAATATGACCCTAAACTGCGTCAGCATGTCATCTTTAAAGAAGCCAAGATCAAGTAGTCAATGAGCTGACGCCGACTCTGAGAGCCTGTTTAAAAAGGCTCTGAGACTGATCTATGCGGGTCAGTCTCTGGGTTTTATCAAGGCGCCCCGAGAACCGAGGCTTAGTTGATCTGCTGATAGTTTGTCTGCTGATAGTTTGTCTGCTGATACATGAGTATCCAAAGCCAGGGTCGATGCAGATAATATCAAAAGATGCCCCCCTAAGTCAGACTGGTTCAGTTTTCGTAAAATCAAAATCCAATCCCTACAAAGAAAAAACCCCAAGTCAATCAAGACAAGGGGCCAAAATTTGGGGACAATTCTACTGCTTTCAGATCAACGGCAGCGCTTCCACTTAAAGCCAAACTTCTGCTCGATTTTGCCATCAAGGGAATCTAGACCGATGACACCGGCTGCACTCCGATCGCTGCTGTCGAGCGACAGTTCCGTCTTGATATTGAGCAGTCGGTTTTCACCGCACTTCGACCAGACCACTGCGTCCAGACCGATGTCATCGCTCAAAAGAAAGTCATCGTTGTATTCTCCACGAAGAGTCGTATGAAAGCTTCCTTCGCGCGCGTTATCAAAGTAGTACTTTGAGGTCTGAGTGGCGCTAACTCTACGACCCAGGTCAGCCCAGCCGCGGTAGTCGAAGCTTCCCACTGTGTAGGAATAGCCCTGCGGAACGTAAAGATTGATCGAAACCTGGCAAAATTTGCGACTTTCTCGGCGCGAAACGCCAGGGCCTATTTCCGCTACGTAGTCGTCAAAAAGAAGTGTGAACGATTGCTTGTCGGACGCAAGCAACTGACCGACCGATCCCTGCTTACAACCTGTTCCACCATAACTGATTCCATTTATTTTCACGTCTTTAAGATCGCTGGGCAAGGGTTCATCCGGATCTCGCGCAAAGCCTGATGATGCTATCCCAGCGAGCGCCAATGCAATAAGCACTTTTACTGATGATCTCATGTCGTCTCTCCTTTTTTACGACTAATTATGATGGAACCGCGGTTCAATCCATGCGATTCATGATATTAAGCTGACGATTGCATGACGCATGCCATGTTTTAATCGATTTTTTAGACGGAAAATGGGCTTTCAAAGCCGAAATTAAGGAAAAAAAACATGTTCGGGTTTGTTAAAACCAAGATGCACTAAGACTGCTGCACAGATGCACACCGTGAGCCTATTTAATAATGGCCCTTTTCAAATCAAGAACTAAGCTGCGCCGCGCATTGAAAAATACTGAATAAGCTTTGGCAGCAAGGAAAGGATGCTCTCGCTTGATTGAGCAATCTCAGCAATCATTTTGTGTTCTGTTTCTGAAATCTCAGGAACAGCATCGCGTAGCAATTGATCGTCCCAGGATACGTCCCAGTGCTCACTGAGGATTCTGCGGGCGATTTCAACGCCACCGATCACACAGATCAGACTGTGCTGTTTGGTCTCGAGGGTTGAGCGACAAACATCGATGCAAATCCGTCGGTGGGCTTCCTTGGTCATCTGCGGCGCATCTGATGCCAAGCGTAGCACCAAATGATACGAGAGACAGGTCATGCTCACATGCAATGATGGATAGCAGTTGGTTTCGCCGTCAATGCCTTGCAGAACATTGAGTACTGGATGAATTGCATAGCTTCGGCCGGCCATCTTTGTGGCATTTAATTGAAATATCGCAAAGGACTCATGCATGAGGCGACTGAATGTTTCGACTGCTAGACGAAAATCGGAGTAATTGGCGCGCACAATCAAATACCAGGCCGGGAAGAGTACGTAGAAATTTCCCAAGAGATAGGGGTATATCGCATGAGGCCTGGGCTTGATTCTGAAATCGAGTTGAGTTTCGACGACTTCCGCTTCAGAAAGTTGAGCAGATTTTTGTGCTCTAAAATAGCCTCTGATCCAAACCAAGGTCAAATGAAGCATACGCAAGATTCGCCAAGGGATAGATATAAGGTTCAAAAATCTCGTCGTGATTGCCATGACAAAGCTACCTTAGCCTCCTATAATAATTCATGGCGCCGGCGCGCAGATTGGTATCGGTCGGGGTTGGCAATATCTTAATGTTTTTTAAAAAATCTTTATAATATTCGTTACTAAGACTCACGAAGGAAATCACCGTATGTTTTCAGTGAAGTTTTCAACCTCTCGATCGATCCTTATTCGCGGTGATCTCAGCAAGGTGTTTAGCACCGTTGCGAATTTTCGAACGTGGCCTCATTGGTCGCCTTGGCTTTGTCAGGAACCTGAAAGCAAAGTGAAGGTCGATGGAACGCCAGGTGGTGTGGGACACAGCCAGACCTGGGAAGGCCAGCGTATTGGCTCGGGAAGGATAAAAATCGCATCAATCGACAACCTCCGATCTATCCTATTCGACCTAGATTTTTTAAAACCCTGGAAAAGCCACAGCCAGGCCAAGTTTGAGTTTGCAGCTGAAGGCGATGATGTGCGCGTTACTTGGCTGATGTTTGGGTCATTGCCGTTTTTTATGTTTTTTCTCAAAAAAATGATGATAGCCATGATCGGCCGAGATTTTCACAGAGGCCTGCTGATGCTGAAAGACTATTGTGAAGAGGGGCAGGTCCTGAGCCAGGTGAAAGTGAACGGGGTTAAGCCTCAGACCGGATTCTACTATGTTGGACTTAGGCGCCAGTGCCTGCTCCAGGAGTTAGGAGCCAAAATGAGGGACGATTTTCAGAAACTCGGCGAACTCAATCAATCTGGGCGCGTGCCAAAACCTGACTCAATGCTCACGCTGTACCATGAATTTGATATCGTAAAAGGAATCTGCACCTATACAGCGGCGCTTGCCTACCACAAAAGACCCGAAGGGCCGACGGACGCCACCCTGCTTGAGGGAAGTCTGCCACCGCACCTCGGTTTCTCCATAAATCATATCGGATCGTATAAGCACCTGGGCAATGGGTGGTCTACGGCGATGGGTTGCCAGAGATACTTCAAGCACAAAGCGAAGCCTGCCGTGCCTATGTATGAAATTTACCATAATATGCCGGGCCAGGTTCCCGAACGCGAGCTCCTAACAGAGATACTTTTACCGATCGAAGGTCAGACCGATCAAACTGCGGCATCCTGAGAAAAATACCAGAGCCAGAAAGATTTTGATTTTCATTGGCATGACAACACATTATAAAGCTAGTAATTTTACCAAAAGACCAATAAAGTAACCAACTTAATTCATTGACAGGGAGTTCGTAGACAAAAGATAATTTGTAGCAAAAGACCGATACCAAGGCCCAAGCATGCCCGAGTAAACAATAACCCATGGTCAGACGGAGGATCGTTCATGACCGTTGATCTACAATCGTGTGCGCGCTGTAGCTCAGATTCGAACCTGAGGCTGAGGGAATTTAGCGATCAAGCATTTGCCGCGCTCCTGGTTTGGGAGGAGATTGGCAGCAATGCGATTGGCAATCCAATCTGCGAGGATTGTTATGCCGAGCTACGCGAGGTCTTGATTGACAGGGCATCAGAACTCCTAGAAGCCGCTAAAATGCCCGCTCCGAAGGCCGTAACGATCGATAAGTTTGCTCAGCAATCCAAGCTAGCCGTTGGCGCAGCATTCGGGAGGATGCAAACAGACCATAAAGCAGTGCTAGTATCGCGAGAGGGCGGAAAGCCTAAGCACCCCGAGGCCAAATCAACACCTCCCGGGGGTGTCAAACTGGGGTCAAAAGGAACGACCGCGACGGCCACAAAGCATCAAGAAATAGCGAAGCCGAAGAACAAATCCGAAAAGGCCCCAATCACCAAACCAACTACCACGACCAAAACAGCAGCCAAACCAGCAGCCAAACCAGCAGACAAACCAAAACCCGCTAAGGCTGCCAAACCTGCTGCGAAAAAGACCACTACAAAAAAAGCAACTGACCACAAAGCCACAAAAAAAGTTCTCACCAAAAGCGCCAAAAAAGCCAAACCCGTCAAGAAAGCTACTAAAAAAGCTAAACCTGCGACCAAGAAGTCCAAAAAGTAATCAAAATTAGCCCTACTGCGTTAAGTCGACGATTGCTGCGTTGCTTGCAGGGAAAAAATCCTGCTAAGAGAAATTGATTTTTTCCCTGCCGCGCGCCTTGCACTCCCCGACTTAACGCAGTAGGGTTAGCTGCTCGTTAATCTAACAAACCGACCGGCCTGCTGGTCTTTTCGCACATTATCCCAAGGAAAATACTCCCCATTCATGGCGATGTAGACGCCTTTTGGCAGCACATTAGCATAGGCCATTGCGCTGCCGAGATTGAATAGTCCGTCGGAACTGCCAAATTTATAAGGGATCATGGCCCCTGTTAGAACAATGGTCTTTGGTAATCCTAGTGCGGCGAGGGCTTTGGCGGTAACCACCATCGTGTCGGTGCCATGAGTTACGATGATTTTTTCATGCGGGGTCGCAGCGCATGCATCGACGATGTCCTGCCTTTGCGATTCTGTCATAACCAAGCTATCTACCATCATCAAGGTTTCAATTTCGACCGCAGTACGATTACGTGCCAAATCTAGCATTTCGGGCAGGTGGGTATGCTCAAAGAACAGTTCGCCCCGAATTTCGTTGTAGGCTTTGTCAAACGTGCCACCCGTGACAAAGAATTTGATAGGTGAATTATTCGTCACGATCACCCCTGATTGGTAAAAGCTGGAAAAAAGATGAACTGAATAGCATTTAGTACTTCCATGTACACATAAAGTAGTTTATAGTGAGCCGACTTCGTATGACTAAAACTACCATAATGCACGGCGATGCTTCACCCCAATTTCTGCCGTGAAGGAGTCAGGATGCTCGGACCAAGGATTCTTTTAGCCTCGGTAAGTTTGGTCGCTGCTGCGTCTTGCGGAAGTACAGATAAAAGCGAGAGCAAAATTCAGTACGCCGACCATGATGAACTAAAGCAGGTCGCAAGTTATATTGTCCAGGTGAAGGCGGGTTCTGAAAATCTTTTGGACGGAATGCAGAGCACCCGGCTTGCGGCACTTAAGGATCAGAATACCAATACGGAATTAATTATTTTTAGAGTCGATTTCGCGTCGGCAGAGAGTGCATTCACCACCCTTGAAAGCTGGAAGGATGAATCTGCACTGGTTTCTGCAGAACCCAACGGCATAAATCAAACATTTGACGAATCCCGCGATGAGGACTTTACAAGCCTTGCGCTCACATACCAAGAAGGCATGCGGTCTGCATTTTGGTTGAAGAAAATTCACCTAGCCGAAGCTTTTCAGAGCTTTGGTGATACTACGCGCAGCGATCTTGGACGGCCGATCATAGCAGTCCTCGATTCCGGAGTTGATATCGATCATCCAGCGTTAGAGGGCCAGATTTACCATGTAAGCGGCATTGATTCGGAATGTGGCGACGATCGCAATGGCTGCGATGTCACCCAAGGTAACAGCGCGTCCTATGGCAATGGTCCAGCATTTCCTGTGGGAACAAAATCATTCGGCGAAAGTTGCCCGTATGAATTTCGTCAGGTTTGTCCCCACGGGACTCATATCGCAGGAATTATAGCTGCCAACCCCATGCTGGGCTATGGCGGCATTTGTCCAGACTGCTTGATATTGCCAGTCAAGGTTGTGTCAGAACAAGGCTCTCACCGGGGTACTATTGTAGACAGTTCAATCATTAGCGCGTTTGGATACCTCTCAAATCTCAAAGATCAGGGAGTGGATATCAGAATAGTCAACGCGTCGTTTGGTAAGTTCCGAAGGTCGCGCGCCGTAAGCCTGGTTATTCGTGAGCTCGCCCGCAAAGGCAATGGTGTTTTGATTGTGGCGGCGGCCGGTAACGAAAACACTCAGAAGCCTCAATACCCGGCAGCGCTCGATGAGGTCTTAGCTGTCGCAAATATCGACAGCGTAACCGGCGAGCGGCATGAGACGTCTAATTTTGGCGAATGGGTAGACATCGCGGCCCCCGGCTCCGGGCCATGTGCGACCGGGCGCAATTCAGGAATTCTGTCGTCAACACCGGGTGGAGGTGCTGAGTGCGCCACGGGCACCTCGTTTGCTGCACCCATGGTATCGGGGGTAGCAGGCCTTCTGCTAACCAAAGAGCCCAATTTGTCAGCTGAGGAGCTGAGGCAACGCCTGCTAGCCTCTGCCAATGAAGAGCTTGATCAGGTAAACCTTCCATTCCGGGGAAAACTCGGAGCCGGAATCGTCGATGCCGCCAAGGCCTTATCACCAGGGTTTGCACTCGTTGACAAGGACGTCCGCGTCGGAGAGAGGGTCCATGCTGGTTGCGGGGTTATCGGTGGCAAGGCTAATCCGCCGAATTGGGTGCTACTATGGCTCCTCTTGCCGTTTTTGGCCCTATTCATGAGGAGCAGGGGTGAAAATGATTACGACTAGAGCCCTGATCATGACTCTTGCGTTGGCTTCCGAGTTGGCATTAGCTCAAGAGAGTCCCGACGATCCGTATTTTTATCTCGTGGGTGGCAGTTACTTGCTTGACTTTGAATCCGCAAACCAGCCAGGTACAAGTCCGGGAAAAACTACCGATGAATCTTTTTCAGAGCATACCGTATCTGGCCGCGGAGTTGTTGGTCGAGAAATCAAGATTAAGTCCGTTACGGGAGTCTTGAGCTATAATTTTGATATTGGTTTTCGAGGCTTGGACGAGGATTTTAGTAAGTCGACTTCGCGCTACGAATCGCCATTCCATCCTAGCCGCTCCGAAAGAAAACACCGGGCCTCGCTCAATCTCAATTGGAATCGCCATGCCGTGGGTTTGGGGCTCTTGGGCTTCTATGAGGTCGAGCGCATTGGGTCAGATCAGTTCCCTGGCAGAGGGGTGCGGCGTCTGGAGAGCATGACCGCTGATGAACGATATTTGATGAAACCCGAGGTTTTCGCTGACTACGGCGCTACCAAGCAGTTTCAAACTCGACTTGCGCTTGTCTATTTCAAGGACGTGAGCTACGAAGCAAGGGAGTTGTCGTTGCAGTCTTATGGTGCTGGACTACCCAGCTTTGAACTCGAGCAAGCCTGGAAATTCCCCTCAATTTTTACCACTTTTTCTGGGCGGATGTTTCGCTACCATAATTTCTTCAATAGCGAGGAACGCGACTTTACCCGCGAAGGCATTATGATCAAATCCAAAGCTGCTTACGAACGCTACGAACTGTTTGCTATGTTCAGCAGCTTCTCGGATCGCTATTCAAAGGATCTATTGTCTCAGGGTGAATGCAGTTATAATAGCGAGATTTATCTTCCTGCCGAAGGATGCAAACGCCGCGATGTGGGACTTGCCTATCAACTTGGGGCAACGGTTAGTTTTGGAACCAACAGTGCGTTCGAGGCGTATTTTGCGAATCAAACGATGCGAAACCATGATTTTCCGATCTATGATACAACATCGAATGTTATCCTTTTTGAGTACACGTACAGGCAGGGAGTCTCTGTCGCAAAAGCTCTTCCAAGCTCCGAGGATCGCCTTGGCATTTTCGGCTTTGACAGCAGGGCAAGTACCAGTCCATAATTTAGTTTTTTAAATAACTACCTAATATTATTCAATAATAATATCGTAATTTATTTTCTTTAAAGCACTTCCCTCGACCGACCGATAAGTCTCCCAAGGAAGTGCTTCAGGACGCATGGGGCGTTTTAAAGATTTAGGCGAGGGTTTCATGTTCGATTTTAAAATTATCTCGTCGGTGGTTGCTTTTTCGATTTTGATTGCCTGCGATAGTGGCAATGAATTCATGCGTCAAAATCATATTGACAAGGAAGCAGCTGAGGCTACCAGCCAGCAAGGATCAAGCGACAACCTGCCATCTTCCGGGGAGGTCCAGAACACAGCCGGTGAAACCAGCAAGGCTCCCGCACCGAAGGTAGCCAACGAAGCAGGGCCGGCCCCTGCAACTAGCACACCTACCAGTGCGGCAAACGCTGGCCGAATAAGGCGCATGCGGCAAATCCTCCCACATCGGCGCCAAGTCCCCAGAGTCAAGGCGGGGAGAAAAATGACCAAGCTCTGGAACCAGTTTCTGTGGGCGGATTCTTCCTTATTCAGTGCCGCGAAGATGCGGTCCAAACCGATGAAAAAAAATCGACTTATACCTGCCGATTTGCGGAAAAACAAACCAGCAATCCGGTCGAATTCTCAACTCTTCAAGATCTTTCCATTCAGATCCATTACAAGACCAGTTTCGATCAGCTTAGTTTTCAGAGCGTGCAAAAGAGCAAAGTCGATTTCCAAATAACGATCGATTCAGCGATCTTAGACAAGGGTCCCTCGCTCGTAGTTAAATACAAATCCGTGGATGGCGAGGAGGCGTCGTTTGAATCACCGCTGGTCCAGCCAAAAGCAATCTGGAAATACACTCTCGCGCTGGATAACTACAATCAAAAAATCGGCGATGACACCAAGGGCAGCAAAAATTGTAATGGCACATTCCCGACCGGAGTTGTCGAATCAGCAGGATTTAAGGTCGTCATGAAAGAAAAAGGCTCGCTTAAAATCACAATCGCAGAAGTCTGCGATGTCGATAATCCTGTGACCTACGGGACAGCTTCGGTCTCACGCGATGGGAAAACAGCCCAACCCCCGCAGGTCCTGCGCTCCGATACCAAGAACTTTCGGGTGTTGAACTCCGAGTTAAATGCGGGAGAATGGGAAGTCGTTTTTTCCGGCGCAATAAATGAAACGGGCGGCTCTACCGGCTTAAAGTTAGATGCCTATTTTCTCACCGGGCTTTCGATCAAAGCAACGGCACCGTTTGTGCTCAAGTTGCCCGGGACAAATGACCAAGATGGAATGCAAATTGGCACAGCTACCTCTGAATGAATCTAAGGCTAAATCAATAGGCGGCGGAAATGATCTGCGGATTTCCGCAGCGGAGATCCTGCATGCATGCACCCACAAAAAATAACGGACTTGGATTGAGCATGTTGGTTTTTCTAGCCCTCGCGTGCAAAACGACGTCTGAGGAACCACCGGTAACACAAAAGCCTCAGCCAGAGGGACACACCCAATCGACTCTTGGCATGCCTATGAACTCCTGCTCGGGCAAGAACCTAAACCTCAGCCTTGCGGGAGAATCGAGCCCGTTTGCGGCCAAAAAAAACGAAATTGATGCGCTTTCAGATCAGGCTGTCCGTGAGATATGCGAGTCAAAGACTGCCGTAATTTTTATAGGAAACGCCGATAGCTTTGGGACTCTGGAATTTCGCGCGCCGCTTGCAGAAACAGTCAAAGCAGCGATACGGTCCGAATGGACGGAGACCGCAAGCCAATTCTCTCATGCTGTGCGCAAAGCCAGTTCAGAACTTGATAACATGTTCAACAATTCCTGCCGATCCATCTACGAAAGACGGAAATTGCCGACCAAGGAACTCCAAGCTAACAATCAACTTGCGTTCATTCAAATTCTTGATGGCCCAGAAGTGGGCGATAGTATGATCGCCACCCGCGTGTATGGATGGTCTGCGAATTCATGGACAAGCGAGCGAAAATTATGGAAATATGACCAAGGATTGAATGGTCTCACCCCCTGCGAAATGCCCTGCGCGCAGGAGCTCAATATGCCACGCGATGCGCAGAGTATCGCCGAGGCACTCCTTGCGAAAATCGCGCCGCCGCAAGGATTTGACCAGCATATCTATATCTTCAAAACTCACGGTGGTCTTTATACCAATAGTGCGGCGAGCTTGACCTCACCGCTTTTGGATCGATCAACCTCGTCCACAGAAAATCACTCCGTACTTTTGTTCGATACCCATGGTCCGGGAGGTCCCTTAAATTCGGACCTCGCAGCTCCGTTCTGGTCAAGGGCATCTGCCTGCAGGGTTCTAAACACCCTGCGCCCTAAAATGGCCCGCGAGCTTGGCTGCCAAGAAACCTTAAATCTCGGCGAGACTGCGGGAGTCGATGGTTCAACCTGCAACACAGCAAGCACGGGTAAAGGCCAGCTGATACCTTTGAACTCTGATCTTTTGAGAAATCCCATCCTAGATCCTTCAGAAGTTGCCCGATGCATGGGCCCAGGCTGCTCCGACCTTTTGATGCGCGCCGCATATTCTCCCGAGGGGTTCATAGCTCTCGGCGAGGCAGCCACCTATGATCCAACCCTGGCACTACCCCGCGGGGTCCATCGCCTCAAGCTCTCCGCAATCTCTTCCAACAAGCCCTTTGCTAGCTCGACTATCCTGCTCGACTCATGCTTTGGAATGGACCATGTCATCGACAGCCTTGCCCAAACCGCTCATCAACGATTGATCACCGTGACCAGCGCCAACCCACTTTATTTTAATCTTGTGAATTATGAGAACATGTCGGCTGTGGACTTTTTTCGTCTGCCATACCTGCTTGGGTTTGATCCAGGAATCGCAAGCATTTTTCCTTTTGGCACGGCCTATGACGAGCTGCTTCAGACCTTTCATGACGGCAGTTTGTGCGGCTGCCAATGTCAAAAGAACCCCTCCCCGAGTTGTAAGGCCGAACCGAAGTTTTCCGACTGCTCGGCTTGTACCTTGGACATCCGAACTCGCAAGCGCCCGTAACTGATTTGATATGAGCTGCGATAAACCAATAGTCAGGTACGGCACGATTGACTCACTAGTTGCGAAACCCGAGTTTATGATATCCGTAGCAAGTTAGATAGAACGTGCTGACCAGGCTGTTAGGCCTAGCGCATCTCCCATCAGTTCAACGTTTCCGAACGCCGAGAGTTCAACAAAGCCATGGCCACAACAGCCCTCATACTAGGTGGAACAGGTTTTCTAGGCAGCGCGATTGGCGAAAGGCTCGCGGCTCTGGGTTGGAAGCTCAATCTCGTAACACGCGATGCCAATAAACGGCTCGGTCAAACCAGCTATCCCTGCAATTTATACGAGTGGCACAACGGCCGAATTCCCGAGGCGGCCTGGAAGGATATCGACGCCGTAATCAACCTAGTGGGTCAACCGATCTTTGATCAAGCCTGGACTTCGAGCTACAAGAAATTACTCCTGGCATCGCGGCTCAATTCCGTGCGCGCGCTCAGGCATGCAATTCAAGACTATAACCACACACCGGCTGTGATTATTCAGGCCTCGGCTGTTGGTTTTTATGGGTATGAAGCAACACACAGCTGCGATGAACATTCCCCGGCAGGTGCTGATTTTCTGGCCGATGTTTGCTCCACCTGGGAAACGGAGGCCGCGAGCCTTGCTCGTGCGACCCGGCTCGTGACGCCTCGCCTTGGCGTTGTCTTGGGATGGGGCGGTGGCGCATGGCCTGAGCTGCACAAAATTTATGCCTCAGGGTTGGGTGCGATCTTAGCGTCGGGCAAGCAATGGATGAACTGGGTTCATTTGGATGATGTTGTCAACTTCGTGGCACATGCTTTAGAAAACTCGAGCTACTCCGGGGTCTACAATCTGACAGCTCCCGCCAACTCGACCAATCGGGAGTTTCACACGGCCCTCTGTAAATCTTCAGCAAGCCTAACATGGCTCAAGTTGCCTGCCCCTGCCCTATTCTTAGGGCTCGGTCAAAGGGCAAAGTATCTGATCCATGGCCCCCAAATTAGGCCAACCAGGCTTTTGACGGAACAATTCCCATTTCGTATCGTCAATATCAACGATGCTCTTGAATCGCTGATTTCATCCAACACCAGGCCACGGGTCCATGTGCTTCACGCAAAACAATGGCTGCCTATCAGTCAGAGCCAAACATGGGAATTTATGTCGTCTGCAGCCAATCTCGAGGCCATCACCCCGCCGTGGCTTTCTTTTAAGTTTCTCAAATCCTCGACACCAAATCTGCAGGCCGGCACCCGGCTCGACTACCAATTGAAACTACACGGGATAAGCCTCAGGTGGTGTTCGATCCTTTCGGATTGGCAGCCCAAATCAGGCTTTGTCGATGAGCAACTTCACGGCCCCTACAGGAGTTGGCGACACAACCACATGTTTTTGCCTCTAGCCGGGGGAACTCTGATCCAAGACTTTGTAGAATACGAGTTGCCTTTTTTCCCCTTGAGCCTGCTCGCGCTTCCGATGGTGGCAAACGATCTTAAAAAAATCTTCGAATTTAGACGGCAAAAAATTGCCGAGGTACTCGTATCGTGAACCAATTCTACAAATTGCACTTTGATGTTGATAACCATGGGATCCCGTTGCCAGCTCTGGTAACATCTGCCTCAGTGCATGACAGCCAAGCGGCGATTCCACTCGAAATGATGACGAATTCTCGAGTTTCCAGCCTATATTCGTTGGTGGATGCAGCCCACAACAGTGAGTTGATTGAAAAAATAGTGAAGGCCGCCGGAAGGCGATTTGTTCGCGTTCGCGGACACGAACAAATCGCCTTCCGAAATTAACCTTGTTTTAGCGGTAGTCAGTGTAACCTTTTTCACCTGGTGTATAAAAGGTAGCCTGGTCTGGAGGAACAAGAGGTTCGCTTTTCTGCATTTTTGAAACAAGTTTAGGGTTGGAAATGAAGGGCCTCCCGAAAGCTACCAAATCTCCTTTTCCTTCAGTTAGGTCTGCTTCAGCCCGCGTGGCGTCATACCCTCCAGATAGGATATAGCGTCCCTTGAACAGGGATCTTATCTGATTTTTGATCTCTTGCTTTACCGAAGGTGCCCCCATGGAGCTGTGATCGACGACGTGAATAAAACTGATTTTCAGCCTCTCCAATTCCAGGCAGAGATTTTCGTATAATTTGTCCATATCTGAATCCGGAGCCATTCCGCTAAAGACCCCGTAAGGAGAAATACGCATCCCTACTTTATCTGCTCCGATTTCATTTGCGACCGCTTTTGCTACTTCGACCGCAAAACGCACCCGATTTGAGACGTTTCCACCCCACTTATCGTTGCGTTGGTTGGATGCCGTGTTAAGAAATTGATCAATTAAGTACCCATTTGCACCGTGCAATTCAACCCCGTCAAATCCAGCTTCAATTGATAATTTTGCGGCATATGCATATTCAGAAATCGCGGCTTCGATATCAGATTCTGTCATTGGTGTAGGAACGGGATACGGTTGCATGCCTTGGGTATCTGTATACATACTTCCTGGACAAGCAATCGCCGAGGGAGCAAGAACGCGTGCATCTTTTGCCATATTTTCTGGATGGGAAACCCTGCCTGTATGCATAATTTGCAGGAATATTTTTGCACCATGCTTTTTTACAGCCGCAGTCGTTAAACGCCATCCATCCACTTGAGCGTGGGTAAATATTCCGGGAATTCTTGCATATCCAAGGCCATTTTTCGACGGAGCCGTACCTTCGGTTATAATCAAACCGGCTTCGCTGCGCTGCTCGTAGTATTCTTTCACGAGTGGACCGGGGACGTTGTTTATCGCCCGACAACGGGTCATAGGAGCCATCACGACTCGATTCTTAAGCGTGATTTTATTTTGACGATCAAGACCGAGAGGTGAAAAAAGCAGATTGGTCATGGGACTAACTCCTATTTTTATGAATAATAAATCGACTATTCATGGTAATACAAAGGCGCAATTCTCGAAAGGTGAGATTGTGCGGATTTCTTTTAGAGCCTTTTTAAACAGGTTCTAAGAGAACTTTCCAACCTACATTCCGCGCTTTCAGCATGTAGATTTCCTGGTTCTAAAGGAATCCTCA
>CAZOSN010000090.1:15405-18502 GCA_964582405.1 uncultured Oligoflexales bacterium | reverse complement strand
ATCAGTCCGTTTGATTCGAATGCCAGGCGCCACACCTCTTTTGTGTCGGTTTTCGTTACGGCGATTATCGATGACGACATCGAAATTGAAGTTAACCCCGCCGATCTCAAGATCGATACCTACCGCGCGAGCGGTGCGGGTGGTCAGCACATCAACAAGACCGACTCCGCCGTGCGCATGACTCACATTCCGTCCGGGATTATCGTGCAATGTCAGAGCCAAAGGTCCCAGCACCAAAACCGCGACAAGGCGCTTCAGATGCTAAAATCCAAGCTTTACGAGAGAGAACT
Organism: uncultured Oligoflexales bacterium; assembly: GCA_964582405.1. Classification (GTDB taxonomy): domain Bacteria; phylum Bdellovibrionota_B; class Oligoflexia; order Oligoflexales; family Oligoflexaceae; genus CAZOSN01. The sequence continues at coordinate 18,212 of CAZOSN010000090.1, read as the reverse complement.
CGAGGAGCGACGCAAGGCGCAGCAGGCGGTCGAAGGGGCCAAATCCGACATTGGCTGGGGTAGTCAGATTCGCTCCTATGTGCTGCATCCTTATAAACTCATAAAGGACCACAGAACAGATTTTGAAAGTCATAGCCCGGACGATGTCCTTGACGGCGGGCTTGAGGATTTCATCAAGGAGTTTCTATCGCAAAACCGCAGCAAGTGATTTCAAGTTGCATCCTTGATGTGGTGCGAGCGAGAGGACTTGAACCTCCACGTCCGTAAGGACACTGGCTTCTGAGACCAGCTTGTCTACCAATTCCAACACGCTCGCAGTAACCGAACCCTTGTACCTTGGGTTCTCAGAATTTTCAATTCTTCATCCTAAACTTGTAAGGTCTGGTCAAATTTTGCCGGCCCCAAACTATAAACAAATAAAATTTAATTAATGTGCTCCCGTACTTATCGAAAATTCGGGAGTTTTCATTTTTGACATGCCCGACCAAACCCAGATATTCTATGGAAGGACCAACGCGGCATACGAACGCAGAGATGGCATTAAATCAAAGAGGTTCTCGATGGATGTGAACAAGATAGTGGCGGCCGTCACAAAGAGCGACTTCCATAGTCAGTACAAAGAATTGCACTGGGATGGTTCGCTGAAGGACTACCTCGGAATGGTGCTCGAGCGCCCGCAAATCGCCCGGTCGGCGTTTCAGCGAATATACGACATGATTTCTTCGTACGGACGGACCAAGTACACGGAATACAAGAAAGAAGTATTTCATTACAACTTCTTTGATGACCCCTTCGACAACGGCAAGGACGCGATCTTTGGCTTGGATGTTCATCTCAACAAGCTCGTGAATGTATTCAAGGCTGGTGCAAGCCGGTATGGGCCTGAAAAACGCGTGATTTTGCTTCATGGCCCGGTTGGTTCGTCAAAATCAACGATTACCCGCTTGCTAAAAAAGGGTATCGAACGATACTCCAAAACCCCCGAAGGCGCCATGTACACGTTTAGTTGGGTCAATGTCGGGTAACTACACGGAATGGAAAAAGAAATGCCTTGACCGATACAAGATCAGACGAATCATAAAATTCCGAGCGAACGCCGGATGAGTGTAATGGAAGTGATCAATAAGAATCGCGATCGCTCCGAAACCGTACACATCGAAGGCGATCTTTGTCCAGCCTGCCGGTTTGTGTACAGGCAACTGCTCGCCCACTATAAGGGCGACTGGGAACGCCTGGTTGATAATCACATTCGTGTCGAAAGACTGATTCTGTCCGAGCAGGACCGCATTGGTATCGGAACGTTTCAGCCTAAGGACGAAAAAAACCAGGATTCAACCGAACTCACCGGCGACATAAACTACCGTAAAATCGCCCAGTATGGCTCGGACTCGGATCCGCGTGCTTTCAATTTCGACGGCGAATTTAATATTGCAAACCGCGGTATAATAGAGTTCGTCGAGGTTCTCAAACTGGATATCGCTTTCCTCTATGACTTGCTGACAGCGAGTCAGGAACACAAAATAAAACCCAAAAAATTTGCGCAGACAGATATCGATGAGGTGATCGTAGGCCACACCAACGAGCCTGAATATCGCAAGTTGCAAAACAATGAATTCATGGAAGCTTTGCGCGACAGAACCGTAAAAATCGACGTGCCTTATATCACGAGACTCTCAGAAGAAATTAAAATTTACGTCAAAGACTTCAATCCTCAGAATGTGCCGCACATCCATTTGGCGCCGCACACGATCGAAACGGCCGCAATGTGGGCTGTCCTCACTCGACTTGAAGAACCGAAAAAAGCGAATCTGACCATTATGCAAAAGCTTAAGCTCTATAATGGTCGGTCTATCCCGGGGTTCACCGAAGATAATGTCAAGGAGTTGCGCAAGGAGACCACTCGCGAGGCCATGGATGGCATCAGCCCGCGCTACATCCAGGACAAAATCTCAAATGCCCTTGTGATCGACAAGGGCAACGGGTGTATCAATCCTTTTATCGTTCTCAACGAACTCGAATCGGGTCTTAAGAGTCACTCATTGATAAAAGACGAAGATCTGAAAAAGACTTACCGTGAGCTTTTGACTCTGGTTAAGTTAGAGTACGAAGACATGGTGAAACACGAAGTGCAGCGGGCTATCTCTGCCGATGAGAATGCGATTGACAAGCTTTGCGGCAACTATATCGACAACGTCAAAGCATATACCCAAAAGGAACGTGTCAAAAATCAGTTCACCGGCGATGAGGAAGAGCCAGACGAAAGGCTGATGCGCTCAATCGAAGAAAAAATCGATATCTCCGATGCTCGTAAAGACGACTTCCGGCGCGAGATCATGAACTACATCGGAGCGTTGGCTCTTGACCGCAAGCCGTTCGATTTCAGGACCAACGAAAGGTTGCACAAGGCGCTCGAGCTTAAACTGTTCGAAGACCAAAAAGATACCATTAAGCTAACAAGCTTGGTTTCAAACATTGTCGATAAAGAAGCTCAGGCAAAAATCGATGTGGTCAAGAATCGTCTGATCAAAAATTATGGCTACTGCGAGGTTTGCGCAGGCGACGCGCTCGGCTTTGTCGCAAGTGTTTTTGCGAGAGGTGATGTGGTCAAGAGCGACAAAAAATAAAAAATAGGTGCCCTATGCCAATGCGAATGGAATCGGACCTAAATCGATTCCGTAAAATTGTTCGTGGAAAGATCAAAAAGGAGCTTAGCCGCTTTATTTCGAGCGGCGACCTTATTGGTAGGCAGGGGCAAAAAAAAGTTACCATCCCTTTGCCTCGCATTGAAATTCCTCACTTTCAGTTTG
>CAZOSN010000090.1:0-15395 GCA_964582405.1 uncultured Oligoflexales bacterium | reverse complement strand
CAAAAGAGCAAGGTGGAGTGGGTCAAGGGAAGGGAGATGTTGGTGATCCTGTAGGCAAAGGCGAAGGCGAACCGGGCGAGGGAGAAGCGGGAGATCAGCCGGGTGAGCACAACCTCGAAGTCGATGTCACATTAGAGGAATTGGCCGCTATTTTGGGCGAGGAGCTGGAGCTTCCACGCATCCAAAACAAAGGCAAAAAGAATATCGACGACAAAAGCTACAAATATACCGGAATTCTAAAACAGGGCCCGGAATCTCTGCGCAATTTCAAGCGAACGTTTGTTGAAGCCCTCAAACGTTCGATCGCGACAGGCACCTACGATCCGGACAATCCGATCATCATTCCTATTAAGGAGGACAAACGCTATCGGTCTTATCAGATTGAGCACAAGCCGATTGCAAACGCGGTCATCATCTATATGATGGATGTTTCGGGCTCGATGGGTGACGAACAAAAAGAAATCGTGCGATTGACCAGCTTTTGGCTCGATACCTGGCTTAGTACGCAATACAATGGTCTTGAACGACGTTATATCATTCATGATGCGACCGCACGCGAGGTCGATGCTGATACTTTTTACCGAACCAAGGAGTCCGGTGGAACGCTCATCAGCTCAGCCTATAAGCTCGCTCTCAAGCTTATTGAAGACAATTTTCATCCGATGGAATGGAATATTTATCTCTTTCATTTCTCCGATGGGGACAATTGGTCGGGCAATGACACCGCTGATTGCATGAAACTCCTTCAAAATACCCTTCTTCCCGTGTCCAACATGTTTTGCTATGGGCAGGTTGAATCTCGCTATGGCTCAGGTCAGTTTTTGAGAGATCTCCACAAGCATTTCGGAGAAAAAAGTGACAGTATTATTACAACTCAGATAAAGGATCGGGATGCGATTATCGACGCTCTCAAAGTATTTCTAGGCAAAGGGAGATAATCATGTACGCGTCGACAGTCATGTCACCCGAACTAAAAGACCTCGCTGTAAGACTCGCTGATACAGCCCGCGCGGCAGGTTTGGATTTTTTTGAAACCATTTTTGAAATCGTAGACTATAAGCAGCTTAATGAAATTGCCGCTTACGGTGGATTCCCCACCCGTTACCCGCATTGGCGGTTTGGAATGGATTACGAGCGCCTGGCAAAAAGCTACACCTACGGGCTGTCGGTAATTTATGAAATGGTCATTAACAACGATCCATGCTACGCCTACTTGCTACGCGCAAACGATATGGTATCGCAAAAGACCGTTATAGCTCACGTGTATGGCCACTGTGATTTTTTTAAAAATAATTTCTGGTTTACCAAGACCAACCGCAAAATGCTCGACCAAATGGCAAACCATGCATCGGTGGTTCGAAGGTTGGTTGAGGATGTTGGGCAAGACGCGGTCGAGGATTTTATCGATGTCTGCCTTTCTCTTGAAAATCTGATCGATATCTATGCCCCGCATGAAATCGCCCCGAAAAAACCTTCGGGCGACGAGATGCAGTCCACGCGGCAGGAGCCAGTAAAGAAGCTCAAAGCAAAGAAATATATGGATAGCTACATCAACCCAACCGAGTTTTTGGAGCAGCAGCAGAAAAAGCGCGAGGAAATGGCAAGCCGCAAAAAGAATTTTCCGGAATCACCCGAGCGCGATGTGCTTAATTTTTTGTTAAACAATGCCCCGCTTGAGTCCTGGGAGAAGCGAATTCTGCACATTATTAAAGAGGAGGCTTACTATTTTGCCCCTCAAGGCCAAACCAAAATTCTTAACGAAGGCTGGGCCACCTATTGGCATAGTGAGATGATGACCCGTCTTTTTCCCCTCGATGCTTCGGAAATTGTCGATTACTGCAGCCAGTATGCTGGCATCGTCGCTTCGGCTCCAGGGCAGCTCAATCCCTATAAGCTTGGGGTGGAGTTGCTTCGCCATATCAAGGATCGCTGGGACCGGGGGCGATTTGGAATTGATTTTGTCAACTGCACGGACCCCAAAGAACGCGCACAATGGGACACCCATGCTCACAAGGGTACGGAGAAGCTTTTCGAGGTTCGCCGGATTCACAATGATGTCACCTTCATCGATGCTTTTTTGGACGAGGACTTTTGTCACAAGCATAAAATGTTTATCTACGACTATGACCGACGCACCAACCGTTATGTGATTTCGAGCCGAAATTTTGATGAGGTTAAGCAGCGGCTACTAAAACAACTTACAAACTTTGGTCAACCAGTTATCCGAGTGATTGATGGAAATTTCAAGAATCGCGGCGAGCTGTTGCTTCAGCACACGCACGACGGTACTGATTTAAAGCACGATTTTACGCTCGAATGCCTCAAGAGTCTGCACCGTATCTGGCGGAGGCCAGTTCATATTGAGACGATCATAGAAGAAGTCAAACGCAGAGTATCCTTCGATGGCGCCAATCACAGTATGGAAAAAGTCTAAGCTCGCGGCTTTATCGCTTATGGCCCTTTTTGCAGTGATCGATGGCGAGCTGCATCGGGCAGCGGCTATTACTGGCAAAAGGCCACTGCCGGTGCTTAGCAATATCGGGATCATCCCCATTCAATGGCAAGGTCAGGATACCTCTTACCCATTTCAGAAGCTCAAGAAAAAAGTTGAGAAAATGTGGAGCCTGATTCCAGGAGAGGCCAAACGATTTAATTTGCTCAACTTTGAGGTCTCCTCGGAGCTGTGGTCATCGCCGGAAGGGCGCAAGGAGCTTGTCGAACAGTATGAAACTCAGGGATTCGTTTCGCTTACCGCAGCATTGAAGCCTGATGTAGTGGTCTTTACGACGCGGATTTTAAATCCATCTCTTTCCGATACCTACCTGCACGAGGTGGAGACTGTCTCTAGGTCTTGGTTTAACACCGCCATGGAAGAGGAAATTCACGATAGAATCACAGATCTGTTATTTAGAATGCTCAATCGTTTGCCGATTGATACCAATGTGATGTCTGTCCAGGGATCTTATATCACGATCAATGCAGGGCTCGATCAAAACCTAAAAATTGGTGACGAGCTTGGTATGATCCGAAGTTATGTGGTCGATACTCATCCAGCGACAGGAGCCTGGCTCAGTTTTGATAATAAGAATTTGGGGACAGCCAAGGTTGTCGATGTCAAGCAAAATTCTGCTATCGCACAGGTCGAAGATTTGGCGTTTGAGGGAGCTGTGCAGGTTGGGGATGGAGCAAGAATTGATGATCTGCCATGCCGAATTAGATTTAAGCGTCTGGTCGCCAAACCTGATTTCGAAACGACTCATGAAAGTGACAATCCGATAGTCTACGCTGGTGAACCAAAGTCGGTTCAAACTGCGGGGCTCGGCAGTCCAAAAATTATGGGGACTCAAGTCGTTAAGCAACAGCAAAAACAGGCTCCGGCGCAGCCCGCACCGCCACCTCCGGCAAAACAAGAATTCGTGGCGAAATCTAAAATAGGCGATCCCAAGGGCGACGAAGACGATGAAAAAGAAGAAGTTCCTTTCGCAAAAGCCGAGGAGTCCCAGGAGGTCACAGAACCTCTCGACATACCGGTCAAAGACAACTTCACAACCGCACCTCACCTCTACCTGAAGGCCGCAGCTCGTTCGTTTAACGTCCGTGGTCCCTACGACATCGACCTCAATAATAAGCTCCCTCTGTGGTTGTTTAACTCGTTCTCGGGGATGTATGGTCAACTTCTTGATTCATCGATGGGTTGGGACGGGATTGGGCATATTGAAATTGGTGAGACCAAGGATGGTGGCTATTCTGGATTTGGTGTAGGCGGACGGTTCTATTACCGAATGTTACCTTGGAAGACGAGCACTTTGCTATTGGGTGGTCAACTTGTATTCAACAGCATCGGTGTGAATGACGGGGGCATCTATGGCGGCGAAAATATGCTGAAGCTAAGCCCATTTGCTGACTATCGCGACCAAATTTCTCTGAGCCCAATCTCCCAGAATCTTGAATACTTCGCGAATCTGGAGTTTGTGCCTGACTTGTTGCCCTTCGGTTTGGGGCAGGTCGGGATGCATCAATCGATGGAAAGTGTAAAAAAATATTCAGCGTATCGCCTAAGTATAGGAGCCAACTTACTGGCTCCTAAAGAGGATATTCAGTGGGGCGGTGAGCTTTCCTTTGGATCAGAAAACTTTGATCTCGGCGAAGGCAGAGTGCGTGTATCTGATTTTTCACTCGCCATCCTTGCCTCGCTTCCACTTTGATCGTCTCCGCCCTTACTCAGTTATAACCCCTCTTTGATGCGCTGTGCGATCGAGGTGGTCGAGACGCCATCGATAAGCTTTAGTGTATAAACTTCGCCGCCAGCACCTAACACGATGTCATGACCTGCGATGTCATCGATCTTATAGTCTGCGCCTTTAACCAAGATGTCGGGCATGATTTCCTGGATCAAGGTCCTTGGGGTTGCTTCCGAAAACGGCACCACGGCATCAACGCATGCTAGTGCAGCCAACACTCTCATGCGCTGCTCAAGGGGCACTATCGGTCGGGTCGCCCCTTTGAGCGCGCGCACCGAACTATCGGTATTTACTCCCACGACTAGATAATCGCCGGCGCCGCGCGCTTCCTCAAGGTAACTCACATGACCTGAGTGCAGGATGTCAAAGCACCCATTGGTAAACACGACTTTTTTCTGACGGTGAGACTTAGGGGGAATAACAACGCTGATTTCGGTCCGCTGATAAATCTTCCTCGCTGTGCTTGGGAAAGTCTGGGTGGTGGCAAGATCTCTCTCAAGGGCATTTTTCAGTTCAAAAAGCCTGACAGGCTGGGTACCCCATTTTTCAACGACGACGCCAGCACCGACATTGGCGACCTCCATGCTATCGTGAAGGCTGAGGCCCGATGCCAAACCTAGGCTAAGTAGACCTACCACGGTATCGCCCGCGCCCGAGACGTCGAAAACTTCCCGTGCTCGGGCTCTGAGCCTGATTGCCTGATCGCGCCCGACACCTTTGGCAAGTCCCAGCATACCTTCTGCCCCAAGGGTTACCACAACGTTTTCGATCCTAAATCGGTCTCGGATCTCGCTTGCGAGGTCAAGTGGATCATGGGTCTCAAGCGGATCCCTATTGAGTGCTCGGCAGGCCTCTTCGCGGTTTGGTGTGATCAGAAATGCACCTGAGTAGCGCGAATAGTCATGACCCTTCGGGTCAACGACGATAAGCTTTCCTTTGGCAGCACCCATAGCGATCACACGCCTGATCAAATCCGAAGTAAGGCTTCCCTTGCCATAGTCACTCAATAAGAAAACGGGGCTCGGGTCTTTTTCGAGCTTTGCGCAGAGTTCTTCAATCAAGGCGCTTTTGATCGGCGTGATTTTCTCCCAATCTATCCGCACAAGTTGCTGGTTGTTGGCAGTAACACGCATCTTCCGAATCGTTGGACGTTCAGAATCGGCAAGAATGGCCGCGATATCGATTCCGTCGTTTTTCAGAATCTGCAGAAGCGCGTTTCCGCTTTCGTCATGGCCAACGACGCCATAGACAGAAGCCAGGCCACCTGTAAGTTGAATGTTGCGAGCGACATTCGCCGCTCCGCCTGCAGTGACTGTGCGGCTTTTGACGAGATGAACCGGTACAGGCGCCTCGGGCGAGATTCGATGGACAGAGCCCTCTAGGTACTCATCCAGAATAAAGTCACCGATTACTGCAACCTTGGTCTCCCGCTTCTCCCACGGCAATTTATTGTTTTGCAATTTCATGAACCTAACCAGTTTTAGATTTGTTGTTCCAACTTTTCTCGCATTTTTTGTCGGGCATAGCCTTGCATATTGCAAGTCAAAAATATGACGCAATTCTCGAACTCTAACGTCACAGCTTTGACTCTTTGGGAGGGTTTCGCGGCGGGAAATTGGCAGCGCGATATATTTATCAATAAAATCAAATTCTTAAATAGCGGCATACAAATTGCTTGGTGCAAACTGCCTCCTATAAGTTTGACAGAGATCGGTTGAATTGATGACTTTGCACCGACAAATTTTGCTAAGCCTACTTTGTGAATTGATTGCCCTCATAGTGCCAACCAGGGGTGAGGGGGCCGCGCGATTCACTCAGATTGTTCTTCCATTTCCTAATGAACGAGTTTTTAACTATTACTACAACAAACCTGATAATGCTCTTGTTCTCGAATTATCCAACACAACTACTGACGATTTAAAAGCCCTCGATACCTATGATGAGTCACTAGTCCGTCGGTTAACACTAAAAGAAAAGAATGCCTCGCTTACGGAAGTCAAAATTTTCCTCCGTGACCGCGATATCAGGGCAGCGGTGTCAAATTTTGAAGAGCCATTTCGCATCGTGATTGATCTGTTCGATAAAAACTTTAGCGAAAATCGCGACGCCCGCAGCGGTTTTCCTTTTACAAACCGAGCGGACACCCCCGAAGCTGGTACCTTTGGCTATATGCTCGAGGGCGCCGAGGCGCATGGCCCGCCCGTAATTACCGAATCACGACCTAGCCAGAGCCCTGCAAAGGAATCATTCCCTTTGGTTAGGCAGTCCGAAACCCAGTCAAACGATATGCCCTCAACCCTAGAAATCGCGGCAGGAGACGCGTTGGCAAGTCGCCGAAGGTTGCTGCAGCCTCAGCCAGATGCCTTAAACAACCCCGAAGAACTCAGCCAGACTCTTAAAAACATCCCCAATGGTCCTGGTGGCGCTTGGAAACAGTTTCCACCTTATATCTACCTTATCCAACTTGCGTCATTCAAAGCGGGCAAGAGCTACAAGGATTTCTTGTCCAAAAACGCCGAGCGTGCCGTGACTTCGATGGATGCCATGGCCGACTATGCCGCAAAACTTTTTGACTTTGGCCATGAAGGCAGGGCCCTGGCGGCTTATTCACAGGTTATTCACAAATCTCCTCTATTGTTTGACAAGCAGCCGATGCACCTTTGGCGACTGGCCGAGATTCACCTTGGCCAGGGCAATTTCACTCTGGCCGATGGTTATTACGCGGCGATGGTTACTAAGCACCCGGATCATCCTCTGTCCAATTTTGCCAAAATGCGGCAGCTTGATATCAGAGCCCTTCGTCTGATCAAACGTGGCGAAACCCAGGCCTACGATGTCCTGGCAAAATCGCTCGCCGGGATACCAAGCGACAAAGATATCGAACTTAACGCTCAGATTACGCTTCGCAAAGTCTATTGGTCGCAAGACGAGAAGAATATCAAAAATCTGATTCAAAATCCTTTTTTCATCCCTACTTTGACACCAGAAGATCGCGTCGCGCTCGAATCTTCGTACAACAAAATTGAAAACCCTTGGACAGGATTTCTCGTGGCAACCGTTCTGTTGAACGACAATTTGTCTCTTACAAGACCATGGGACAAGCAGACAGCAGATATGGCTAGCTTCTATTTCAAGAATTTCAATGGCGCAAAAGTGGAGCTTTATCAGCAAAATATTAAGGAAAAACTCACGAAAAAAATCAATACGCTCATCACCGAACAGGTCGATAAAGAAGACTATCTCGGTGCGATCAAAATCTACGAATCGCTTGATCCAAGCCTAAAAGAACTCCCTCATACCGCGCAGACGTCCTGGTCTCTGGGGCAGGCATACCGTTTGCTCGGACAATCAAATCTGGCCGTGCCTCACTACCGTAAAGCAGTGGCAAAAATCGAAAATAGCGTCAATCGATTCAATGCTCAATTCTGGTTAACGATGACCATCACCGATACCATCGACCAGATGACTTCGGTTCAGACCGCCGGAAGCGCCGACCGCGAAAAGCTCAAAACAGAACAAAACCAAGTCAATGGAAAGCTCTGGCAATCATGGCGAGAGCTCAAACCAGCCGAGCAACAGAAATTGCTTGTAAGCATGCGCGTGCCGTTGGAAGGCCAGGTGAAATCGCAAAGTCTAGTCTCGACTCCGGCACGAATATTGCTTGAAGGTTGGGACAGATCTCTCAATACGAAAGTCTCGGAGGCGACCAGCGATGCTGATTCGCTCAAGACCGCCTACGCACCAACGGGAGCCACAGTGGAAACTCTGCGAGCCTTAGCCGAAAAATTTAAGAGGCTTGGTCTTGACAAGGAATGGGAGAAATCTCGTCATTTGCTCACGAAACTAGATCCAAAGAGCTTTGATTCAGATATTGAAATCGAAAGAGCTTGGGCATCAAGTCTGGTTGAGCTTGCCGAGACGTATCGAACCGCCAACAAATATCTAGATGCGGGTCGCATCTATACCCTGACAGGGGCTAACAGTCGCAACTGGGAAGGTAGAGCTGAGGCGCTATACAAAGGTGGGCTACTTCTCTATCGCGCTGGTCGGAAGCAGGAAGCTTTGGACGCACTAACGAAGGCTAGCCAGGACGGCAATAACGCATTGTACGCAGAATTGGCAAAGAAGAGGTTAGATCAGCTTAACAATTAAGGGAGCGTATTATGGATGGATCGAATCCGACTAACAGTGCCTTGGCCAGGGAAGAAGCTCGCGACGCGCGCAGCAATCAACCCAATCCTACAGAATACCTCAACTATGTACAAAAAAGCCGCGAAGTGGATTCATGCAATTTCATCTTTGCTGACGAACGTATGCTGCGCATCAAAGAAATTGTTGATCAGATCGCCGATGCCAATGTCCCAGTGCTGATTACTGGAGAATCAGGAACCGGTAAAGAAGTCATTGCTCGCATGATTCACAAGACCTCCAAGCGCAGGGAAAACCCATTTGCCGCGATCAACTGCGCCGCGCTGCCTATCAATTTGCTCGAAAGCGAGTTATTTGGTTATGAGAAGGGGGCTTTTACTGGAGCCAACAACCGCCATATCGGAAAATTTGAACAGGCCAACGGTGGCACTCTTCTGCTCGACGAAGTTACAGAAACAGATCAAGCCCTACAGGCCAAGCTTCTCCGCGCACTTCAAGAGAAAGAAATCGAGAGAATCGGTGGTACTGGTTCGGTTCCGATCGATACGCGAATCATTGCCACCTCAAACCGCGATATCGCTCAGACGGTAAACGAAGGCAAATTCAGACAGGACCTCTTCTATCGTCTGTATGTGATTCATCTCGAAATCCCTCCGCTAAGGGAAAGGCCGAAGGATATCGAAATTCTTATTCGCCACTTCCTGAAAAAATTCAGCATGCAATATCGAAATCAACAGCTGACCATCTCAGCCGACGCAATGTCAAATCTAATGCGGTATCCATGGCCAGGAAATGTTAGAGAGCTTCAAAACGTGCTGCAACGCGCAGTTCTTATGGCGCAATCGACGATGCTAACTTCGGATGATTTTAATCTCGAACCGCGTACGATCGCGACCGACCTTGACTGGATCAAGCATCTTCCGCTTGGTCAGAAAATGCGCACGGTCGAGACGCATTTCATCCTTGAAACCTTGCGTGAACACAACGGTAACCGTACGCACTCGGCAAAAACTCTGGGGATTAGTCTCAGGACTTTGCGTAACAAAATCAATGAGTTCATGAACGAGGGCTTTGAGGTACCACAACCCACGATTGGAAAGCCGCTATGAGCAGTTTGGTTGGAGGCATTTTCACCCTTCAAGATCGCATTAAGATGGCTTCTATGGATCTTCGGACCAAAAAAGCTGAGGTCTTGAATGCGAATATCGCCAATGCTGAGACGCCAGGATTTAGAGCCTTTGGCTATAATTTCGAGGAGCAGCTTCAGGCGGTGGCAGGCGATGACGAACCATTCGCGATGAAAGCCTCCAATCCCAAACATTTTCGCAACGCGCATACGGAGGCTGATGGAACGATCTATCCTGACGTATTCATCAGGCCTACCGAAAGCGTCGGTGAAGACGGCAATACGGTTGATGTGGACAAGGAAATGGCTGATTTAGCTCAAAACCAAATCATGTTCAACACCACCGTCGAACTTCTTAATCGTAAAGTTGGCATTCTTAAGTATGCCATCGCATCCGGAGGACAAGTCTGATGGGATTTTTTCGCTCTATGAATATTAGCTCGTCTGCGCTTGCGGCTCAAAGGCTGCGGATGAACGTGCTATCAGGAAACCTTGCCAACGCATCAACAACTCGTACTCCTGAAGGTGGCCCCTATAAGCGTCGAGATGTTGTTTTTGAAGCGACGCCCACAGGCAATGAATTCGAGGATTTTCTGGATGAATCCTATGGCGCTCAGCTACAGGATGTCCATGTGGTAGATATTCATCAAGACAAGGCACCGCCGCGGAGAGTTCATGATCCAAGTCATCCGGATGCGGACAAGGATGGGTATGTCGAACTCCCCAATATTCAGGTTATGACAGAAATGGTGAATATGATCGCTGCAACTAGAGCCTATGAAGCGAATTCAACGGCGGTCAATTCAGCGAAGCAGATGGCGATGAAGTCGCTTGAAATTGGAAGGTAATAGGAGCTTGCTATGACGAAAGTTGGTCAATCCTTGAACATATCTGAAAATGCCATGGCAGAGCTAAGATCTCTTACCACGGACAAAAGAATCAATACCATTGCACCAGTTACCGATTCAAAACCCAAGCAAATAAGCTTTGCTGAGCATCTGCTCGACAGCATTAAAGAAACCAACAACACGCAAAAAACCGCGGACAAAGCCGCAACTGATCTTAGCACGGGCAAAGAACAAAATATCCATGAGACGATGCTTGCTGCAACCGAAGCCGAGCTGTCTTTTAATCTAATGGTCCAGATTCGCAACAAGGCACTTGCTGCATATCAGGAAATCATGCGTATGCCGGTCTAACTTATTTAGGGTCTTACCAAATCAAAGCCTGCTTGGAGCCTTGAGTGGACAAGTTTTTAGCCGCGTTCAACAAATCCTGGACTGGGGCCTTAGCCTACCTAAGAGCCCTGAGCATGACCCAGAAGATCGTGATCGCGGTAACGATAGCCACCGTTCTGGGACTCATGGTAGCTTTATTTCTCCAGGAAAGACCGAAATCCTATGATTACTTATACCTTGGTCTCAATGCTAAAGACGTTACAGCCATCACCGACGAGCTTACCAAAATGGGGGTTACCGACTTTAATGTCGATAGCAAAGGTATCCGCGTAGAACCCGACCAAGTTATTCCTCTCAGATTGAAACTAGCAGAACAGGGTCTTCCCAACCATGGACAAATTGGTTGGGAGAAATTTGATCAGCAGGATTTTACTCGAACTGAATTCGAGCAAAAAATCCACAAGGATCGAGCGATTGAGGGTGAACTTGGTCGCACTATTGCCCAAGTCGAGGGCTTAAGCAATGTTCGAGTTCATATTACCATGCCTAAAAAGAGCCTCTTTATTGAGGATGCTCAGGAGCCTACTGCAGCAATCTATGTAAAAGTTCAACGAGGTCATAAAATCACCGATAAGCAGATCAATGGTATTGTTCACTTGGTATCCAGGTCCGTTGAAGGTCTTCGTCCCGAAAAAGTGACGATCATCGACCAGGAAGGCAAAATGCTGACCAAGATCGAGACGGAAGATCCCACCGCGAAGCGTACCGAAGAAATGCTGGGCTACAAGCGAAACCTCGAGCGAGAATTGACTGACAAGGTTCGGGTGATTGTGAGCCGCATTGTGGGCCCCGAGCGGGTCGAGGCGAAGGTCGATGTCGAAGTAGATTTTACCGAAGAAGAACAAACTATTGACGATATCGACCCGGACCGAGTGGTTGTTCTTGCCTCCAATACCACTAATCAAGAAATGGATGGCAACGGCATGAATCCGACCGGTATTCCCGGAGCAAAGTCCAACGTGCCGGGCGAGCAGCAGGAACTTAACATCACCTCCTCGCGAGCCAAGAGTTCTCGTACGTCTGAGCGACTCAACTATGAGATCGCTAAAACCAAGAAGCACAAGCTTCTCCCCGTGGGGAATATTAAACGCATATCAGCCGCAGTTATTGTCGATGGAGTTCAGCCTTATCCCATAGATGGGACAAAACCTCAGTTCGAGGCACGTTCGGAAGAAGAAATGAAAAAAATAGATCAAATTGTAAAATCGACGATCGGATTTAAAGAGGGACGCGATAGCGTAGAGGTTCAGAACATTCTCTTTGAATTGGCTCCGGCGCAAATCGAGGCTATCAAGGAGACCAAAGAAGACAATCGCAACTATATCGCGACGCTTATAGTATCTGCAACCATCGCGCTGGCTCTCGTTCTACTGTTCGCCTTCGTGGTCAGGCCATACTTTAGGTGGCTGTCTTATGATCCGGAACGCAAGGCGAAAGAAACGCAAATTGACGAATTCAAACCTGATCTTGAATTGGGTGGTATTCAAAACGTTCAGGTCAAAGAGGACGTGCCGTTTGAAAAGCTTACCCCGCATGAACAGATTCTGTTTCTTGCCAAGAATGAACCTGAGCGAACAACCGAGGCCATTCGCTTGCTACTTAACCCTCATCATAATGCAGGTTAACGCATGGCTGAAAAAGATGGACCGAATCTTGCTGGTCGGTTTATAAAACGTAACGATCCAATCCTGGACTTGGTAAAAGTCACGGAATTTAACCTCAGTGAGGTTACGATCCATAAGTCTGTCATTCCTGATAACATGGCTAACAGCATTATTCACGCCAATCTCCATTTAAGGACGGAGATTCAGGAAAGCACAAAACCTTATCTTTTTACTGATAATGATATTACTCCAGAAGGATCACGAAGACCTGTGATCGTTCCCATTGACTTTACCGAAGATTGGCAGAGGATGCGGGCCCGTTCGTCGAAAAAAGAAATTTATATGGATGACGAGGACTATTTCTTCTTTGAAGCCGCAAATAGATCGGCAAAATTTGGGGGTGGTCGTTCTGATGACGAAAACGATACGGACGAAGAGGAACAAACGGAGAAGGAAAATCCAGATGCTGGAGAAAGTAACTCCGGGTCTGCACCCAGTGATCCAATGGCGGCGAGTCCCGTTGCAAAGGAATTTAAGATTCTTGACGAAGTGTCCGCACAGATTCCAAAAAATCAAGATCAGCTGACTGGATCTGGTCTTGTGTTGAAACGAAACGATGCATCCCCTGCTGAGTCAATGCGCCCCCAAGCAAGCGAAAATCCCAGGAATGAAGTGGAAGTCGATCAGGGCGTCATTGAGGAAATGATGCAGAGAGGCTACGAGGATGGTTATAAGCATGCTCTGGAACAGGCCCAAACAGAGATTGCCGCAGATGCTGAAAAACGGTCATCGCAGCTTGCGGATCTAATTGATCATCTTGAGAAATTGAAGAAGGACATTCTTGTCAATGCTCAAGACAACTTTCGGGCGATTTGTCAGACGCTTATGGAATCATTGTTGCAAAAGGAATTCCACTTAAACCCAGATGCCTTTGGCTCAGTCATTCAAAGAGCGGTAGACGAAGCGGTGGGTGATGACAAATTTAAAATTCGAGTAAACCCGTCGCAGGTCGATAAACTGTCCAATTTTTCGGGTGAAAAACTTAAAGATCACATTGTTGCGGATGAAACCATCGAACCAGGCGATTTTGCTATAGATTCCAGTCATGGGGTGATCGATGGCAAACTCAGAAAACTTGTATCAGACCTGTTAAACCAGGCAGACATGCAACTGATTTCTCCCGACGAGGTAGCTAGCTAATGACGGCGAGGGTTACAAAATTTGACCAGGCCCACCTGAGAAAGGCGTTTAAGGTCATACCATGGTCTCATCATGGCAAGGTGATCAAGATCATTGGAACCATCGTCGAGGCTACCCTACCAGGTTGCAAGCTCGGAACGATTGCCCAAATTGATATTCCTGGCCGGAACGAAGAGATTCTCGCCGAAGTTGTTGGGTTTCGCGATAGTTCGGTACTTCTTATGCCTTATGCTCAGCTTGAGGGATGTTCGCCCGGCTGCATCGTTTCTCTTGTCAAAAGTCACGCTCATGTACCCGTCGGTGATTTTTTGCTCGGGCGCGTTGTTGACCCATTCATGGTTCCTCTTGGCAAGGAACCCATGATGATCCCTTCTGATGCAGATCTCAGGCCTTTGGACAATCCGGCACCAGATCCCATGGCTCGCCAGCGCATTACCATGCCGCTTTCGCTTGGGGTGCGTGCGATAGATGCACTGCTTACGATGGGGTTAGGTCAGCGAATTGGAATCATGGCAGGTAGCGGTGTCGGAAAAAGTGTTCTGATGGGAATGATGGCGCGCAATTCAGCCGCCGACATCAATGTTATTGGATTGATCGGTGAACGCGGTCGCGAGGTTCGCGAATTCATTGAGCGCGATCTTGGACCGGAAGGCATGAGTCGGTCGGTGGTTGTTACTGTCACCAGCGATCAATCGCCGCTTATGCGTATCAGGGGAGCCAAGGCCGCCACAGCTATCGCCGAGTATTTTTCACAACAAGGGAAAAATGTATTGTTTATGCTCGATAGCCTCACCCGGGTTGCTCAAGCTCAGAGGGAAATCGGACATTCGATCGGTGAGCCGCCCACTACAAAGGGGTATACTCCTAGTGTCTTTTCGCTTCTTCCGAAGCTTCTCGAACGGACCGGACCTCAAAAACCTGGCCTTGGTGCCATAAGCGGACTCTATACCGTCCTTGTCGATGGCGACGATTTTAATGATCCTATTGCCGATGCGGCAAGATCTATATTAGATGGCCATATCAACCTCTCACGAGACCTTGCCGCCCGTGGTCATTTTCCGGCGATCGATATTCCGACAAGCGCAAGCCGTGTTATGAATGATATCGTTTCTTCTGATCATCTCGAACTAGCTCAGATTCTTCGGCGACTGCTAGGTGAGTATCGGCAGAACTTTGATCTCGTCCAGATCGGTGCCTACCAGTCAGGAACCAATCCGGTTCTAGACAATGCGATCAACCTCATGCCGTATATTGAAGAGTTCTTGAAGCAGAATATAACAGAAAAAAGCGATCTCGATACTGCATTGAATCAGCTTTTAATGACTCTAAGGGGCCAAAGTATTCGTAATCCAGGTTAGTAACAGCGGAGACCAAGTTCATGAAGCATGTGCTAAAAAAAATTCAACGCGTTCAACCATTGATCCGAGCAAAAAAAGTTGCCTTGGATACCGAATCTGCCGCGCTAGCGGCTATTCGAGATCAAAAGCTCAAGGCTATTCAGCAACTAAAAGATCACCAACAACAGTATATTCTTGGTGTCGAGCGAATTAACGACGAGCGTCAAGCTGGAAATCTAGCGCAAATGATGGTTCTTGAGCCGGCCATCGAATCGGCCAAATTAAAGTGGCATGAAACCTTAAAACGAGTTTCGGAAATCGAAGGTCACGAAAAAAATCAACTTAACCGAGTGTTAGAAATCCAGACCTCGCTCAAATCATTTGAGAAGCTCGAGGAACAGTATGTGATGCTCAAATCAGAGCTAGAAATTAAAGCGGATCAGAAAAATGAAGATGAGATCGCAACCATAAAAAGAGCGACAAAATAGGTTAAAACCATG
>CAZOSN010000089.1:12366-18562 GCA_964582405.1 uncultured Oligoflexales bacterium | reverse complement strand
GACTATCTTTCTTTATACTCCCGTTATGAAGGGCACGGGTTTTGACGAGTTTAGCATACTCAGGGCTGCCCTTGAGACTAATCTCTTTATGATTGAAACCTATGGCGGAACCCTCGCCTTGGATTCCGCCACGAACGAAATAATCTTCTGTCAGAATATTCATCTCGCCCGAGGAGTCATCTACGAGAATTTCGCGTTTCATCTAAACCAGATGCTGACCCAGATTCCAAACATCATTAATGCATTAAACCGGCGAATCAAAAAAGCCCCACCGCAGCTTGAGCCGCAAGAGGGTGCAAAAGATTCGAGTGCTGTTCTAGATTTTTTACTCTAGAGCCTGTACCGTGTAGACTAAGCCTGACCATTATCTAGATTCTGCTGAAAAAGCTCCGCTTTTTCAGCAGAATCTATCTAACCGCCAATTGCTCAAGTTATTTATGGACAGACCCTCACCTCGTGCGTCGTCTCTCCCCAAAATTCGCGAACACTGCTGAGAATTCCCTGCTCAGCGCGCTCTTTGATCGATTTATCAAACCAAAAACTCGGCATGGCGAGAGCATAGTCGTCAAGAAGAAACCGCTGATCCATGAGGATGATCAAACCGCGCTTTTCCTCAGATCGGATGACCCTTCCTGCCGCCTGAATCGATTTTGCCATGGCAGGGAACACATAAGCATAGGCGAACCCATCGCCGAATTTTGATTCGTAAAAATCCCTGCGCAGGTTGCGCTCAAATGTATTAAGCGGAATCGCAGGCCCAACCACAAATACACCATTGAGATACGGCGAATGTATATCAAGGCCCTCGGCGAGGCGTCCGCCCTGGACGCCTAACAAAAAGCTTACCTCGCCCCAACTTGGTTCCTTCAAGGCATCGCACAGGAGGTTTAGATCCCGCTCATCCATCTCGGGCTTTTGCAGATTAACGCCGACACTGCCATCGATTTCCCTAAGGACTTTGGCCATCTCCTCCAAAAAGCCATAGCTTGGCAAAAACACGAAATAGTGTCCCGCTTTTTCCCTGGCGATTCTGATGATGGCCTGGGCAATTTTTTGGTAGTGGAGGTGCCTTGTTTTGTATGCGGTAGAGACCTGTGGGATAACGATTAGTTTGCGGTTTTGATCCGGAAAAGGTGTTGGCATTTCGAGTGATACGGTTTCTTTATCAAACCCACAAAGACTCTGGTAGAAATCAAATGGCTTTAACGTTGCTGAAAAACCGAGAACCACATGAAATCCCTCGTACTTTGGCTTGAGGTACCCTGAGGCGTCGCAGCACACAACAGCGATTTTTTCGTCATGATCTCGGTTTAAATACACATGCACCGAATTTTCGTCGGCGGTTTCGGCAACGGACGCAAACTCCATGAGTCGAAAAAACAACTCCAGGACTGCGTCGTCGTCCGTGATAAGATCGCCTCCCGCCAAAAACCGCAGCAAAAAGTCAGCATACCATTGATAAAGAGATAAGACTTTTTTCCGATTGATTTCGATTCGTGCGCTTTGTCCATGGGCTGGTCGAGACTCGGCGATAAGTTCGATAAGGCCGTTGATGATGTCTCCCCATTCGCCTTTAATCCGTTCCGGGTATTTCCGTTGGAGTATTTGAAGGCTTTCTCTGCCAAATTGCGGAGAATAATACTCGAGCGCGCGTTCGTAGAGATTATGAAATTCATCAGTAAGCAAATTGGGCCGCAGCTTTTTAGCCTCTATATCGAGTGCACCAGGCAAAATCGAGCGAGGTGAATACACATAGTTGTAGTCGCAAATGATCACATCAGCGGATTTTACAACCTCCTGCGCCATATAATAGGGACAGACCTGGTGTTGCTCGCCAAAGGCTTGCAAGGCTTCTCGATCACGATTTTTCACATCCTCGAGTTTGGTGACTAAGTCAAACTTCGTGATCTTGGTATAGAAATCCCGCGCATAGGAGCAGTGATCGGCCTGGCAGGATATCTGATCGTTGAGGCAAAGCTTGGATTTGGCGGTAAGCGTGAGCGAGCTAAGAGGTTCTAAAAGCGTGGCGCTTAGATCTTTAATGGTATTTTCGACGAGTCGGAATTGACTGTTTTTGGGCGTTGCATAGATCGTTTGACTGCCGCGAGATAAAGCCTCACCTAGCGTTGGTAGTAACAGTCCTATGGTTTTTCCGATCCCGGTCGGTGCCTGAATCAACCCTTTGCCACCATTTTTGACAATTGCTCGCACCGACTCGATTAGGTCAGACTGATATTGGCGCATCGACGAAAAAGGGAACTTCAGCTCCTTTGCCTGTGTTTTTCTGCGTCGTCGTAGATTCTTTTTTTTGACCTCGAGCGCAACGATCTGGTCAAGTCGCGCTTCGAAATAGGCATTATACACATCATGATCATAGTCGATCCAATGTCCAAGTTCTTCCTGACCCCTGAAACCGGCGATGGTAAGCTTGAGCTTGGGGATCGTGCCGGTTTTTAAAAAATGAATATGTCCATACGTCAGTAGCTGGAGGCTATAAGGATGCTGATAGAACCCGTTGATTTCGATCTCTCGATGCAAAGCTTTGGGAGCACCTGTCGATTTGATCTCCTCGATCGTCTGCCCACCGAAAACCCCATCTGCGCGGCCCGAAATCTGGATGACATAACGGTCTTTTAGGACTACATGTTGGTAGGGAACCTCGCTTTCGTAGTCACCCTGCTTTATTCGTTGGTCCTGCAGAAGGTCATGAATTTTCTGACCCAGATCCAAATTGCCAAAACCACCCTCGCGTCTCAAACTCCCGAGACGCTCCAGTGGCAGCGCAAATTCAGATACCGCGATCTTGATTTCAGCCAAGGTTGAGCTCCGGGAATAAAAAAGCCATGATATGCTCGCGACTAAGTTCGTGTCCTTGTTTGTAGCAAAGCGTGACAATGGTGTGTTGCTTGACCAAATGCCTCAACTCCGTCCACAGTATCGCGATGCGATCGTAGGTCGCCTGGTCAAAAAGGGTCAAGAGATCGCCCCTGGATTGGGTTCTAAAACCGGTTTTCCAGTCTAAATCCAAAGCGGAACTTGAGAAACTGGGGATGCCATTTTCAAATTCTATCTTATGAACGAGATTCGATGAATGATCCCAGTACCTGATCTTGCAATTCAAGAGTCGAACAAACCATCGTCCTTTGAATATCTGAAAAGCGAGGTGCGAAAAAACCCCTGCTAGGTGGTTCGCCACATCCTCCCTTGACAATTCACGCTCTGCATCCTTCAAATCCTCGGTATCATCGTCGTGAGTTTCGTCGTCCTCAACATCGGTACTAGTCTGACGTTCTCGAAGCCGAATGATCCTTTGCCGCCAACTGCGCGCGAGAAATGCCCGAAGCCCACGGTTATCACCTTCTTCAAAATAGGCGCGCTCCTTTTTTGATAGGCCTTCGAGGAAAAAGCTGACTCCTTCTTCCAAAATCTGGAAGGATGCCTGTGGAATATCCCAATCTAGGTCAGCCCGTGAACGGATAAACGCGACAAGATTCGTGGCGTAATCCACAACACGCCTTGATCTAAGGGGCCCCCAAAACGCCTCGGAGGCTTCGGTAGCTGAGATACCCAGAGAAAATTTGCTGAGAAAACCCAGCTCTTGATCAGAGGACCGAAGCGCTCGGTTGTACGGGGGATCAAATTGTTTTATCAGATCTGATTCACGCAGAGCTGCCGCAGTTGGATGGGGAGATACCTCCACCCTAATATCCATGACCTGACTTAGCAACTCGTTGAGCCGCGATCCTTTTGATTTTCGGCCGCGGAAGTACGAATTGACCCGATCCTTCAGGCAGGTTGCTTTGCCTACATAGAGGATGGTACCGGTGGCGCTCAGCATGAAATAGACACCGGGCGCTTGGGGCATTCCAAGACGCAGCTCGTCGGGGAGAGCAAATGTCTTGCGACCTTGCTTTTCGGGTTTGGTTGTTTTGAGCCAGTGATTGAGGCTGGCCCAATCGGTTATTCCGAGCGCGTGCAGTTCCTTGGTCATCGCGCGCCAGATGTGAATGGTTGCTTCGATGTGATCCCTGGATCTTTTCAGCTCGCCTATGGGAAATCCCAAATACCCTGACACGGACCGCAGGCTCTTGGAGGGAAGGTTGGGCCAGAGTCGTCTAGCAATTTCGTAGGTGCATACCACCTGAAACGCATCAGCATCGGTGTACTGGCGTAGAAAAGCTAGCTCAAAGCGTGCAAAATGAATAATCAAAGGCAGCTTGCCAAAAAAAATACTTTGCCACCGTTGAAGTATCTCTAGCGCGGAATCTTGAGCGTTGAGTGTCAGCTCGGGTTTGATTCCGGTAAGGCGTGAGACTTTTTTCGGCAGCGTGGTCTCATCCGGCAGTTTTGCTATTTCGGAATAAATTTCGGCATCAGATCCGGGCCAGAGGCGAGCCATACCCCATTCTAGCACCTCGCCAAATTCCGGCGACGCCCCTGTTGTCTGACAATCCAGAAACAAAACTGGTTCCAGGGCCAAGCTCATATTCTATAGGTCCTGGCGGGGTGGCATGACCCAATTTACCACCAAAAGAGCGAAGCTAATGCTGAGCGTGGTAAGCATAGCCTTCAGGCCCCGGTTAAATGCCAGATCAGGATTGCTCTCAATGATCGCGCTAATCGTCTGATAGACTGCATCGCCAGGGACCAAGAACATGACCCCGGGAATCAGAAATCCCTGTGCGGGACTCTGAGTCTTTCTGGCTAGAAGATGGCTGAGGATTCCTATACCCATTGCAATAAAAAAAGTTTCAAATCCCGTCTTTTGCGCCGAGAGCCTAAGGCTCATGCTCGCAAAAACAGCGAGGAGCACATTGGCTATGATAAAGCGGCGCGGAATCCGAAAGAGGACACAAAAAGACAGGCCTGAGGTTATGGAAAAAATGACAAGCATCGCATGATCCATAGCTCAGCCTTTCACCAGGGCTATAATACCCCAGGCAAACAGGACCCCGAAGCCAAGGGCTGATCCGATGATTGCGGCTTCGAAGGCCTTGGCCGACCCCGAGATCAGATTTTTTTGCGCAAGCTCATGAACGCTATTTACCGTTACAAGCCCTGGCAGAAGCGTGACGAGGCTGCCTACAATCAAACGCGATGAATCGATCGATGGGATCAAATGATTCGCGAGGAACGCTAAAAACGTGACGACCATGGCAGAGCCAAAATCCGCGATATAGCGCGTATTGTCAGATCGCGAGAAATAGTTTTGCAGCAAGGCGACGATGTTTCCTAGGAAAAAGCTGCATCCGATCTCGCTGGCGTTGCCGTGATAAAAATAAACAAGTCCTGCACCCGACACTCCGTAGGCCGGGATCGAAAGCCAACGCGGATAAGGCGGTGGCGCCTCGCGCAACGCTCGGATCCCTCGCACGGCATCGTGAACCGAGATCTTGTGGTCGGTCACCTTCATGACGAGCTGATTGATCCGATCCAATAGATCGAGATCCACCCGCCAATGAGCAACGCGCGCCAATTCGTAATACCGCTCGCCATCCTTGCGAATGACCAAGTTTATACCGGTGGGCATCGCTAACACTTCGATGTCATAACCAAAAGAGCGGCCCATCTTGGTCAGCAGCAATTCCGTTCGATTGCTTGAGCAGCCACAGCCAATCAAGGTGCGCGCGGTCTCAACCAAGAAGTCGAGCACCTCGTGGGCGCTTTCGCCAGAATTTGGTTCGAGAGATTCAGTCAATGTCTGGTTCCTCAGGTGACATCGTTTGTCTACCAGAATCTACGCCAGGTGTCGCGAATTGTTTGAATATTTTGTAAGCGGTCATTATAACTTGCGAGTGTTCCTGTTTTCCTGGCTTCCCAGTTCAAAAAAGATGACGATGAACAAAAATTTTAATTCACTCGGTGGGCAACCTTCTCAAGTGAGAACTCATGACTCTCCAGATTATCGCGAGATAAAAAAAATGGAATTTAATGAGTATAGACTTTGGATCCATTGGTTTTGCTTGGCGATATCCTTTTTCCGCAGTCTTGCTGGCAAGGTAATAGAATATTCAGATATTTGGTTGACACCAGATGGGTTTATTAATAAATAAAACAAGATTTAGAAATGGCTTTTATATGCATTTGAAGGAGAAACCATGTCTAGAAAAGGATTTTGGAGCGTCATCGTGAGTTCGCTTGTGATTTTTGGCTCAACCAATGGGTTTGGCTCAGATCGGGTGCACTACCCGGCAAA
>CAZOSN010000089.1:0-12356 GCA_964582405.1 uncultured Oligoflexales bacterium | reverse complement strand
ATAGTTCTGGCAACAAGGTTTTTAAATCCTCAAGAGCAAAGTCACAGGGGATTTACGGTACTGTCACAAAACTTACTGGCGACTTTATGCCTGGCACGGGCTCAGGATCTAGCAGTGGTCGCGTTACGAATGTCGCGACAAAAGTTCATTTTTTTGCCGGCAAGATTGAGCACGACTTAAGCACAATGACCGTTCAAGAGGGGCTTAGCAGAAGCAATTACCTTGGCTCAGTAAGCTCGAATACCAACGGTAGTTTCGGAGCATTGCTGGTTCCGGGCACCTATACCGTTCTCGCTGAATTTAACGGAGAGCTTTACCTCAATTGCTTCACTGGGGAAGATACCTACTGCTCTCAGCAACTCAATGCGAAAGAGTTCTTGCAAGTCGATATAGCCAACAGCCAAGGCGCGACTTTTTAGAGCCTGTTTAAACAGGTCTCTTAGACGCTTTTTGCAAGACAAGAAACAAGGAAGGGGACCTAAAAAGTCCCCTTTTAGTTTTATTCGTAGCTGAATGTCTTGGGGCAATAGGTGTCCACCAAATCGACAAGCATGCCGGTAAAATAACCCTCGCGTTTTATACCCTCTGAGCCGCATCCTGCCGTCAAAAACAAGGTAAATTCCTTGCCTTCGCTGACTGCGGTGATTCTCGTTGAGGGCACATCACAGATCATGCCAGGAGTTTTTTCACTTGGTTCAAGCAGACTCTTAGCCAAAACCGAATTCAGATCGCCTTTGATGGCGATCGCTCGTTCTTCTACGGTTTGAAAAGAAAAGCCGTAATTCTTGACTATGACGACTTTGTCACTATGAACTTCGCAGCGCTCGCTGCGAATGGTTTCAGGTGGCTGATAGCCGGGATAGTTAATCTTTACTAGGATCGGATCTGCAAGCGAAGCAGTGCTGAACATACTCATTAATAACGCGGTAACTTTGGTAGATTTCATTTTTCTCTCTCCTTTAATGATGGGCACAAAGGCCTAATACGCAGCGGGTATAGCTGAATTAAACCGAGATGGGAAGGTTTGGCTGGCCAGTCATCGAGCTTATTGGGGGCTAATGTTAACTGCCTATTATAATGAGATAAAAATATAAAAATTGCTGATTCGTAAAAAATTCCTCAAGTCGGATGGCGCCGGACCGAAGAATCAGATGCGGTTGACCGCTTGAGGAGAGAAAATCATGTCCTTTGACAAAATTAGACTGCGCCGGCATCTCGACATCTTAGGAATCCGCGAGTTTTCGCCCCAAATTTTTGAATCCTACGAGAGTCGCATCTCAAAGGAAGGTGGTATTGCCAAGACTTTGGCCGAGAGATTTCCTTTTGGGGTCATCGCAAAGGAACCTCCCAAGATTTATAAGTTTCATTGGGCCGAAGAGGATTTTAGTTTTTTGGAAGATATGCTACAGACGAATGCTCATTTGCAGGAAGTCTATAAGAAGTGGTCCACGGCTCTGGCCCATGAGCATCGACTCGCGCACTACCGCGACCTGCTTCGCGACGCCGATCAAAGCTACCTGAAACGCGTAACCGACCTTCACGATAGGTTGGTAGGATTTCGCGAGCTGCGAATTTATCAGGCGCTTCGCGCAAGAAAAATTCGATTTCACGCTTTCCTCAAACAATACGAGGAAACCACCAAAGCCTTCTCCGAACGTCGCGTGATGGATCAAATTGAGCATGCGCTGAAGGTTCATCAGTTTGAGGTCAAAATCAAAAACAGCCGATGGGATAATCGCATCGAGTGGCCGGCCAAGCCATCCGAACTCTACGAAATTCGCGAGAAAGATCACCTCATAAATGTCGCAGCTCACAAACGCCTGCAGCATCAAAAAGATCGCGAGCATTTTTTCGTTAAAACCAAGGTCAACCGGCTCGAGCAGACGTATTTTCAGAACAAGCAATGGTTCTATACAGGCCAACCGGTCTTTGAAATGGATTTGGCGGACAAACGTCCTGGCAAGGCCAAATGGAAGCTCGATCTCAAACTCGACCTTGAACTTGGTCAGGTTAGACCGGGAACAGCGACATATGCCAAGAAAATTCCATTTTGATGAGATGCTCGAAAACGGCAAGCGGGGCTCGGCCGGTGGGCAGAAAAACGGGCTCCCCTCATCAAAGTGGGAGCCCTCATCTGTTAACCTTTTTTATCTATTAGTCAAGGTATTCAGCGTAGTTTTCAAGATCCCTCAGACAATCGACGGTGCGGTTGCTAAGAGGGATAATATCGCGCTCATATTGCAGATCGTTGAAATCATCGATCGCTTTTTCCAAGCGGCGAGTCTCGCCATTGTAATTGCCGCCATCGCGCAATTCGTCGATCAGATCATCGGCACGGTCAACGACTTTTTCACCGCGACTCTCGTACATGTCTAGGAGGCGATCCCAGTCGCGACCAGCGCGGTAATCAAATCGGCGCAGATCGCGCTCAAGGCCATCTGCAAAGCATCCTGCCGCATCACGCAAACGGCGTGCTACGCCATAGTAATGGCTGTTGCTGTAGCGGTTGTCTCTTTCCCAAAAGCGTCGATTGTGACGGTTGTTGCTCCAGCTGTCATGCCTGCGCCAGCAGTCGTCAACCGTGCTTGAACCGCCGCCCCAGCCGCCAGATCCGCCGTGGCTATCGCCCCAGCCGCCAGATCCGCCGTGACTATCGCCCCAGCCGCCAGATCCGCCGTGACTATCGCCCCAGCCGCCAGATCCACCATGATCACCGGAGCCACCGCCCCAGCCGCCAGATCCACCATGACCACCGGAGCCACCGCCCCAGCCGCCAGATCCGCCGCCCCAGCTGCCACCACCATGGCTGCCCGAACCGTCACCGAGAACCACAATGCGGTCAGCCATCGCAGTAGACCCAGTAAAGGCCAGTCCGAGTAGTAGAAAACTGCACTTTGCCAAAATAGACTTCATAGGATTCTCCCCAAAAAAGAATTCACTGATGGGTCCCGTCTATATCATTCCATGCAGCGAAGCAACGCTTGAATTAAAAAAACATAAGTCGCAAGTGCCTTTATTGATTTACAAAACAGCGTGTTCTGTATGATGGATCAATAAATATTTTAATAATTTCCTTACCTCGCCCAAAATCATAGCCGATAGTCACTCGGCGAAACGCCGCAGAGTTTTTTTTGAGGATCGCATGGCTTTTTCACAAATCCGCAGCCAAAAGCAACACACGCCTTTTCAGCTCAAGAAGATTCTGCGCAAGGGTGAGGCCTTTGTATGCGGCTTGTGCAAACGTGAATACCTGCGGAGGCAAGACGCTGCGGTATGCCTTAAAAAGTGCACGATCAATTTCATCAAGACAACGACGATCCGAGAAAAAAGAAACGGCAAAGCGACCACTTACGAATGCGGATTTTGCTGTCGCGAATATGAATCACCTGACTTGGCATCGGGATGCGCCAACAGTTGCCGCAATAAGGCCAAGCAGCTTGTGATCCGTGAACAGAAAGTTCTGCAGCAAAAGCGCAAGCTAAAACGCGAGCTTCCGCCGCCTCTGCCTGGAACGCCGCCAGCTCACGCTCTTGCAGCTGAATCGAAGAAAAAAGTGGCTAATTCAAACGTGCTGGATTTGGATCCTCGGCGCAGTGAAGCCCGAGCGAAACCAGTGCCACCAATTAAAAAGACTCAAGACGATATTGAAATCATCAACCTCGATCTCGGGACTCAGGGCGCTGATGAAAATTGGGGCCAGGTCGATCAAGAGCCAGCCGCGCCTCGTCGCGACCGTCTCACTCAGAATTCCCCTCCCGAGGCCGATGCTGATCAGGATCTGGACGGCGATGAGCTTGAAGATGAGTCTGATGAACGCTCACCGCGTATCAACCGCCGCGATCAGATGTACAAATACGGTCGCGACGGACGAATCCTTTTTTGCAAAAAATGTGGAAAAGAGTTTAAGACCATTGATGCTGTTATCGGTTGTTACGATAGCCACGTGGGCGATGTCAAGCCCGAAGGACGAGCCATATCCAGCAAAAATAAATCCTATGGATTTGAATCCGAACTATTTCTGTGCGCGAAATGCAAAACACCGCATTCAAGCAAGAAAAAGAGCCTAGAATGCTGTCAGACATTTGGCCAAGACGCCGATGATAAAGATATCGTCAAAATCGATGTCAGAAAAGACTCCGAAAAATTCAGCCGGGCCGGGTCCAAGTATGTTTGCAATAAATGTGGGGTGAAGCATTTCACAAAGGATGCTGTAGTCGATTGCTACAATGGCCATCCGGAGGACTTTGTGAGGCCCGTTGCAGAACATGAGCCACCAGAAGACATTCAAGAGGAAGCACCTCAGCCACCGGTCGAAGCGCCTGCCGAGGAGGATCTCGAGAGCATGTGGGCCGATGCAGGCCTCCCGACCCAGAAGGCGCCAGCAGAACCTGAGGTTCCTCTCGAGGGCGATGGCAAATTCCGCCGAGCGGGTTCCAAGTATGTTTGTGCAAAATGCGATGCCAAATACTTTACCCGCACAGAGGTCATCAATTGCTTTGAATCCCATGAATCATGATCAAAAATTGACCATGTCGGGCAAATTTTGATCATGTAAATTCCCTTTGTGGTCAAGCTTTCGAGCTTATTTCTGTCAAATAATGGTCAACTTCGTGGAATGACGTTGAGGTCAGGACCTATAAGACGGCACACATATTGCTGGCTATTTTCTAGCAAAACTTTGCCATCAATTTATAGATACAGCTTTGGGAGATCATTATGAGCCAAGGAATCGCTCGTTCTATGACAGCGCGCGGTGTCGAAACAGGACAAAGCCAGCGCTACGGCACTCTGGAAGCTCTTAAGGCGATATCGGGTGAATCGGACGAAATGGAAGCAAAGCCCGAGCGGGCCACGGGATCACTGAGAGGAGCATCCCTAAGGTTGGAATCTGGGTCCAGTCAGGCCTCAGGCCAGCGTTTCCCGATAGGCTCCGAAGCTGAGGCTGCGGCGCTGTTGGGCAAGTATTACAAGAAGGGCTTTGGGGTGGGGGCCTCGCAGATCCCTCCAGAAGATCCGAATATGCCAAAGCCCGAATCCAATTCTTTGGGCGCTTTTGCGCGCGATATCAAGGAATATATCGCAGGAAGAAGCACGATCTCAGACCATAGCCGGGCGCTTGTGCGAGCCACGGCTCGGCAGCTCAAGGATAACGACAGGATCAAAAAGTATGTAAACGAAGAGACTGTTGAGGAGGCAGCCAATAAAGTCGAAGAACTTGCGGCGAAGGAATCAGAAAAAGTGCTAGCTCACGCGGTGAATACAGCATTTAACTGGGCCGATAAGGGCGCGCTCCGAACGACCCTTCGCCATCTCAGATGGAGGATCGATTCCTCTAAGGCGAATGCGATCACCAAGGAAGAATATGAAGGGATTGCGTTTCTGCTCAAGTGTTTTCACTTGAACCGATTTAAATCGTTCATGAAGTATGGGACGACCGCAGCCGTTGCGCGCCTTGGTGTTTTTGCGACCTTTTGTACGTTGCTCGCTGCAGCGCTATGCTCCTTGGCGTGGGTACCTGTGGTCGTCACGCTTGCAGCTACCGTGGTGGGAGTCCTGCTTACCGGTCTTTATTACTACCTCGAGTCTGGTTATTTTGTATACAAGAAGTCCAAGGAAATCCTTGAAACCATGCGGGCCATTCGATCCACTGATCCCTCCCTGGTAGAAGATCAAGTGGATGGCGTTTCGATCGGTGAAAAAAACGAGCTGAAGGATACGTCTGATTCAAAAGCCGATCCCGATTCTGATCCCGATTCTGTCTTTGAAGCGTTTGCAGAATCCGCATCCAAAATCAGCGCCGAAAGCACGAAAGCTCCAGCCTCGTCTGAATCACAACCCTCAGACCAGTCAGCGCTCGATTCGTCGGTTGGCTGCGCCGTCCCATCAGGTGACCAGGGTGGTGCCGCTAAAGGTACGGCTGAAAAATCAGGGGAGAGCGGAGCGCGCGCAGAGAGCGCTGCCGTTCAAGGTGCGAAAGGCTCTGAAAAGGTTGTAGGGCTTTCTGAATCGGGGACTAAAGTCACTATAAATGACGAGATCAAAGGAAGGGAAAGTCTGGAGATTGAAATCCGCCGCCGAACGGGTGACGTGCGGCAGCTCATCACCAGAATTACGACCGGAGAGAACGGTCAATTTTCGATTTCTGAATACAGGGCTTAGCTTAGAGAGAGCTGCCAATAAATACACCAAGGTTAGTCGATGAAAGACCAACCTTGTTGTCCTCAATCAAAGTTGATGAGCGGTCTGTCCGGCCAAATACCCCAAAGGCCATGCGTTTACCGCGCCATCCCAAACGAATGTCCGCCTCTGAAGAACCAAAATCAGACCAAACCTTGGTCTGCGAATGACTGATGAGTGCTCCGTTTTGATACGAATTATGCACAATGCCTGATCCAATCAGAGCTGAGCCCGCAAGGTAGATTTGCCCCATATACACAGATGCCGCCATGCCACACAAAAGATCAAGGCGCGAGGATTGAATCGATTCATTCCCAGGCTGCGGGGCCGTGGTTTGAAGCAAAGCAGCATCGGCTGAGATGAACCTGCGGTTGAGACCAGCCACGATGAGCGGAGACCAGAGAAATTGCTTCTTTTCAGGGAAATACTCAAACATTTCGTCCACTCCATAGGAGCTGCCGAGAGGCGCATAGACGATTTGACCGGATGTTTTCTGAATCTTGACATCCGGCCTGTCGAAATCCTTGTTTGGTTCATCTCGCCGTTCCCGGTGATCCAACCCCTGGTAAGATTGGTACCAAAGACTAATGCCCCAATTGTTCCGACCAAACCGAAACGCATAGTCTTGTGCGCTATGATCATCAGCCTCGCCGCGTTGAAGGTAACTTTGGCTTACGCCGAGCGTTAACCCCCCGTAAGATAGGCTCACCCCGCTCGACCAATCGTTAACGCGGCTAAATTGCTGATTACGATTTTCGGAATCCGTGATCGATAGATCGATCCCAGGCTGCTCCGTATAAACACCGATAAACGCGTCGGCCTGGGCAACCCTAGGCCAGCATAGGCCTACAGCGGTCGTTAAAGTTATGGCGATGGCAACAGCTTTCCACATAAACGCTCCCATGCCGCTAAAAGAGCAAGGGCCG
Source organism: uncultured Oligoflexales bacterium (assembly GCA_964582405.1). Classification (GTDB taxonomy): domain Bacteria; phylum Bdellovibrionota_B; class Oligoflexia; order Oligoflexales; family Oligoflexaceae; genus CAZOSN01. The sequence goes on along the minus strand of CAZOSN010000089.1, from coordinate 5,253 downwards.
GGCCATCGTAACCGATTGAAATTACGTGATAAATAAACTCAAAAACCTGACAGATGTCAGATTGTTGGTCAGTTTGCAGGCCGACGCCGAGGCTTAGGCTACAGGACTCTTGACGTTTTTAGACTCAGACGGCATTCTATTTCGAAATTGGCATTGAAAAAGATCGTTCTCCAACTCGGATGCTTTCCCTCATGAATCATGATTCCTACGGTACTCCATTAGCCGATCGCCTCATAAGCAAAGCCATCCTCTGCCGCGAGGTAGAAGAAAAATTGCTCCAGCTTTTTTCGCAAGGCAAACTGAACGGAACGGTGCATACCTGTATCGGCCAAGAATTTTCGGCCGCCGTGTTAAGCGAGGTCATCAGACCTGAGGATAGCGTTTTCTCCAATCACCGTTGCCATGGCCATTACCTTTCGATCACAGGTGATATCAAGGGGCTGATCGGTGAAATCATGGGCAAGCCTTCCGGAATCTGTGGTGGAATAGGTGGCAGTCAGCATCTTTACAACAATAATTTTTATTCCAATGGTATTCAGGGCGGTATTGTCCCAGTCGCCGCCGGCTTGGCCTTGGCGCGCAAAGTCCGAGGCCAAGGCGATATTTCGGTGTGCATGATCGGCGATGGCACCTTGGGTGAGGGTGCGGTCTACGAGACCTTCAATCTTGCTGCCAAGTGGCGCCTGCCATTGATGGTGATTCTTGAGAACAATGGCTATGCACAATCGACTTCCCAAGAAGAAACCCTTTCGGGCGATATTTTGAATCGCGCAGCGGCATTTGGTATCAAAACCATGCAGGGCAACACCTGGGACTATATGGGCCTGTTTGAGATTTTGAAAGACGCTTCGGAACATTGCCGCACCGAGAGCGAGCCGGTATTTGTGCAAGTTGACACTTTCCGACTCAAAGCCCATTCCAAGGGTGATGATGATCGGCCGAAGGAGTTGATTCAGGCTTACCTCGAACGCGACCCCCTGCATCAGATTCTGGCCAATCACCTGCCAGCTCGTGAGGTGCAGGCTTCTATCCGAAGCAAAATCGAACAAATCGTCTCCCAGCTTGAGGACGAACCCATCCAAGTTGCTGTGCCTGTTAGCCAGAAGGCTCCGCCTTCCCTGGAATGGAGCAGCCACGAGTTGCCAAAAATCCGCATGGTGCAGCGACTTCAGGAAGTCTTTGCTCAATCCATGGCGCAGCACGACAAGATGTATTTTTGGGGAGAAGACGTAAAATCGCCATATGGCGGTGCTTTCAAAGTCGCCGTGGGTCTCTCTGATAAATTCCCCGACCGCGTTTTTAACACCCCGATTTCAGAGGGCGCAATCGCCGGGCTTGCAACCGGTATGGCGCTCGAGGGTTTCCGCCCGTTTGTGGAATTTATGTTTGGTGACTTTACCACGCTGGCATTTGACCAAATCCTAAATCATGCGGCCAAGTTTCAGAGCATGTATGCAAGCGCCTCAAGCAAAGTCAAAACCAACGTCGTTTTTCGAACGCCGATGGGAGGGAAGCGCTGCTATGGACCAACCCACAGCCAAACGCTCGACAAGCATTTTCTGGGCATTCCAGGTCTCAAGACGATCGCTCTTTCCGGGTTGGTTGATCCCGCACTTATTTTTCAGGAGACGCTGCGTCACGATCATGGGCCGATTTTCCAGATCGAAAATAAAATTCTCTATACGGAATTTCTCAAAAGCCAGTGGCCCGAGGGCTTTACAGCATTGATCTCGAGCGAGCCTTTTCCGACCGTCTATATCAAACCGCAGTGCCCCAAAGTGGATATCACTCTTCTAACCTATGGTGGCATGGCCTCGGTTGCCTTGTCGGCACTCGATGCTTTATTTGAAGAGCATGACATCATCGGTCAGCTGATCTGTCCGACTCAAATTTATCCATTCGATGTGCGAGCTTATTCCCGAGAGATTGGTTATGCTCCACGACTGTTGACAATCGAGGAGGGCCAAGGGTTTTCGGGATTTGGCGCTGAGGTGCTAGCGCAGATGATGAGTACTCCGGCGCTTGCGACACTATCCTGCCGAAGGCTCTATGCCGAGCCCAGCGTGATACCGTCGGCGAAACATCTCGAACAAACCGTGCTGCCAGATATCACTCAAATTGTTGATGCTGCCAAAGCCTTGGTTCAGGAAACTTAGGGAGCCCCGCTTGCTGAAAAAACTGCTTGTCATGGTGCTTGTGAATGTTTTGCTGTTTTATGGGCTGAGCACTTTTATCCTTCGCGATGGTGAAATCAACTGGGGTCTAATTTATCTGACTTATAAGACCGAACTTGCCCGAAAAATCCAAGGCCCCAAAATAGTCATTATCGGAGATAGTGGCGCCCTCTACGGATTTAACAGCCAAACGATCACAGAAAAAACCGGTATAGAGACTGTGAATCTTGCGGTATCGGGTGGATTTTCTCTGCAATTCAATTTTGACTATGCCAAACCATTATTAAATCCCGGCGATATTGTGATCCTATCACTGCCTACCAATGTTATCGGTGACGCCAATCCCTTTGGCTTTAAATACGACTATCACTATTTCAGGCTATATGATCGGGCCAAACTTCTAAGTTTTTCCATGATGGACCTCTTAAAATTCCCATGGGAGACCAACTTGCTCGATTCGTTAACGACAACGATCACTTATGTAAGTCGGTTGGTTTTTAAAGGCCACTATACCCCAGATGAGCTTACCTCGCGCGGCGACTACGCCGCCTGCACAACCCCTTACTCAGGCCCTCTTGAGGCGTTTGTGGCGAATGGCGAGCAATTAACAAACACAGCGTCCTGGAAGTTGATTCAGAAATACAGAGACGAATTCAAGGAGCGAGGGATCGACTTTTATTTCGCCTGGGGTGCAAGGCTCAATATGCCTGAATACAAAAGTGAGGCCTGGAATCAGTTCATGGACGGTATTGAAACGTCCATCGATCAATCCGGGATCAAGACCCTGGGTGATATCCGAGAATTTCTTTATGATTCTTCTAGCTTTTGCAATAGCCCTTTTCACTTAAATTTTGAAGGTGCCAAAGTCCGATCATTGCAGGTTGCAGCTAATCTCAACAAAAGACTTGGCAAAACACCCATTATCAAAGCGAGCCTGCCATGACAAACTATGATGAAAAATTGGAAGAAGTTTTCTGCCGTGTTATGGGCATCAAGCCACAGGAGCTTCCTCACGAAAAGCCGCGCGATCAGGTTCCATACTGGAAATCTCTCAAGCACATCAATTTAATCGTCGAGCTAGAGAAATCCTTTGCGATCAATATCCCAAGTGCCGAGGCTGTAACCATCGACAGCTACCAGAAGCTCCGGTTGACCCTCGGTAACAAGCTTGGTGCGACGCCCGTCTTAGAGCCAGCTAAAGAACCAATACCGCAGACAGAACCGGCAAAAAAGAAGGGATTATTTGCAAAGCTGTTCAGCTAGTGGGTCAGTCAGCGTCCCGCGGACACCGCCGCCATGCAGGAGAAAATGTGACGCTTGGGCTTTATATCCACATCCCTTTTTGCGCTAAAATTTGCCATTACTGCGATTTCGCCAAATCGGCGCGCTACGATGGCGAATTGGTCAGCAGCTACTTTGATAAACTGAATCAGCATCTTAAGGCGGTAAAAACCCTTCTCAGACCTGAATTTCCAGAGTTAGTATCAGTTTACTTTGGTGGAGGGACCCCAAGTCTTTTTACTGATGAACTGGCGCGTCTCATAGATGGTACATCTGATTGGCTTACCTCCCAAAGCGAGGTAACCATCGAGGTTAACCCCGAGCATGCCGAGCCGGACGCGCTAAAATTTTGGCGACGCGCGGGGGTGAATCGCGTTTCGCTTGGAATCCAAAGCTTCGATGCTGGGGGGCTTTCGGTGTTGACCCGCACCCACAGTGAGAAGCGCGGTAGGGACGCTATTTTAAAAAGCCTTGCGGAATTTACTAATGTTAATGCCGACCTAATCTTTGGCTGGCCTGGGCAAACCGCAGCGAGTTGGGAGCGGGATCTAGCGATTTGTCAGGAACTCAAGGTTCCTCATATTAGTTTGTACTCATTGAGCTTCGAAGGAAACACCGTTTTTGCCCGTCGCAATGAGCGTGGCCTTATGGCAGCTATGCCTGAAGAGCTTGAGGAGCGACTCTACCGGATTGCGCAAGTTAACCTCAGCCGAACGCATCATCAGGAGGAGGTTTCGAATTTCGCTCAGATGGGTGCAGCTGCCGTGCATAACAACCTATATTGGACCAATGCCCCCTATATTGGCCTTGGAATCGGAGCCCATGGTTATCTCAAGCTTCCCGAATTCGAGCCAATAGGACTGAGGTATAGCTATTCCAATCAATGGAAGCGTTTTATGGCAGGCCAGAGCCTGAGCGATTCCCTGGATGGTTTTCTTTCGGCTAGTCATGCCGCGGTCGAAACCAGATCTCTGAACGACTGGCTATTGGAGCGGGTGTGGACGGGACTTAGGACGCCAGCTGGCCTCGATATTAAAGGGGTTTTTATGACGACGGGCATAAAATTTTGGCCCACGCCCGTGGTGCAAGAAGGGCTGGCTCGGGGAAGCCTTGACCTCACCGATGGGATCCTTCGATTAAATCCCGTGGAATGGTTTCGCGAATCAGCCTGGACTCAGGAAGTCAGTCGGTCTTTCCCAGCGGACGAAGCTCTGATATAAGAAGTTTCCCCATCAGTGTTGGCTATAACTATCGTGTGAGATGCTTATGAATGGACTCGACAAACTTAAGGCTATCCAAAAAATCGCAGGCAAATCCGAAACTCGCGGGTTAAGCGATGACCATATTCTGGCTTTAACGACCAAATTTCCCGCTCTTGCGGCTGCGATCGACGAAGCCTATGCCTTATTTCAATCCCTGAGCGAAGAAGAGAAAGCTATAGCTTGGATGGATGAGGAAAAGGCCATAGCAAAACTGCAAAGCGATATCACCAATTTTTATCCTGAGCCGCAGGTCAACCCTTACATTCCACTTACTGCCCGAGGACCATGGATTGTTACTCTCCATGGCGCCGTGCTGCATGATTCAGGAGGCTACGGAATGCTGGGATTCGGGCACAATCCAGAATCGGTCCGCAATGCCATGAGTCACAATCATGTCATGGCCAACATCATGACTCCTAGCCTGATGCATCGTAAAGTGACTCAAAAACTCGGTCGCGAAATCGGCCGCAATCGTGGGGATCAGCCTTTTCAGAAATTTCTGTTCATGAATAGCGGTTCCGAGTCCGTGTCGGTTG
>CAZOSN010000088.1:3928-18915 GCA_964582405.1 uncultured Oligoflexales bacterium | reverse complement strand
GAATGATTTGGCTGAATCGTCATCAAACGCAACCGTTGTTCCACCGCGGCCATGGCTGTCGAGGTTGACGTCCATGTCTGCTGCAAATTCGAACATCTTATAGTGATGCCATAGTGTTGTCTCAACCACATTGGTTTCGTTGTCGTACGGATTCTTCTCGGGGTCGGTGTTGATGCGTGCGCCGATCGCGGTGTCTTCGTCGTTGAACCGCCAAGCCATGCGAGCGTCTAAAGTCGTTCGTTGCCCCAACTCAACAGCCTCGGACGAGCTATAGGCCTTTTGCTTGTAAAAAATATAGGAACGAAGCGTTGGATCTTCGCGCGACGATTCCGCATAGAGATTAGGGCCTGCTAGAGTCAAGGCTGTAAGACTCGATAGAGATAGGTGTTTGAGAGAGGACGCAGACGTTGGGCGGGAGCGTTGCACGTAGTTCTCCTTAAATGGTGACGTTGCGGTACATTCAGCTTAAAGCGCGTATCCAGCAAAGGCTTCGCGGCATATTCCGTGGCGCCAAGAAACCACAGCGGCTTCGTAAAATCAACGAATTTAAGTCGAAATCCAGTGATCTCAACAATTTGACTCGGTGACCGAACCAGGCTGGGCGGAATTTGCCCTCGTTTTTTAACCACAGAATGCTAAGATAGAGCTTGGACCCAACAGAACAATCGCACACCTAGCGCGAGCCCTAAGGGACTTCATGGCCATCACACTTCAGGAATTGGCAATTAGCCTTAATGCCGAGTTCTCGGGCAATCCGGACCTTGTGTTGAATCATGTCTGCGGGCTCGATAATATCTCCGAAGGTGGATTGTGTTATTTAACTGAAGACAGAAATATCCCTTGCGCACCGGTGTCTTTGTCGCAGGCCGAGGCGATCGATCGCGGGCTTGTAAATATGACCGAAAAAGTTGCCGTGATCGTCAAGCCCGGTATGAAAAGTAATATGCATAATCTCATTTACGCTGAGGATCCGCTTTTTAAACATGTTGAGGCAACCAAGCTTCTGCATCCGTCCCTATCTCCCTCCGGCAAGATTCATCCCACGGCTGTCGTCGGTAAAAACGTAAAACTTGGCGCTGGCGTATCGATAGATGCCTATGCTGTGATTTATGATGACGTGGAAATAGGCGCTCATACGATCGTTCGTGCTCATTGCTGCATTATGGAGCGCACCATAATAGGCGAAGGCTGCATTCTTTATCCCCATGTTGTAATCCGCGAAGACTGCCGTATTGGAGATCGTGTTGTCTTACACGCCTCGGCCATCATCGGGTCAGACGGCCATGGCTATTTTCAGCGCCAGGGGAAAAACATCAAACTCCCCCAGGTGGGTGCGGTGGTCATTGGCAACGATGTCGAGATCGGTTCATGCACGACGATCGATCGTGGAAGGCTGGAATCCACGGTCCTAGGCAACGGCTGCAAACTCGACAACCAAGTCCAGATCGGCCACAACGTTGAAATTGGCCCGCAGGCACTGATTTCAGGTCAATCGGCAATCGGCGGTAGCACCAAAATCGGATCCCACCTTGTGATGGGCGGGCAGTCGGGGATCATTGATCATGTCAAGTTGGGCGATCATGTGACGGCGATTGCCCGAACAGCGATTACATCCAACACCGCTTCCGACCAGACGGTTGCGGGCATGCCGTCGCGACCGCTGATCGAGTGGCGCAAAATCCAGGCTCTCACAGGCCGTCTGACCGAGCTATTCACCCGCCTCAGAAAGATTGAAGAGCAGCTTGACATCAAGCCTTGAGCAGACCGTTGACCAGCGCGACGTATTGCTTCATGGCCTCGTCTTTGCTGGTACCCGCGAGATTTTGCCAGGCATCGAATTTGGCCCGGGCCACCATATTCATCATACCTGGCCTCGACCCCTGAACATCCCCGGTCGTGCCTTGTTTGTAGAGCGCGTACAGCTTTAACATTGTCATATTGTCCGGTCGTTCGGTAAGCGATTGAACATCGACGGATGCTTTTTGAAACTCATCAACTAAGCTCATGGAATTCCTCTTCTTGGATGTGGTTTAAGCTTCGGCCTTAAAGCTCGACTCAGCGTAGCCGACCAGTTTGCCGCTATCAGATCCCCGGATCAAGTGCCAAACTTAGAAAAAATCTAGAAACCAACGCTTGGCGTTTCCAAATTTTTTTCTGGGAAGCTTCTCCTGGGACGGCAACGACTCCCAAGCTGCCTAGCAGATAAAATACAGCAATTACAGTGTGTTGTGTTTATATTGGCGACCATGACGACGGAGTTTTTGATAGGATTGGGCGAGAATTTTGGTCATTATTTAAACTAATATTGATTTCTAAAAACAAATAATTTTGACATCGCGCCCAACTTGCGTATTTATACGCTCATCCCGCTGCCCGAGGGCGGCTGAAACAAACAAGTTAACTTTTATTGACAGGTTCGAAGGAGAACAAAATGAAGTACGTCGTGAAAATGCTCCCCCTGGCTATCCTTGCCGTCGCATGCGGTCAAGATAGCAAATCAAGTCTCAAGGAAGGCTTCAATACCCTAAATAAGCCAAGCCAAATGGACTATAGCTACCTCACGGGTAAGCGTGGGTATGTGGCTAACTTTGCTCAGTTGCCTCTTAAGGGCAAGCTTGAAGAGACCCCGTGGAGTGATACTTACTACCCAACCTACAAGGGTGGGATCACCTACCGTTGGAACAGCCGGTCTGCTGATTCTAAGCGCTACTCCTACCCAATCCGATACACTGAGTCTAACCTCATATCCCTTTCTCCAGCTGAAAAGTACGATATCTTTTTAGGCGATCGGTCGATGACAATGACCAACGATGAGCGTGATCGCACGGAAGTCATGAAGACAGTAAAAGGCAGCTCGGAGTATGAAGCTGGCTTTAAAATCCCAACCTGGGAAGGTCTGTGCCACGCATGGGCTCCAGCCACGATGGCATTTCAAGAGCCAAAGGCTGTTGAAGTAACCAATAGTAAGGGTGTTACGGTTCCATTCGGTTCGTCTGACATCAAAGCGCTTCTTACCTACATGCTGCACCTCAACGATCAGGACGAACAGTCCCAATCCCTAGGCGGTCGTTGCTACGAAGATTTCGCAGAGCTTACCAAGGATCTGCGCGCAGGCAAAATCACAGCCGCCGAGTACAAATCGCGCCGTAGCTCATCATCGTGCCGCGACACCAACGCCGGTGCATTCCACATCGTAATCGCCAACCAACTTGGAATGATGAACGAAGGCTTTGTGGCCGACATCACGACCGATGCCGAGGTATGGAACCAGCCGATCTACAAATTCTCATCGCGCATTGTTGCTGACGATCTTGCTCCAAGTCGCAAAGCAGCTAAAGGTACGGTAAAAGAAGTCGAAATCGAAACCACGCTGGGCTATATCACCGAAGTTGATCAATCTTACAACCCAAACAACAGCGGTTCGTTGGCTGAATTGAACTACCACTACCGAGTCGAGTTGAATGCTAAAGGCGACATCATCGGTGGCGAGTGGATCGTAGACAACGAAAATTCAAACGAAGATCGCCCAGACTTCCTATGGAAGCGTCCTACCCCATCGTTTAGCGGTAAATTCAAAGAGCTGGGAGCAATCTACAAAGCTTCGATTGAGTAACCTGTCGAAGTTAACTCATGTTTCCTCGTGTCAGTATGACTAATAAGCGGCCCCGGTTTTAATCGGGGCTGCTTCTTTTATTGAACGACGCAATGGTTGAAAGTCGCTATCCAGCGAAGCTCGTCAGGTCTCAGAAACCGTGCTAATGGGCTCGATAAAATGAAAATGCATATGCACTGAAGTCGCTCACCTACATCTAGTACGAACTTTTTGTCTCGTGAGGTGTCGGATTGAGTTTTTCAGCGAAGGCGACCTAATTTCGTGAGTGGCGCGAGGCTTTTGTGTAAAGGGGGTTGGTCCCGCATACTGCAGGTTATTGGATCAGCTCGCACAAACCTGACGCTAGCACGACAATAAGCAGAGTGGCGGAGAGTTAGGGATTCGAACCCTAGAGGGCTATTAACCCTACGTGATTTCGAGTCACGCGCCTTCGGCCACTCGGCCAACTCTCCCTGAGCCCTGGAGGCTTTGTTAGAAGGCCAAGACTAAATCACAGCTTGCGGCTAAGATCAATTAATTTTACCAAGCCGATACTTGGTGGGACACCATCGTTCGTCAGCTCGCCTTGCTGCCGACCACAATTTCGATCAGTGTGCCATCGATCTTTAGTGACGCACCTTCGAGGTAGTAGCGGTTAAACCCACAGCCCTCAATCAACTGATCAAACATAAATCTGCCTGGGTCGGCGTAGATAAATTGCCCGCGGGGCTTGAGGTGATCTTTTACAAAATCCAGAAGTGCCGGCACGGCATGCGGCTCGTAGATGACATCACTGGCTATGATAACATCGAATAGCCCGTGATTCCGCCTAGGAGCCATAAAGTCTTCGGCCACAAAAGGCACGGGAGGTAGGCCGTTGAGATTGGAGTGACGGTTGATCCAGGCACCGATTTCAGGGTTGCAATCCAGAGCCACGACCTTGGCTCCCAAGCGGCTAAATAACAAAGTCGGAAGCCCTAGTCCGCATCCAACCTCAAGAACCCGGAGCGAATCTACACTTCTGAAATTGGTCGCAATGTAGTGGCACAAACCTAGGGCAGACGGCCAGACCACGGCGAAATACGGAAACAGTCTCTCATCCTGCAAATCAGTAAGCTCCGAGAGAAAGCGATTGGTCAGGGACTCGAAGTTTTGGACCGCTAAGACGCGAAGATGAATTGCACCAAACCGCAGCTCGCGTTCCACCCATTGCCAATGTGAAGAAGCTTTAGAGCTACTTTGATTTTTCACAGGCCAGTCCTAAGGTAGCAGCCTCTTTCCCATATTCAGGCTTTCGGGGGTAAAGGTAGGTGATCGCCATCTGATCATCCACGCCAAGCTTATAGCCGCGGGAGTTATAGCCCATGAGGGCGCCTGTATCGGAGTGGTTATGCATGAGTCCCATGCAGTGTCCCACTTCGTGCCCGAGGGTGCTGAAAAACTCTACCGGGTTCAAGAAGGTTGACTCTGCGATAACGATGGTACACGCGATAATGTCGCTGCCGCTTGATTGCGGGTATGCATAACCTGCCGTGAGCGGGCCACCGGCAGGTGCCATCGATATTGTGATCGTTCGATTTAAGGCGGTTATCGGATCAAAGGGGGTATCAGCCGGATCATCCGAAGCATCGATTACCCCATCGATAGGATAAAATGCGAGCCGCGCAAACGATGTGTCTATAGCGTGGTATTCGTCGAACATGGCTCTGATGAGTGCGCGACGCTGCATGGTTGGATCGAGCTGGCTGTAAGACCCATACTCCCAATTGGTAGGATAGGACAAGAATCCACGTTCAAGATCATCCTCCTTAAATTTGATCCAAACAGTGGGGCTATCGCGGGTTATAGGCCACTTCGGACCAAAGACTTTAAAACCGAGAGTGAAGCTCGCAAGGATAAGATAGATAAGCACGCGGGAGATTTTCAAAATCGCACCCCTATATTGAGATAGCCCTGAGCCATGGCCTGGCCACTGATATCGCCAAACCCCTGAAAATCGAGCGAAATAATGAAGATACTCAAGGGATTAAATTCATGACCGATCCCGCCATAAAATCCGATGCTGTCATGAATGCCGAGGCCAGCTGATACGTAGTTGTTTCCCAACCAGAAGCGGTTGCCGAATCCAAACATCATGGCTGACAGAGTCACGTCATAATCGGCGATCGAGAGTCGCAACATTTGCGGTGACAATGTTTCGCCCAGACCAATTTCAAAGGCTGTTCCGCGCTTTCCGGCTGCTTGGGCAATTTCCCCACAAAAGCACAACTGAAACCCTAGGACGGCAGCAAGCCAAAACGTGGCGCGAGGGGTTTTCATAGATGTACCCCCACTGCAAACAATCCTGAATCACCAAAGCCACCGGCAAATGCTGCAGGTCCAAGGCCCATGGTGTAGTTCACAGCGAAGTAAACTGGTCCGGCAAACGGTCTTGCCTCGACCCTAAATGCGGGGCCAAACCCCGAGCTGTCTCCTGAGGTTTCGTTCGCGGTGGTAGACTGATCGTCGAGATCCTTGAGGCCCTTTTTGCTTAAATGCCCCCCAAATCCGATCCCTGCCCAAACCTCTCCCAGATAGCCTGATCCCCATTTGCGAAATCCGAAAAGGAGGTTTGCCGTATAGTAGTTGTGATAGTAAGCATCGGTCTCCACCCCACCCATCATTCCCGTAAGCAGCAATGGACCGATATCGATGCCAAGATCTAGAGCAGGCGCCATTCGTCCTGAGGTTTGCGACGAGAGTCCAGCCCCGACGAGCACCGCAGCGCGAGACTCGGTCGCGAGTCCCCACAGGAGCACACATTGCGCCCACCAAAGTTTGGCGAATTTTGATGCCATTGCATCTCCAGGATTGGTCTCTATCAGCGATAGCTTCGGAGTTTTTTTACAATGCCTTAACAAGTCGCGGGGCAAAACCTGCTTGAGCGAACTTGGGGTAATTAAAAATTATGATTAAAAGCGATGTCATCTCAGAAAGATGTAAGATCCTTGGTGATCGAACAAGAGCGCTGCTGCGCAAAAAAAATCGCCGCCTGATGGCAAGCCGATATTCGGATAAGTCTAAGAAATCACTTGACAAGAACGGGTGGTTCTAAAGATCATTGATACTTCTCCGATCAATTGGTCCGGAATTCTACATTTCTATTCTTTTAGTCACAGGGAGAGGGCTCATGAAACGATTGAGGGTGGCCTTGGTTGCCTCAGGCCTTATCGCACTCGGCTGGGGTTGCGGTAGTGCCAAGGAAGCGTTAGAAGAAGCTGCGGGTATTTCACAGATGAGTGAGACAGACGTCACTCAGATACTCACGGATTCAGGTGCAAAAGAAAAACTGTCTAAATTCAAAATTCATGGCGGATTTAACATCACTGCCAATTTCCCGGCGGATCTCACAAGCGATCAGTCGGTCGATGTTCCTATCTCGATGCCGAAGCCCGAAAAGTTTGATCCGACAAAGGGTAAAGCTCGTTCCATCTTATTCCTTCGTGCTCGCGAATTTGAAATCGCTGGCACCAAGATGACCCGACTCGAAGTCGTAACCGTCGCTAAGGTAGAGCCGACCTCGACCGGTGCTACCCTGTCGCTACAGGGTGGGAAATTCACCGAACACCTTGATGTAGATCAAAAGGTCACCAAAGCAACCCAAGCAGGAAAATACATTCTTGCCGAAGGAGAGGGTACGGGCGGACTCGTGTTCTACAAAGGCGAATCAACTCTGAAAAAGCAAGACGCGACTTCGACCTTGGTTAAAGGAGCGTTTGTCTATAGCGATTCTTCTCCCTTTATCACCCAAACCAGCTCGACCGGCCAGTTCTTGCTTCCCGTGCCTGAGGGATCAAGCGGAAGCATCATGGCCTACCACAACACAATCGATGCCGACTACACAGCTCCTGGCACGCCCAAGCTCGCGACAACAGCCATCACCAAGGCTGGTTTGCTCGACGAATACAAAGGCGATGTATCAGGCAAGCTCGACGAGTCTGGTATTTCCCCGGCCGACAAATCCAAGGCTATGGATGGTTTTGACAAGGTCAATACCTTTGTTACCGACTTTTTTGACGCTTGGACTGTTATTCCCGTTACGCTGGTATTTATCCAACCCCCACAAACGCCGCCTGCACCACCGCCAGCGCCACCAAAGCCTGCTCAAGTTGCTGACCCAGCTCCTAGACCATCTGCTACCGCCGTGGTCATTACCGGCACAGATAGCACCGAGCCGCAAGTCGACTTAGGCTGCACCGGCGTGGATGCCAGTGGTAACTCGACCTTTGTAACCAACGGTGCAAATTTCGATAACTACACCACCTACAAAGGATGGCGTGTCTCTGGTAACGTTATCGCATCGACCGAACAGGCTGACGTAATCTTTGGCGATCCCACCACCTTGCGGGCCAATGCTGAAACTGCTTCCCGCTACCCGGACCAAGCCAAAGGCTATTGCGTGCTATCGACGGGGAATGCCCTCTATACTAAGCAAACCGCCGCTGATTCAACCAAAGACAACAAAATCTATCAGCCAGGTCCTGCTGGTGCGGAGCAGGTCACTGAAATGTGGCAGAAGGTTAAGACGCCGGCCAAAGACTCCGATTACAAATACATCAAGATCAGAGTTGCGTTCTTCTCCCAGGAATTCCCAGCATGGGTTGGCTCAGGCTACAACGATTCGTTCTTTGTTAAGTTCGACGAATCCCCAGATTTCATCGGTACCGGTAACCTCAATGATCTAGCAGGCGGCGAAAGCGAAGTCAGCGGCTGCAAATCCAAGACCTTTGCCTCCGGGACCAAAGTCACCTGCGGCGAGTGGCAATCGATCGCCGGTGGCGCTCTTTCGACTGGCGTACTCTGGGATATCGACAAGTCGACCAACGCCGTTAGCCAGGGAAGCAAGTATTTCTGCGGTTCGACTGGCAAATGCTACCACGGTTACATTCCGGCCCGCGTGATCTGCAAGCAGCTTAATGCGGAAACTGAAATGGGCAAGGAGCTGACCCTACGCTTCAATGTCACCGATGCTGGTGATAAGATGTTTGACTCGGCTCTTGCGATTGACTCGATCGTGTTCTCTAAGGAAGACTGTGGCGCCTCGGCATTTGCCGGTGACGCGCGGTCCAAGGCTCGTCAAGAATAGATTTGCAACCCAAATCGAGCGTCTCCCCTAAGGCCCAACGCAAGTTGGGCCTTATTGTTTGCTCTCAGAGCCCGTTTAGCCCACCATGCTTTCGGCAAGCATGAGCAGAATTCCGATGATCGATCCTCCGGCGATAATCCCGGCTGCTAGGGTTTCCCGGTTATCGACAAAAGCTCTAAAGCCAAAACTTTCCTGATTGGTGCATTTTTTCTCGCACGCCCAAAAGAGGAAAGAACCGAGAGCCATAGCCCAGGTATCGGTAAAGCGCAGCACAAAGCCAAGACCTAATCCGACGCCACTGATAGGAAAGCGTCGCCATTTTTTTCTGACCATCTCAAGCACGATGCCGAGCACGGCGCCGACCAAAGCGGCAGCCTGAGCGGTAGGATGCAAGGTGCTGATGCCTTTGGTCAAGACCTCGGCCACCCCTTTCCAAATAGCGGCTCCTGGAAGCGGCATGGTATCGGAGGTAAAAAGGCTAATATCGCCATGAAACAATTGATAGAACGCCGGCACCGCAACCATAGCGCCAGCGATGACTCCGATCACATGCCCCAAGGCCTGATGCCTGGGCTTACCGCCTAGCATATAGGCTGGCTTGATATCCATGAGAAGATTGCTCGCATTAAGTGAAACCTCCGAGGTGATACCTGCGGTCATCAAATTGGTGGTTACGTTGCCGGGAGCCAGGGCACCAAAGGTGATCTGAGTTAGTTTGCCCAGGGCCGAACCTGGCGTGATCGCGGTTAGGCCAGTCGCTGTTACCGCGATAAGAGTAAAAAGGAATACTAGAGGGATCGCGATGAGTCCCAACCACCACTCGACTCCGAACCAAACATGGCCCATATAGATTGTGATCAAACTCATGACGGGGATTCCTACCACGAAAATCCGCATGGGCAGCTCAATATCTTGGAGAACATCGGTTTTTTTCACTTTGTTTTTGCTAAATAGCTTGCTGAATGCAGCCACGATCAAGTCGGGTTTGCCGAAGAAGGCATAAAGCGAGGAGGTGGTCATCATCGCAGCACCGAACCAAAGCGACCACATCGTGATCGCCTTGTATTTGGCTTCGGCAATGATGCCCATCTTGATCAAGAGCGGAGCACAGATAAAGTAGTTGACTACGCCGCCCAGAAGCATCGACATAGCGGTCTGCATGCTCATCAGACCTCCGGTGCCGAGCATTACAATGGAGGTGTCCCACTGGATCGTGAGCGCTTTGAGCGGGGTTCCCATAATCGTTGGCGTGATATACCGGTAGACGATATCATCCCAGAACTCAGGCAGCGCCAGGAATTTGAGCCGCACACCTTCCAAAACTTTTTCGTTTTTTAAAACCTCGATCAGGGCCGATAGGGCGGCACCGGCCATCAGGAGCTTTGCCTTGAAGATGCCTTCTTTGCCCTGATCTGAATGCAGGTTATCGAGCACAACCCCTGCCGCATAGCCTTCGGGAAAAGGCAGCTGATCCTCGTTAATAAAGCGCTTCTTCAAGGGAAAAGCAAAGAGAACACCCAAAAAAGACAGCGCTATTATCCAGAGGGCCGTCTGCCAGGCCGGGATCACTTGGTTAGTAACCATCATGTAGGCCGGCAGCGATGCCATCATAGGCGATGTCATGTAACCGGCGCTGGTAGCGATTGATTGCATCGCGTTGTTCTCGAGAATGGTCATCTCACGCCCTGCGTTAAACCGCGACAAGAGCTTAAAAAACGCAAACGACAGAATCACCGATGAAATCCCAACCCCAAGGGTCCAGCCGGTTTTGATCCCGATATAAAGGTTTGTCAGGCTTAGCACGCCACCCAAAAGCATGCCGGTCAAGGCCGAGCGCAGGTTGAGCTGGGGCATATTGCCCTTGTAAACATTCTCAAGCCACCAACGATCCTTTTCTTCCAAGGTCATGGTTTCAATTTGTTCCTGGGTGAGTTCCTTGATACTCATGCATCCCCCGCTCGCGTCGTCTTGTGTAGTATTAAAATAAGTTTCCTCTTAGACCTTTTTCCCATCCTGGTGTCAAGACCTAACATGGCGGGAGAGGACGTGAAAGAGTCCAAACTTGTTTCCGTAAATCAGGCGGTCATGGCTCCAATCTCAACCAATACCGCCTTGAAGGCAGGTGTTTTTGAACGCGGATCGACGTCGCGTGGGACGAGGGCATTGGCCTCAGGATAGTACATCATAACGGCGCCCGCGCGGACTGGGTAAGGGCGGACGCGGATATGTTCTAAGAGGCCAGTTTGGTTTTTTACCCATACTTTTTGCTCGGGTTTTAAGCCAAAGGCTTTGATATCGTCTTCGTTCATGAGAATGATGTCGCGCCTATCTTGGCCTCGGTAGACATCCTCTTCCTCGTAGACCACTGTGTTGAATTGACCTTCAGAACGGATGGTCATCAGTTTTAAAAACCGACTCCGGTCGAAACCGATTTTGGGCAACAGAGGGGCACCAAAGCGGGCCTTGCCATCCTTGGTATTAAATTCTGGCTTATGGAGAAGCCGCTTTGGGATGTGAAACTCACGCTTTTGGGTATCGACCTCCTTAATTGGCGCAAAGTCCGGGAGAACGTCTGCTACTAAATTGCGGATTTCTGAATGGTTAGCGAGCTTGCGCCAGTCAAACAGGCCAGAATTACCAAGCACCCTGTCCGCAAGTTCGGCAATGATCGCGGTTTCAGATCGTGGTCCAACCAAACGGTGAATCCCGCCTTCCGATACGCGCACAAAATTGAACATACTTTCCTGAGTCGTAAGCTGAGACTCTTCGTCGCGGGCCTGTACGGGCAGGATGATTGTTTCGTGTCCGAGTCCAAAGGCATGCCCGGTATTAAGTGTGGTGCTAAGGTAGACGACGAGTTCGAGCTTGGAAAGAGCCTCGGCAGCAAAAGTAGGATCAGGATTGGAGCCATAGAGGTTGCCCCCCAGGCAGAATCCAACCCTGAGTTTGCCTGCCCAGGCGTTTTCCATGCATGCCATCGTGTCAAATCCGAGGTGAGCGGGAATTTTTAACCCTTTGCTCTCAAGGTTTTTTAGAATCTCGGGAGCGAGGGTTGGAGTTACCCCCATGGTCCCCATGCCCTGAATGTTGGAGTGGCCGCGCAGTGGCAAAAGCCCCGCACCTGGTCGCCCGACCATGCCGCGCAAAAGCGCAAGCGAAGCAATCGCCTCGACCGCATCGGCACCATGGAGATGATGGGTGATGCCCATGGTCCAGGAGAAAACTGTGGCATTGGAACTGGCATACAGGTCCGCGAGCTTTTCGACGAGCGATTGAGCGACCCCTGCCTGATCGCAAAGCTCAGTGAGGTCATGCGCGTCCAAACGCTCTTTAAACGCGTTAAAATTGGTGGTGAACTGCTCGATATACGAGGCGTCATGAGCTTGGCGATCCAAAATGATTTTGGCCACGGCATACAGCAAGGCGATGTCACCGCCGATATGCGGCTGAATGTAAAGGCTCGCCATCTCTGAGCCTACCATAAGGCTCACCGGATCCGAAGGGATGCTAAAACGCTCTAAACCACGCTCTTTGGCCGGATTGATGACGACAACTTGCCCACCGCGGCGTCTGAGTTTCATAAGGCTGGTAAGCAACCGCGGATGGTTTGACGCCGGATTGCCACCGATCAATATCACTAAATCGCAGCGCTCCAAATCCTCTAGCTCGATCGTGGATGTTCCTGAGCCCACAGTGGCTTTCAGTCCGACTCCGCTGGCTTGATGGCAGTAAAAGGAGCAGTTGTTGACATGATTGGTGCCATAGGCACGGCAAAATAACTGCAGGAGAAAACCAGCTTCATTGGATGAACGCCCACTAAAGTAGAAAAAACTTTGTTCGGGCTGTATGGCATTCAATTTTTTCGCGATCCGGTCTAGGGCCTCTTCCCATGAAGCAGGCCGAAAGTGCTTGGAATTCGCGTCGAGCACCAAGGGTTGATGAAGGCGTCCCGCCGTATCGAGTTCGCGCGGAGAAAGGTCCTTAAGATCGGAAATCGACAGGCTCTGGAAAAATCTGGGATCTATGCCAGCTTGCAAATCCGAGACCTGAGCTTGCAGCGACTTCTTGCAAAACTCTGGAAAGTGTCCCGCTTCATTGGTCATTCCTCCCTTTTGCCCACCCATACCCAGAGCACAAGTCTTGCAAGCATTTTTGCTTGCCATGGCTCGGGTAAGCGGGCGAAAGCCGACGCGCTGAGCAGTCTTGAGGGTATAGCGGATCGAATGCCAACCGCCACCATGCTTGGGAATCTCCATGGGTCGAAAACACCTCCGGCGATTTGCGAAAGAATCCGCTAAATATAGGCATGAGGCGAAAAGGAATCAACTGCAAAGTCGGATTGATTCGGCTGGTCAACCTGGCTTGAGCCTTGAGGTTGCGTATTCAAGTGATGGGCGGCATAATCTCTGGGTTATATCAAAGCTCAGAAGAGATGATCGTTGGAATTAAAATCAGAGATAAACTACCGGATGGGAAATCTCAGCACTTCGGACTCGGACAAGACCAAGGGAGCAAAGCCTGTTCCTGAGAAGTGTTTTGTGGGGTCGATCGTTGAGGCCCAGGGTCCAGTGATCGTCATCGCTTGCGAGAAGCTTCCGCCACTTCATCAGGCTCTTGCGGCTTATGTCAATGGCAGCGAGTGCAGGATGGAGGTCTATCAGCATATTGACCGAAACCATGTTCGTGCCGTTGCCCTGCACCCAGCATCTGGTTTGGCGCGGGATATGCCAATCTATGATCTCGGGGGACCATTGACCGTTCCGGTGGGCCCCTTGTGTCTGGGACGTTTAGTCAATGCCTTTGGTGAGGCCCTCGATGGTAAATTAGAACCCGTTGGCGAGGAGTATCGCGACATCTTTGCGCGTCCCGTGCCCCTATACCAGGCAAAATCAACTCACGAAATTTTGGAAACTGGAATCAAGGTTATCGATCTTTTGTGTCCCTTTGCCCGCGGCGGAAAAACTGGTCTATTCGGAGGGGCTGGTGTTGGGAAAACAGTTCTCATCATGGAGTTTATGAACGCGATTGCGTCCCTGCATACGGGTGTTTCTGTATTTGCCGGTGTGGGCGAGCGGATTCGAGAAGGCCACGAACTCTGGCGCGATATGGCGAAGGCGGACGTCCTAAAGCGTGCGATTTTGGTATTCGGGCAGATGGACTCCTCCCCTGGCATCAGGTTTCGGGCGGGCTTGACCGCGTTGACTTATGCGGAGTATCTGCGCGATACGCTTAAGTCAGAGGTATTATTCCTGATGGATAATATTTACCGTTATGTTCAGGCCGGTAGCGAAATATCGGGCCTCCTCGGTCGGATGCCAGCCATGGTCGGCTACCAGCCAACGCTGGTATCCGAGATATCGGAACTTCAAGAAAGAATAAGTTCGACAGCATCAGGTGCGGTAACGGCGGTCGAAGCCGTGTATGTTCCGGCAGACGATATGTCCGATCCGGCGGTTACAGCCATCCTTGCTCAGCTTGATACGGTCGTCATTCTCTCTCGCAACCTCGCTGGCTTGGGCTTTTATCCGGCTATAGACCCCTTGCAGTCAAAGAGTAAGATTCTGGACGCCGCTATCATTGGACGTCGGCACTACACAGTGGCCAGGGATGTTCGAGCCCACCTGGCCCGCTATCATGAACTCGAGGACATCATCGCCATGCTTGGCGTCGAAGAGCTTGCCCCCGAAGATCGACTGATTGTCATGCGTGCGAGAAAAATTCAAAGGTATCTGACACAACCATTCTTTGTGACCACGAATCAGTCAGGGATCCCAGGTGTTTCGGTTCCCTTGACGCAAACCCTTGACGATTGCGAGGCATTTTTGGGTGGTGAATTTGACTCTATTCCTGAAGACAAATGCTATATGCGAGGAGCCATGGTGTGAATTCCTTTGAGCTCCATCTGTTGTCTCCGGATGGCGAGCAAATTTTCTCGGATGTTGTCAGTTTTGTCGGAACGGACGAATCTGGGGCATTTGGAATATTGGCCAATTATAACTCCTTCGTTACCTCTCTTGGGACTGGGATGGCAAGGTTTCGGGTTAACCCCTCCTATCCCAATGAGGCTTGGACATTTGTTGCCATCGCAGGCGGAATCCTCAGATTTACTGACAATACACTATCGATTTGGTGTCGTTCGTTTGCATTTGGCTCCGATCTTGGTAAATTGATTCGCGATCTAGACGCGGAAACAGCCTGCAAAGATGAGCGCAGACAGCGGATACGCGCAGGGGTAGAGCAGTTAGATTTGGCTTTAATGAAGCGTCTTTT
>CAZOSN010000088.1:2770-3918 GCA_964582405.1 uncultured Oligoflexales bacterium | reverse complement strand
GGCACCGTGGTTGGGGTATGAGTTTTTTAAATGAACGACATGAGCTTGTTAAAAGTGCCAAAAAAGAAGACTCGCGTCGCAAAAAGCACGAGCAGGAAAGCCGGCAAATCCTGGGCCAAACAGTGTACCTAACCACGCTTGGCATTGTGATCGTACTGCCCATCGTGGCAGGTGCCTATATCGGATCTTGGTTGGATGATACGGTGCAAGGTTTCTCGTTTAGCTGGACGATCTGCCTGATCATCATCGGCGTATTTGTGGGTGCGGTTAATGTTTGGCTTCTAGTGGGTCAGTCCCGCCGTTTATGACTATTGACGTCGGGATTTTTTGAGTTTGGCAAGGCGCGACGTGGGCGCATAGCGGAACCCTGTGCAACCGAGGTGCAACGCAGCCAGACTCAAAAAGGCCCGACGTCAATAGTCATAAAACTTGGGACTGACCCACTAGTGAGGCGTTGAACGGTTGGATAAGTCTTTTAGCATAAGTTTCGGGCGTTTTGTGATCTCTGAATCAGTCCTGCTGACTTGGGCCTTGATGGCATTGCTAGTGGCAGTCATTGCCTTTGCAAGGGCATATGCTTCAAATCCAAACGGATCACGGTTTCAGATAATCCTTGAAGAAGTTTTTGCTGTGTTAGAAAAAGCGGTGGCCGAAATATTGCCAAATCATGCCCGTATCGTGACGCCATTTATCGCAACGCTTTGGCTGTATATTGGGATCGCCAATCTTATGGGTCTGATACCTGGCCTGAGTTCGCCAACGGCGGATCTATCCGTGACTGCGGCCTTAGCATTGTTGGTATTCCTATCGGTGCATTGGTTTGGTATCAAGACCCAGGGGATCAAAGGATATATTCGTCATTATCTGTCGCCGAGTCCCCTTTTGCTTCCTTTTCATATTATAAGCGAAATTTCCCGTACCCTTGCCCTGGCTATTCGGCTCTTTGGCAATATCATGAGCCTCGAAATGGCTGCGGCCCTGGTTATGATGGTCGCGGGTCTACTTGTTCCGATTCCGCTCTTGGTGCTACATGTTATCGAAGCGGTAATTCAGGCTTATCTTTTCGGAATGCTCGCTCTCATCTATATCGCTAGCGGAATTCAGGCGCGTGAAATATTGCAGGAATCCAATCATTCAGGAGAACTAAA
>CAZOSN010000088.1:0-2760 GCA_964582405.1 uncultured Oligoflexales bacterium | reverse complement strand
ATATCGCTCATGGTTTATATCTCGACCGCTATAGCGGGACTGGGTATCGTCGTCGGAACGATGGTTCCTGCGCGCGCTATGGGACGCGCCATCAGCGCAGCCCTCGAGGCTCTTGCACGCCAGCCGGAGGCCGAGAAATCGATTTCAAGGACGCTGTTTATCGGCCTTGCGATGATTGAATCCCTTGCTATCTACTGCCTTGTTGTGGTTCTGATAATTTTGTTCCGCAATCCTCTGTTGGCTTACCTTCTGGGACAAGGATAATGAACCGTGCAGTTTGATCTAACAACCTTTGTGTTGGAAATCATAAATTTTTTGGTCCTAGTGTGGCTGCTGACACGGCTATTCTATAGACCAATACGGAAAATCATCGATGCGCGTCAGTTAGAGATTAAAAAATCTATCGAAGAGGCGGAAAGCAAACTAAATCAAGCCGCCAATACCGAAAGATTGCTTTCAGGTCGTCTCAAGCAATGGGACGCAGACCAATCAGATCGAGTGCACCAATTGGAAGCCGAGCTTAGTGCTGAAAGAGCCAAAAAAATCGCGGTGTTACACACGGAAATCGCTGATCTTAGAGCTGCGGCGGTTAAAAAACTCGAGCGCGAGCAAGTCCAGTTGCGCCATGAATACGAGGCTCGCGCCATAGATCAGGGAGCCCGATTCTCCGCAAAATTACTCGCTAGGATGGCGAGCCCGAGCCTAGAAAAAGCCTTGATCAAGGCCTTTACCGAGGACTTCAAAGAGATGGCTGATGCAGAAAAATCGCAGATCATCGGGCGCGGGGCAGCGGCCGTGTACGTTCTCTCGGCCTTTCCTCTGGATCAGGAAGACAAAGGGCAGCTTGTGAATCTCCTTCAGCCGACGTTGGGCCCTAAGGCTGTGATAAATTTTGAAACCGATAGGAGCCTGATAGCGGGGCTTTCAATTGATATCGGTGGGGTTCAGTTCGAAACCAACTTAAAGCGCGAGCTCAAATTTTTTGCCGAATTGGAGCGAAATGGACGCCCATGATATCACCCCGATCGGCGGTGTCTTTGAGCGGCGCGATGCGGTATTGGAAGCCTACAAGCTTAGCTCGCGTCGAACAGAGATTGGACATGTCGTATCGGTAGGCGATGGCATTGTCTGGTTTTCGGGTTTGCCGTCGGCAAGTATCGACGAAGTGGTCGAAGTTGAGGATGGAAGCCAGGCCATGGTGTTTCATCTGGGGCGGGATATCATCGGCGCCGTGCTCTTGGAGGAGACCAAGCGGCTTGCTGCAGGATTGGTCGCTCGGAAGACCGGGAGACTTCTGGCGATACCTGTTGGTCCTCATCTTATCGGCCGCGTGATCGATCCGCTCGGAGCGGCGCTTGATGGGGCTCAACTTCCTGAGTTTTCACAGTTGCAAACTATCGATACGCCATCGGCGCCTATTATCCAAAGGGAATTTGTAACAAGACCAATGTATACTGGCAACAAGATCATCGATTCAATTATTCCTATTGGCAAAGGTCAGCGTCAGCTCCTGATCGGCGATAATGGCCTTGGCAAAACAGCTTTGGCATTGGATATCGTCGCAAATCAGAAGCATAAGCAGGTCTACTGCATTTATGTGCTCATCGGGCAAAAGCGCTCCACGGTTCTGCATGTTCTGAATACTCTAAAAGAGGTCGGAGCGATGGACTACACCACGATCGTCGTGGCAGAGGCCACAGCATTACCGGGTCTGCGCTATCTGGCACCGTATTCGGGATGCACGCTGGCCGAAGCCGCGATGCGCGACGGCAAAGATACTCTGATCATTTATGATGATCTTACAAACCATGCTCAGAGCTATCGGGAAATGTCCTTGCTGTTGCGGCGGCCGCCCGGCAGAGAAGCTTATCCTGCCGACATATTTTATTTGCATTCGCGCCTTCTCGAACGGGCAACCTGCCTAGCCTCCTCGTTTGGAGGAGGCAGCATGACCGCGCTACCGATTATTGAGACTGAAGGCGGTGATATTACAGCCTATATTCCAACCAATTTGATCTCGATCACCGATGGCCAGATCGTTTTTAACTCGGGACTCTTTGCGGAGGGGTTTCTCCCAGCGGTCGATGTCTCCCGATCGGTATCAAGGATTGGCGGCAAAGCTCAGGATCCAAGCATCCGCCTTGAGGCAGGGCGGGCCAAGCTCGACTATCTTCAATTTTTGGAGCTGGAATCATTTGCGCGGTTCGGGGCTCGGCTAGAACCCAGCATGGAGCGGAGGCTTCGGCGCGGACGGATTTTGCGCGAAATCCTCAAGCAGGAAAGGTTGAGCCCTGTTGCCATCGAGTTGGAACTGGCCTGGATGATTGCGTACAATGATGGCTATTTTGACAATCTGGAGCTTGGAGCGGCTCATCAAAGACTTCAGCATTTTTTCAAAGAAATGGTTCGGGTGGGCATAAGCCTGGATGAACCTCGGCCTTCTATTTGCAAGAAAATAGCCGGACTGTTTGAGGCGGATGTTGGGTCATGAAAAAAAGGCAGGACCTTCTACGTCATCTGAACTCTCTTGGTGAGATTCAAGAGGTCGTAAAGGCTTTAAAAACTATGGCACAATCAGAGATTGCCAGAAGCAGCCATTATATTGAACGACAGACATCGATTGTGAGAGAACTAGGCAAACTTCTGGACGATTTTCTTCCCCGCGTTCCAACTCCGCCACCCAAGCGTGCGCTGACGGTGGTTGTTGGCTCCGAGCGTGGCTTTTGCGGCGGATTCAATGCGCCGCTAGCCAAGGTCGTC
>CAZOSN010000087.1:13742-18961 GCA_964582405.1 uncultured Oligoflexales bacterium | reverse complement strand
GTTCTCACGTGCCGCCTCGACTTCGGGATCATCCATCGCAACGCGATCGTCCGTGATTTTAGTCGGTGACAAATCTTGATAGGTTTCAAACGCATTTTGCCAGGTTTGAAATTCTTCCCGTGCGACCTGCTGGGCGCGCAGAGTCTCTTGCTTTGCTGCTTCAATCTCGGGATTGCTCGCCACACCAGTGGGGAGTTCTAGTGTCATATGGCGGAACAAGTTTACCGCAGATATTTTGCCAAAAGGTCTTTGCTGCTGGACTGAATTCCTATTTTTGCGATCCGAACGCATAGTTCGTTTCGTAGGCAACATTATCTACTCCAATATAAAAATGGCTTGAAATTATTATCTCAGTCAATTACTTCGTGTGCTCTTGCCTTTATTTCATCTAAAACGGCTTTATCCGTTAGGTCCTCGGTCGTGCCATGCAAAAACAGAGTTTTTAAGTTTAGATTCTCCGGAACACCTCCGATACGAACATTCTCAAATTGTATGCCGTATGCGTCCGTTCCTTCTGGCAGATAATAACTATGCACGTTGCTTCCCACCCCATTGATACGAAGAAACTGAAAACGGGCACCCTCTGGTAGAGAATTAATTTGAGGAGTATCTATTTGAATGCTCTCTTTAAAAATTATCTTATCCTCAACGGCAGAGAAGGATGCCCCGTCCAATATCCTCACAATATCTTTGAATTCACGAACTTCGACACCGTCTTTGGTCCTGTCGAAGACCCACTTCATCAAGCGCCTATAGGCGAGACTTCCTGTCTGGAAAGTGTGGATCATTGCCTTATCGTATAAACTTTGAAAATGGCTTTCGAAACTTTGTCTGAAACTTTCCTCAGGTATGTAGGCATTATACTTAACTCTGTGAAAGAGGTAGTCTAAAAGCTTCTTTTTATTATTACTTTTTGAAAAATCAATCATACTCAAAAAGGCCTTCATTTCTGGGGTCTCTGATGAGCGTTTAGAATCCCCCCCATTCTGAGGCTGAATTGGGTTTTCAGGGTTGCCAGGGAGATTTTGGACGGTCGCTTTGAGCTTAGATTTGTTCTTTGTGGCGGAAAACGGTTTGCTTGGCCCATAAGTGCCAAGATCGGGCCGGTTATAAAAATAGTTCTGCATTGGTTGCGTTTCTGGGGTCTCTGATGAGACTTCCACACTCCCCTTATTCTGAGGCTGAATAGGGTATTCCTTCTCGCCAGAGATTTTTCGGATGGCCGCTTTGAGTAAAGATTTATTCTTCTGATCTCTCTCTCCTGAATATCCGGTTGGTTCTGGAGCGCCTGCGACGTATTGAACATGAAGAGCCTGATCAAACGCTTGGCCTGGTTGGGATCCGGCCATAATGGATTTGGTCATGCCATCAAATACCCGCTCTATTGTTCTCAGGCTGAGCTGAGGCCTGTTTTGGGGGCGAATCTCGCCCAAGCCCTCAAATAACTCGATCATCAAGCTTGATGGTAAGAACGATTTTAGTTGATCGGGCAAGTCTTCGATTTCATGCTTTTGATACGCTTCTTCTATGATCGTTTGGAGCTGAGCCACCACGGTCGCTGCCTTGGCATAGCTGGATTCGACGGCGCCTCGGTCCAGCCCTGGAATTTCGAGCAACAGACGCTCTGCATATTTTTTCGCAATGCCGGTTGTGATTTCGCTGAACTCGGCAAAATCCAACTGATCCACTTGGTGGATTGTGTATCGGTTCATCACCGAGCCATCCAATTTTCGGGTGCCGGCGTAGTTGCGATTCGCTGGATTACATGCCGCCACCACATTGAAGTTCGGATGAATCGGCCAGTTCTCTCCGCCTTTAGCGGTCAGGATGATATTCTTAGCCCCAGCCAAGACTGCGTTCATAAATACCTGGACTTCGTTGCGGGCGAAGTTGATCTCATCTAGAAAATAAGTACCTCCTTCGCCTTGACTGTCGGATGCTTGAGAAAACGGCCCTGGCACCCAACCTGTGCTGTGATAGCTCCCCACTAGCTGAAATGCATCGGTCTCATTGGTCAGGTTCTGTTGGTAAAGGTTGTCACCCATCAGCTGGTTGAATAACCGAATCATATCGGTCTTGCCCATGCCGCGCTCACCGACGAGCAGCGCCGCCTCGTGATGCAACCGGCATTTCGCTAAGTGATAGAGTGCCCGCTTCACCCTCAGCGTAATATTCAGATCCACACCGCTAGGCACCCTAGTTGGATCGGACAACGTCCGCTTCATCAGGGTCACATCCCCAATGATGATGCGGTCGGGATGCACTTCGAAGGTGAGATCGTTATAGAATTCGTCGACGTTTTGGAGCGGTGCCAGGCCTTTTTCGACCAGTTGGCGAAATTTTGTCCGAATCTCCTCATGCTTGATCGCCCCGCCATAGACTTCCATAACCTCGCGGGCCAGAAGCTCCTCATTGGACAATGGATGTTTGGGATCAACATGCGCCAGATACCGTTCCAGAACTTTGGTGATATTACGAGGAGTGAACTGAAGGTCACCTACTTCATGGGCAAGGCCGCGGGGATTGTCGTAATCTAGCTTTAACAGAGCCATGTGCAATGCCGTCATCTTTAAAATGACCGTTGGGGACACTCGGTTTCCATATTTCTGTGCCAGGTATTTGAGATAGTCGGGCTGCTTCCATGCCGGAAAAATTACCTTGGTTCGACGAGAACTCATGGCATGGGTAGCTGGCTTGCGACCGGCGAATCTATCGCCATTGCCAGTACTGACAAAGTAAAAATCCTTGTGGCGCTTGATGATTCTACCATTCACTTCCAGCTGACCAGAATTATCCAACACAGAATGAAGCCGCGCCAACACTTCGGGATCTATCATATCGCACTCATCCAATACAATCATACCGCCGTGTTCGAATGCTTCGGTCAACGGGCCAGGGGAAAACACCGGCATGGCTTCTCGTTCGCACAAAGCCCTAATGTCGATATCCGACATCTTCTGAAGATCACAAGCTCTGTACCGGGCGTGCTCGATCAACAGCTGACTCAACTCGTTACGAGTCATTTGACCAAACGATTTTTGCCACGACCGCAATGGACCGATCTTGGATAGTCCAAGCAAGTCGCTTTCATCGGACTCACCATTGCATGACACCAAATAATAAGGCAGCCCCATCTTCGCCGCTATATACTGAGTGATCGAGGTCTTGCCGGTGCCAGGAGGCCCTTCCAAGTGAACAGCTCGATGGCACGGATCCATCACCATAGTCTGGAGAACTGCTACGATGGCTTCCTCGTTGCAGG
Source organism: uncultured Oligoflexales bacterium (assembly GCA_964582405.1). Taxonomy (GTDB): domain Bacteria; phylum Bdellovibrionota_B; class Oligoflexia; order Oligoflexales; family Oligoflexaceae; genus CAZOSN01. The sequence continues at coordinate 15,699 of CAZOSN010000087.1, read as the reverse complement.
GTAGAACCTGGTAGTCGATGCTTTGGTCAGGAATAAATTCATGGCCCTTGGTGATTTGAGGCTTGGGCAGCGGCACTGCGCCGGGAAGATCAAATACCTTTATGTGATCGGGTTGAAGAGGCATTGTCGATCTTGAGCTGGCCGGATTTGCAGGGCCTTGGGCTTGGGATGGATTGAGCTCATTTTCTTGCAAGTTGGTCGGCCAGGACCGTATCCCTGAAAACAGGTTTAACTCCTCAAACACTGACGGACTCTTACTCGCCTCTGAGGGCTTCGATGAACTGGTTGAATTCGATGGGGATGTTTGGGATTCGGCACCTCGACGGGTTCGCTTGGTCGGACTTGCGGCTTCCATCGTTCCTGGGCGACTCCGCTCTTTCTTCGGATTATTTTGGGGTGTCTTGATTTCCGCTGTTCCTCGTTCAAAGCGAGGTCGCTTGGTCGGTCTCTTGATTTCCACTGATCCTCGACTTGTATTTGCGGAGTGTCTGTTAATCATGATCCTCATCCGAAGCTAAAAGTTTATCTGTGGGACCTAAAGCTAAGGACCCGAACCCCAGCCTTCAGAAAATTTCTGAAGGAATGCCGTCACTTCGACGTATACGTCAAATTGACTTGAGGTGCAAGAATTTTTTTTACTATATAGAAAAACTAAACAATATCATTTAGGGCGTGTTGACGTTTTAATTCCCCGGCCTCCTGGGTTCCTGGATTCCCAGTTAAACGGGGAAGCAAGGAACCCAGGAAATACGGGAACGATTGTTCCAATATTTTCAATATATTGGACATCAATCGTCAACACGCCGTAGTTAAATTGATGCTCCGATAAGACTTGGCAGCCATTCATGATCTTTTCAGTAGAGAGATTTGGGATGCTCATCTTATACGGATTACGACAAGTTCGTGAGACCAGCCTTTCCAGATTCCAGCCGTTCCATTGAAATTGAAGAAAAGTTTTCGATGGAACCGCCCTATGGTGGACCCCGAAAACTGGACCACTCACTAAGGAATATCTGTTAGTGTAACTTACTGAAATTACATGACGGAGAATTCAGATGACGCTACGTAAAAAGCACACCCCGAAGCTGAAAACGACAGTCGCAATCGAGGCCTTAAAGGGAAGGGTCACAGTAGCTGAAATTGCTTCTGGCAACGGTGTTGCTCCGGCGCAGGTATCTACCTGGAAAAAGGAAGCCATGCAGATACTGGAGGCCGGCTTCGCCGGCACCAGGAAGGCCAAAAAGGGGGCACCAGATGGCTTCACCACGGAGGAGCTGCTGATGCAGATAGGGCAACTCAAAGTCGAGAACGATTGGCTTAAAAAAAAGCTCAAGCGATCCCTTTAGAGGATCGCAAACTATTGGTCGATGAAGATTGTGGCATCCTTTCGGTCCGACAGCAATGCGATCTGCTAGGCCTGAATAGATCGACTTTGTACTACAGCCAGGCTAGTGAAACGGGACTAAATATTGTGGTCAGAAACAAAATTGACGAGATTTATACTAAATGGCCATTCTACGGCAGCCGTAAAATGGCAGTGGTCGTAGGCGAAGAGCTGGCCATACCCCTTAACAGGAAGCGGATGCAACGACATATGCGAGAGTTCGGACTGGCAGCTGTCGGCCCTGGGCCGTCTACTTCTAAGGCAGCTCCAGGTCATAAAGTCTTTCCATACCTGCTACGCGGTATGCGAATAACGCAGCCCAATCAAGTGTGGAGCACAGATATTACCTACGTCAGGCTGCATGGAGGCTTCGCCTATTTTGAGATGGTCAATTTCTTAAAGGAAGTTTACCACCAAAAAGGCATTCCACTTCCTCCAGGCATTTGAACTATGCCTTGATAAAAAAACAAATAAGGGAGCTCGCAAGTGTCTGTTTCATCGACGACGGACGAAACATTCCGATGTCTCAACCGAAAACCAGGCAATCTTTACAGAATCACCATACGCGTCCGA
>CAZOSN010000087.1:0-13732 GCA_964582405.1 uncultured Oligoflexales bacterium | reverse complement strand
CTTCCCTATCCACCGGCTTTAAATACTCCCGAAGCAGGTGAGGGATTGCCCATCCAATGCCTCAATCAACACCGGTACCACGAAGGGAGAGAACACCTATGACGATTGATGTTAAAATCGGGATAGGACACGTAGCGAGTTTATCGGGGACACTTTGAAACATACAGTAGGTATGAGGATGGTTATAATTCTATAAATTGTCCTAGGGGTAAGAATTTGACAACAAGTTCGCCAAAGCGGTTTGTTAAGGGTTCCGTGATATTTGCCGCAAAAACGTAGTTTTCTCCGTTAGGATATGCTGCTCGAAAACTCTGGAGGTTCTGCGGGCTAAACTTCTGATAGGATCTCTTACATTCTATAGAGAGAACGGACTTCCCTCGAGTTGGCTTAACAACAAAATCGATCTCATGGTGGCGTTTGTCCCGCCAATAAAAGACCCTAGATTTGCCAAATTGCGCTAAGAGATGATCAAGGACCACATGTTCAATAAGCAATCCCTCATCTTCTGGTCTTAATTTATCCCATCCCCTGGCGAAACAAACGAATCCTGTATCGAAACCGTATACCTTTGGCTGCGCGACAATATCAACAGCCCGACCTTCGGAAAATGGTCTTATGATATGTGCGAACAAAGTCGTTGAAAGAATTTCAAGGTAGTTGGTCACAGTAGGTCTTGAAATTTCACAAGGTCCCGCAAATGCTGTAGCTTCGAACTGCTCACCACTTGTCCGTAGAATCAACTCGGCCAGTTTTAAAAAACTGGATTTCTTGTCGATGGAAAAGAGTTCCTGAACATCTTTTGCCCAGAATGACTCCAACCATTCTGTATAGAATTCATCATCAGGTTCTTTGGAAAAGTATGCTGGAGGCAACCCGCCATGGAGCAGGCGTCTTGACAGGGAGTAGTTTGGATCCTTAGCTAGTTCACTGATAGAAAGGGGATGGATCCATAGGTCTCTTTTGCGATCTGTTAGAGTATCTTTGAATTTCTTTTTTGCGGCGAGAGTGGACGAACCTGTCGCGATAATCCTAGTTTTTTTGAAGTGATCGGTGCCAATTTTCAGCACATTGGATGGATCCGTCAAACGATGAACCTCGTCTAGGATCACAAGTTTGCCATTGTGTTGCCGCCAGAAGAATTCAGGGTCTTCCAACTGAGCGCGGACCTTAGGTAGCTCACAATCAAAGAAGACCGCTTCTACCAGGCTCTGGCAGAGCGTTGTTTTGCCAACCCGGCGAACCCCAGACATCCAAATGAGAGACTTGTTGCGGTGAAGTTCGGTAACTTGTTGAATTAACCTGCATCTTTCGATTTTCAGCATGAAAACCTCATTTTCGTTTGGTATCACTATACGTAAATATACTGACTCGGTCAAGTGAGGCGAGGAAGATTGCAAGTGGAATCGAGAACGATCCAAGACTCGCCGGCCTGATGATCTGCCCCAACCACATGGCAGCTGCCCAGGATTGAATGCTGCAGGCGTGGCTCACCGAGCCTTTCTATAGGCCAACAGGCTGAACAGATTTTAGAACTTTGTCACGCACCTCGCATCCAGCCTTGGCCTCAATCACCCAGTTCGCAAGATCGACACCAGCGAGGCAGCCAGCGGCTGTTGCCACATTGCCAACATGGACGAAAGGACGATCAACGACTTTTACGCCAAGTTCAGCAAGAAGCCACTTTGCGGTTGGATAAGTCGTCGCTTCTTTGCCCTCGAGCAGGCCAAGCCCACCTAGAATCAAAGCACCTGAGCACATCGAGCCGATCATCTGCCTATCTGGATTAAGCTGAAAGGCACTTAGATACTCAGTATCTTTATACTTTCGCCGTGTTGCTGGGCCGCTCGCGAATAAAACCACATCTGCGGCATTCGCCTCGTCGAGACCCCCATGCATCGGAATAATAAGCCCCGCCTTGGAGCGATGGGAGTTCTCTTCACCGAGCAAGCGGACCGACCAGGCCGGATCCTCAACCCTATTCAGAAGGTCCCAAGGCAAAAAAACATCAAGGTCAGTAAAATTATCAAATGCTACAATCACTATGTTCATGCCGTCCTTTCCCGAGACGCATCGCCAAAGGCCCAATTTTACCGCATGTCGAGGTTTGCCGTGGTTTGAGCTACGAATTGGTTATAATGCGGATTCTGCAAAAGTTGTTCATGGGTTCCTTTGAGTTGCAATGAGCCATCGACAAACCACACCTCGTCGTAGTGGAGAAGCCAACGCAACCGATGGGTTACCATAAGAAGCATGCGATTTTCTGCCCTCGTTAGTTGAAGCAGGGCCTGGGTTAATTCCTGTTCAGTTTTTTGATCTACCGCTGAAGTGGCTTCGTCAAGCAACCAAAGCAGTCGGTCTTGCACAAGAAGTCTTGCAACCACGATCCGCTGGATTTGCCCTCCTGAAAACTCGGGGGTTAGGCCCTTTATCGGGCGATCTAGGCCTCGTGGATCGCTTCTCAAAAGTGGCTCCAAGCCTACAACGGTGAGCGCGCTCCAAATCACCGAGTCGCTAATGCTCGAGCATCCGTAGCTGATATTACTGCGCAGATCCCCATCGAACAGATAAGGCCTTTGGCTGACATATGACGAATACGGGGCAAGCGTTGCAAGGGTTACGTCTGATTCTGATTCGATCGCGTCAAGCAAATTTGCAAAAGTTTTTATCAGGGTCGATTTTCCAGCGCCGGATGGTCCAATGATCGCGATCGACTTGCCTCGCGCTATTTTGAGATCGCAAAACTTTGCGACTGCTTGGCCGTTGTAGCCTACACTAAGGCTTGTGAACGTTGCGCTAAAATTGTCTGGTAAAGCAGTGATATTTTTACTCGCGATGCTACCGGCTCTTTGCAAGGAAGTCGCTAGCTGCGGCACCTGGCGTTGTGCTGCTAAGGTAAAGAGAGCCAAACTTTCCCGGAGCGCGCCGCGGGTTTCTTGAAAATTTGCGATTTGCTCGCCCATATTGCGTAACGGGCGCAGAATAAGACCAAATGCGGCAAAGACCTGAAACAGCTGTGGAACGCTCAGGTGCTTAAAAAGCCACCCTGTTCCGGTCCCATAGACGATACTTACAAAGATCAAAATGCAAAGAAACTCAACCCATGGTGCAAATCCTGATCGGATAAGAAGCGACTTTTTTATGTTCTGGTAATACGCATGATTTTTTGCGTCAAACCACTTGAGCTCCAAACTCTCGCCGCCCTGGGCCCTGATAAAGTCGAACCGACGCCTGATGGACAGCACGCTTTCGACCATCAAGGCAAGCTCGCGCTGCCATAGGGCTGCAAAAAAGGCGATCCGCTGACCAGCGCGCCCCATACCATAAGCCATGAGTGGCGTTAATATCGCCAAAACCAGAGCAGATGGGGCATGCACCAATGAGAGAGCAATCAAGGCTGAACAGACGGTGAAAACATCGCGCAAGAGACCCGTTGTCAAATCGCTAAAACGCATTTGCAATAAATGCACATCGTTAATCAAAACCGACATCCATTGTCCCGGCGCCTTAGCCTGGATCGCCTGAAAAGGCAGCCCCATGATCCGCTCAAATAATTTGCGTCGATAGGCGGCCGCGACCAGAAGCGCCGCGTGGTTTTGGTTGACCTGGTAAACATAGGTCGCAAGGGATTTCAATAGACCGACGGCAATGATCAATCCTGGTAGCCATAGGGCCAATACCTGCACGGGCCAGGTCTGATCCCAGGCTTGCGGAAATAATCGGTGGAATTTGGCAGGCAGAAGGTCCGAAAGACCAACGACCGAACCTGATGTTAGAATCCCTTTAAGCAGAGGTCCCACAAGCAGCACAAGCAGGCCGTTTGCTAAAGAAAGAATCACAAGTGCCAAGAGCACTCGAACGAGGGGGCCTTTGATTGTAGATTTGGTCTCCCCCATGAATTCAGTCAAGAGATTCATGAGGCCTTAACTTTTTGCCGGGAGGAGGCTTTGCTGAGCACGGCTTCGAATATCGAAGAGAAGATAGCTTTGCGCCAAGATAGGTGGCCTAGATTTGCAATTCGCTTTATTTCAGCTTGTCGAGTAAGCGGCTCTGACAACCAGGCTTTGATGATCGCTTTGGTTTCGACTGCGGAGCGGCTCGGCACCAATACTAGGCTATCAATGGTCCTGTGTGGTATTTCGAGAATGCAAGCTTCCGCAGCACCGAACGCATCATCCACCAATGCCGCTTCAGCAAGAGACAACATCTCATAGATCATCGGGTGGTCCGGGTGCACAATAATGGCGCTAGGATCTAAATCGCGGCTCAGAAACTTCTGCCATTTGTCGTAAAATTTGTGCGGTTTCGATCCAAGAATCGCAATAATCTTGTCGTCGCTCCTAAGGCCCAAATCGGTTTTCGATACCTTGATTTTTTCAAGGCGCGCCGCACTAGGAAGACCGAGGTATGTGTAATTCACCCCAGGCAAATGCTCTGCAAACGGTTCCGAGGGATAAATCCCGAGTATTTCAGGTTTAGCGACCTTGGCCCAGGCGATTTCATTCTCAGACCATTCCGCTAGGGGCTTTGTCGCTAAGTGCCAGACCGGAGTCTCTGTAATTCTGGTGTGGAGTTCGCGATGATAGTCGTTTATGCCAACAAGGATGGTAGCTTTTGCCGTCGCTGAATGAATTCGTTGTGCTTCTGGTCCAAGATGATTTCTAAGACGCCACTTCCCTAACATCCCGCTACCGGCTAACCGAGGCACGAGGTCATTGTCCTCATGCACGGACGCAATAACCTCAGCGGTTGTTCCACGAACCGCAAGATTAGGGCATACCTCGCGCAAGGCTGCGACAAGGTCAACAAGCACGGCATCATCACTTTTGGTCGTGGATGACAGATAAACGACCGGTTTTTTCAACGGCAGATTCCTCGTTCTGACTTCTCTAAGAAATCCAAAAACTTCGCCTTGTGATCGGAATCGGCTACGTCAGAGCGAATCTTAACGATCGCGTCCTGCAGCGTTAGGTTTTCTTTATAGACGATGCGGAACATGTGTTTGATACCATTCATTTTTTCGCCGGTAATATCTGCTCTGCGCAAACCGACAACATTTAGTCCTGTTACCCCAGCTCGGTCACCCTGTACCATGAGGTAAGGAGGGACATCCTGAACAACTATTGCACCCGCCCCTACCATCACATACTCGCCAAACGAGCAAAATTGATGTGCGCCTGACATGCCTCCGAAAACGACATTGTCCTGCAATGTCACATGCCCCGCGAGCTGAACCCCATTGGCCAAAATACACTGGCTCCCTATGTCGCAGTCATGGGCGATATGCGTGTAAGCCATGATAAGGTTGTTATCGCCTATCTTAGTCACACCACCGCCGCCTTTGGTGCCCATAGAAATATTTACATATTCGCGGATCATGTTGCCAACGCCGATAACAAGCTCGGTCTTTTCACCAGCATACTTCAGATCCTGCGGGGCCGAGCCGAGCGTGGCCGAGGCAAAAACCCGTGTTTTATCACCGAGCTTAGTATTGCCGCTGATAACCGCATGAGCTCCTATCTCGACATCATCCCCCAAGGTCACATGCGGTCCAACCACAGCAAATGGTCCAATCGTAACCCGCTTTCCTAAATTAGCTCCTTTGGCAACCAAGGCTGTCGGGTGAATTCTCACGCCGTCCGCAATGTCATGAGCCTCTTTGGTCTCAAAAAAACTTTCCATACCTTGCCTTTGCTCCTCAAAAACCTGTCCCCTGGCTCATCTGCGTTAAGTCATCGACTGCTTGCTGGGAAATAATCCTCATTTGCGTACACGTATCAAGAACGTCTAGCAGATGGGTCAGGTCAACCTCGCCGAGAACGCCGCACTGGTCGCCAACTCCGTATCGACCCAGGCTTCTCCGGCAAACCACAAAAAATCCTTGCGCATTTTCACAAGTTGCACCCTATACTCCAAAACATCACCAGGCACAACCATCCGCCTAAAGCGCGTGTTTTCGACTTCTAGAAGCAAGCAGGAATTGCATGTGCCTTTGGTAAGCTTGCCTAAAATAGCGGACGATTGGGCCAATCCCTCGATGATCAATACTCCAGGAACGATGGGATTACCCGGAAAGTGCCCCTGAAGCAATGGATCACTCGCTGAAACCTGGCGCTTGGCCACGATCGATTGTCCAGGCTCGCAAGAAATGACTCTATCTACCAGCAAAAATGGGTATCGGTGCGGGATGCATCGTTCAATTTCAGCAATGCCCATGGGCCACCGGAAGTCTTCAATCACACCCTACTCCTACTCTTTCTTGGCGCTATCTTCCTTGGCTGCAACGGACCCTTTGGCTTCATAGGCCGCGATCACCGTTTTTGTTATATCGACTGGATCCTTGAGATAGACCAGTCCGGCGCTTGAGGTCTCAAACACCATTTCATAGCCTTTTTCTTTTGCCAGGTTATTGACCAATTGGGTGATCGCCACCGCAATTTTCTGAGTGGCGGCCTGCTCTTTTTGCTTAATATCCTGCTGGAAGGTCATTTCCTCGTTGCGTAGCTTAAGAAACTTTTCCTGGAATTCCTGCTGCTTTTTGAACCTTGCCGCTTCGCTCAATACCGCAGCCTGCGTTTGCCATTCCTTATTCATCTTATCGAGAGCTTCTTTCTGTGCCGAAAGCTCTTTTTCTTTGGCTTTGATTTCAGTTTCGAGCTTGGCTCGCGCTGATTTCCCTTCGGCGACATTCAGAATTACAGCCTGCATGTCAACGACTGCATACTTAGGCTCAGCCCTAGCTTCGGCTGACACGCCTCCGCTCAAAAAGCTTGCCGCCAAACCCACCAGAACCAAGCCCCTGCCCCTCAAACCGTTTATCTTGCTCACCTTGCACCCCTATTAAATTCATTTGGTTCGTTTTAATAACCCAACGAGAAGATAAATTCCATTTTACCGACCTGGCCATCGACATAAGGATACGCCCACTCAAACCGGAAAGGAGCGATCGGGGTGATCCAGCGGAAGCCAAAACCAAAGTCTCGGTTGTAGCCAGCAAAGGAAAAATTCTCCCGATCGTCGAAGACGCGCCCCATATCGGTGAAAAATAGTCCTTTGATATTAGCCTCTTTGATGATTGGGAAGAAATACTCAATCTGCATCAACGTCTGCTTTGTGCCACCCTTGTTGACCGAAAGCGCCGAATCTCCCGGAGCCTGGATCAGATAAAACTGCGGGCCAAGCGAATTGTAGAGGAATCCCCTGAGATCGTCAGGGCCACCTTGACGGTATCGCTCGTAGAATGGAATTGGCTTGCCCCCGTATGGGTTTAAGAGCCCTATCAGAGTGTTGACCCGAAAGTAGGTCCGGTAGGTGTCCGAGAAATCAATGGGCAAAAACACAGCCGCGTTAGCCTGCGTTTCGAGAAACTGCCGATCGCCACCTAGCATCGGCCCACCTGTGACGCTCTGGGTGATGCTCGTGCGAGTTCCTTCGGACGGATCGATATAGTTGTTGGTATCATCCCGCGACAGGCCAAAAATCATTGTGCTAGATATTCCATTTTCTTTAAACCTATCAAGGAGATAGGAACTTGAATCCTGCGTTACCTTGGCCCTCCGATAACCAATTGAGGCGCGCACCAATTCGAACAAGCGACGACCGACCGTCACACTCCCACCTACCCTGCGTTCCTGAACATTGATCCCGTCAGAAATATAACGGATCGTATTGCGCCAAAATGCAGAGCCACCCAAAGACCAGCGCGAATCATTGACCCGAGGGTTGGTAATACCCAGCTCCAAGGAGTAGTTGAGATCACCATTCCAACGCCCGGTGACGTTAGTTTGGAGACCGTATCCTGATTGGTTCTCTTCTCGGTATTGCCCTTGACCAAACCAACTGCTTTGCGTTGTTTGCTTGGCTCCAGGGCTGAAGCCAAGCGCTGCCTGCAGCTGCCCCGTGGGTTTTTCTTTGACCTTGAAGTTGTAGTTAAGCAGGACATCGTCTTTATCGTCGCGCTTCTTGATCGACTGCACCTCTTCGAAAAATCCCAGCCGTTCTATAGCCCGTTTCGAATCGGCAAGCCCCGTCCCGCTGTACAGCTGCGAATCCGCAACCTCAAATTCGCGGCGCACCACGTTGTTGCGCGTCTTGGTATTCCCGGTCACGGCAAAGTCGCCAAAATAAACCTTCTGTCCCTTGTCGATCTGGTAATTGAGGTACACAAGCTTTTTTTCTCGGTCGAACTTGGGAATTGGATTCACATCGACGAACGCATAGCCTTTGTCGCCATATTTATCGACCAGGAGTTCGATATCTTTGCGAAACTGAGAGAACCGGAACAAACCGTTGTTTTTTAGCTGCATCCATTCGCGCATATCAGCTTCTGGATAGAGAATATCGCCTGAGAATTCGATTCCCCCCACGCTGTACTGAATCCCCTCCTCGATATTGAACGAGATTCGGACAAACCTCCGGTCTTTGTCCATGACGACGGAAGGATTTGAAACATTGACCTCAGCAAATCCCTGATCCTTATAGAGGAAAGAGGTCACCTCGATATCGCGTTTCAAGAATTCATCGTTATAGACAGAACCCGGCTGGGAAAAAGTCGACATGCGTGTCATGGGTTTGGAGTAGAAATTGCTGATTAAATCGGCATCAGAAAAATAGTGATTCCCCTCGATAAAAACATCGCCGACCATGACCTTGCCGCCTTCGTCGATGATAAACTTGAGGGTGACCTCATGATCATTGCCTTCTCTCTTGACCAAGGCGTAACGTGCTTGAGCTAGGAAAAAACCCTTTTCAAGGTATTGTTTTTCTATGGTCCGTAAGTCGGTGGTAATCGTCGACTCGTTAACAATCGTGTACTGCTGGGATTGAATTTTTTCCTTGAAATCATCCTCGGATAGCTCTTTCAAACCCTCGTATTCAATTGCCATAATCGAAGGTTTTTCCTTAACCTCAACCGTTACGACGATGCCGCCTGGTGCCGTGTCCTTAAAAAATCTGATATCCGAAAAATACCCGAGTTCATAAAGATCGCTTATATCGTCCGCAACTACATTGGGGTCGAGATTGCCCCCTTTTTGGGTACCGAGGATGGTTAATATTGCCTCAGACTCGACTTTCTGGTTGCCACGAACCCTCATATCGATAATTTTTTCGCCAGGGGCTGCCCAAGCCATTCCCCCAAACCCTAGAGCTATTGCAAAAAGCCAAGCCTTCGCGATCTCCTTCAAAAGTCGCCTCCGCTTTCAACTACCTTGCCATCCTCAATCACAATCTGTTGCGGAAGCCGCTTGGCAAGCTTTATATCGTGCGTTACGAGCAGCATGGTCACCCCCTTGGCATCACACAATCCAAGAAGCAAATCGACCACGGCCTCACTGCTGTTCTTGTCTAAATTTCCTGTTGGTTCATCCGCAAGCAAAATCGGTGGCTCCATGAGGAGCGACCGAGCGATCGCGACGCGCTGCTGCTCACCACCTGATAACTCACCAGGCCTGTGCCTCTCTCGATGGCTAAGTCCTACGGAGCCCAGCAATCCGCTTGCCCTATCCCTTAGCTTCTCGACGCCAACTCCCGCGATCAATCCTGGCATCATGACGTTCTCGATTGCGGTGAATTCCGGCAGCAGGTTGTTCATTTGGAACACAAAACCCACGGTCTTATTGCGAAACCGTGAAAGCGCTATATCATTCATGGTCTGTGTGGCAACACCCGCCAACTTGATCGATCCCGAGGTCGGGGAATCGAGCGTTCCGATCACATGCAAAAGCGAACTTTTTCCAGAACCCGATCGCCCGGTCATAGCGCAGATCGATCCTCGAGGGATTTTAAGTGTCACTCCACGCAAAGCTTCGACCCGCTGGGTCCCTATTTCGTAGACCTTATAGACATCTTGGAGTTCGATCATAAACTCAGGGCTGTGCTGGCTCATTCCGGTCAGTACCTCAATCCGCGGCTAGGGTCATGTTTTGACGCGATCCAAGCCGGATAGCATGCCCCAATTAAACTTAACATCCAAGCAAATAAGCAAATAACGGCATATTCAACCGGGAGAAATTTGATGGGAAATATTTTGAGCATTTCAAAGGGCGGCGGAAACTTGAAAAAGCGGAGCTGATAAATCACGGTGCAAACCACAAGCCCAAAACCCAGACCAAGTGAAATACCCACCATCGCTATCACCTGAGCCTGAATCAAAAACAGCCGAACGATCTTGGTCTTGGTCATTCCAAGCGATCGCAGAAGGCAAACCTCGCGCTTTCGGTGAAACACCGACATCATCATCGTGCCAGAGATCGAAAAAGCTGCCACCAGAACGATCAGCATCAAAATCGATCCCATTGAGAATTTTTCGAGCTTGAGCGCCAAAATCAAGGAGGAGTTGGCCTCTTTCCAGGTCAGGCTCTTGAGGCCTTGAAAGGGTTTGATACGTTCGGCAAGCTTTTCGATGGCAATTGGATTGACCGCGTTGATCCCAATGCCCGAGACATACTGGTCCTCATCCATCGAAGGATCGTAGTCTTGTAAAAATTTTCGCCCCTCGTCGAGGGACACGACAGCCCATTTGGAGTCGTAGTTGAAAAGTCCGGTCCGAAAGATGCCGACAACCACGTAAGAACGGGTCATTGTCGCGCCGCTCATGGCTGATGACGAAGATGCCAAGGTCTGTGGGCTCAAAACCGATACCTCGTCACCGATTTCGGCTGACAGTTGATGAGCTAATTTGTCGCCAAGCACGATTCCAGGAAGGTTTGCACCTTTGCCGTCTACCTCAATGAGCGGCGCATGCAGTTTTCCAATATCGACGAGCTGGCCCTCGACCATGCTATCTTTATAGCCCCAGAGCGAACCCCCCGTAGGCTCGATACCGAACATAACTCCGGACGACACATGCTGACCCTGCTTTAGCACGATGTCGGCCTGCGTAAAGGGTTCGATGCCAACCGCGTCTTTGTAAACTTCTTGGAATCTAGCTAGCGGGAATTCCTTGAGCGAAAAACCCGCGAGCGCATTGTCGGCGAGAATTTCTAAATGCGGTGAGCCGCGCAGCATCCGACCTTTGAGATCTTGCTCAAATCCCCCCATCACAGACAGGACGATGATCAAAGCCGCAACCCCGAGCGAAAGTCCCAAAACTGAGATGAGGGTCATAAAGGAGAGACCATTGCCCTTTTTCCTGGCACGGAGATATTTCCAGGACATCCACAGCAAAACACGGAAGCCGGATTGCGAATTCAAAATCGGTCACCCCATATTTCATTTTTGCATTGTGGGACCTTACCGGGTTTGGGGGAATTTTTCACCCCAAATCATTGAGAACTTTCATCAAAGTACGCAATTATTATTGTTTATAAATATCTACGCCTTCACCTGATCTTGAAGTCCGCTTCGCACTTCGGCGTACACAGAGCAGATTCGGACTGCTGTGACTTCGATTGCAAAATCCTTAATTTTGTGTGCCGCAGCTGTGGTGAGCGCGTCTCGTAAAGCGTGATCGACCAATACCCGCGTGCATTGTTCCGCAAAAGCTCGTGCGTCGCCTGGCTGCGCCAGAAGACCGGTCACCCCGGATTCGATCAGGTCGACGACTCCACCAGAATTCGAACAAACCACGGGAACATTGGCCACGAAGGCCTCCATGATCACATTGCCGAGGCCTTCGTTTTCGGAGGTTTGGACTAATAGCGCCGATGAAGAAAGCAGTGCCGCCGCATCTTTGCGGAATCCAGCGAGACGCACTCGATCGCCGCAACCAAGGGCGCGAATCTGGGATTCGAGCGACTCCTGAAGCTCGCCCGATCCCACGATCAAAAAATACGGGTTCATAGAGCGGATTGTTTCGTTCTGCAGCATGAGATGGGCCATCTGCACAAACAGATCCTGGCGCTTTTGAGGTTTTAAACTCCCGATGTTCAAAACCAACATCCCGTCTTTCGGCAGCGCGAGATCCTGCGCGCTGTCTATTTTTTTCTCATTTAGGCGCTTGAGGCGCTCCAGATCGATTCCGCTTTGAATCGTGCAAACCTTGCTCTGCGCGCTGATCCGAGGAGCAGTTACCTGCCGAACAAAGCTGGAAACACAGATGATTTTGGCGATGCGGGGATGATTGTATTTCAGTCGGGTCACAGCGCCTGGGCTTAGAGGGACGGCAACTCGTCTATGGACGATGAGCCTGAGTTCGGGATCCGTACAAAATACCGAAGCAAGCAGAGCGTAGGAGTGGGCTTTGCTATCATGCGTGTGCACGAGTTTGATCTTATGGGCTGCGACCAACTTCCTAACAGCCCATACCCAATTGGCGCCGAAAAAAACTTTGCCGGGCAAAGTCAGATGCGGCAGTTGTCGTTCTGCCAAAGCTTCTGCCAAGGCCGAACCAGCAGGACAAAGAGCAAGCTGCTTATATTCAGTATTTTGCTCGATGTGATTCATAAGATAGACGATCTGTTGCTCGCCACCGCCCCAGGTCGTCATGGTCGAAACATGCAAAATACTGGTCACGAATAAGAATACCTCTGAAAGCGCAGATCTTCGTAACTGGTCACTAGTTTCGCTGCGAACAGTGGCAGGGTGGTGCGGCGGTTGATCGTCACACGTGGTAGAAGGAGAAGGTCATCGCTGATATCCACGCGCTTTCTCGCGGTGGTTGCCGCCGTAAGGTATCCTGAAAGCCTCACGAAATCTTTGATTTTTTCGTTATATTCGCCGTAGGGATAGCAAAAATCATCGACGCCTATTCCCATTTGATCCTCAAGCTCAAGCTTGGAAGCCATGATTTCTTGCAGAGCGACGGTTTCGGACACCTTGCACAAGTGAACATGATGCCGCGTGTGCGAGCCAACACTCATGCCGCAATTTAACCATTCTCGTAGGTCGATCGCCTGCATGAGGGGACTTTCCTGAATATTTTGCCCCATCGTCCAGCGATTGGTCGTACCAAGAAGCCTGGATACAGCATAAACCGTAGCCGAGAAGCCACAATTTATAAGCACCGGCAGGGCATTGGTAAGGTTATCAAGATAGCCATCGTCAAACGTGATTCCAACAACCTTGCCGCTTTTCTCCCCGCGCAGATAAGGTCTGAGCTCTTTGACCGACAAGCCCTGATAACCCATCCATTTTAGGGTCTGCATCTGTCGTTTAAAGCTCTCAGGCGACGTAAAAAGAGAGGTCAGCCGCTTGCCTGACGGTGGCGTAGCGATATTATGGTACATGAGTATAGGAATTTTCTTCATCAGCAATCCCTATCGCGGTCCGGCGAGCTTGCGAGCGTATCATTGGTCTGAACGCAATTTGGCGAAAAGACAGTAGCCTGTTTATCCTATGTGGGTGCAAAAGAGAACAACAATAGGTCAACATGCAGTTTTTATTATAATTTTTGGCGGAAGGTGGTTTAGACTGGGCTAAGGCGCGCGGTTTTGTAAGGAATACTTACCGCCCCCCGGTCATGCTCTGGGCTTTTTTTAACCCCTGAACAAAAAAATGCGTTGCAATGGTAAGTCCCAAGGCTGTCGCGATGGGCAGAGTCAAAGCGCGGAATCCCACGAGTTTAATTAAAATCCCAGCAGTGGCTGATCCACCGATAAACGCGGCAATGCTCGCCGTGCGCACTATGACGAGCAGCTTTTCGACTCTATGCGCGGTCTTGTCTTTGCGATCAAAGAAGACTCTGACGATACCCGAGGCAAGGTCCGTTACAGTTCCGGTAAGATGAGTCGTGCGCAAAACGACGCCACGCCTCGGCGAAAACAATGCATTTTGTATCCCGCAAACAAAGCTCAAG
>CAZOSN010000086.1:0-19349 GCA_964582405.1 uncultured Oligoflexales bacterium | reverse complement strand
ATGGTTATATCCCTAGAAAAAAGATTGATCAGACCATCGTATTTATCAATACGGTTAAGGATATCAACTCCCCCCACCAATCGATGTTTCGTATTGTCGCCACTCATGCGATTCGCAATTCAAAGAATTTTGAAGAGTTTATCGAAAGAATTGAAGAAGAATGCGGCCTAACGGTAGAAATTATCGATGGTTTAGAGGAGGCTCGCTTATTTTTTCTCGGCATTCGGTCTGCCATCGAGTATCCGGACCAAGCATTTCTTGGTATCGATATTGGTGGCGGATCAACCGAAATTGTTATCGGCGCCAAAAACAGTCTCGCTCACTGTACCTCATTGAATATCGGGGCATTGACAGGCACCAAAAGATTTTTTCGAGGTGAAAAATCAAAACAGCTGGTCAACAATTTCAAAGCTTTCCTGGTGAGCCGGATCGTGCCTATAAGCTTGGAACTTACCAAATTTGACTACAAATCAGGCATAGCAACGTCTGGAACGGCAAAGGCTCTAGCGACTATCGACCGGATCCTTAATAAGTCAGAGTATATTGATGACATCAACGGTCATATTATTCATACCCAGGGTCTAAAGCGTATCGAAAAAGAACTCTTCGATATTTGGGATCCCAAAAAAATAGCCAAGGCATTTGACCTTGACCCGGCACGGGCCGAAATTATTCTAGCCGGAACCGTCATATTTTCAGCGATCAGCGAACTTCTCCGCGTTGACAAATGGCTCATTACAACATCAGGCCTGAGGGATGGTGCGGCTTGGGATTATTATGCAAAACACTATCATCTCGAAATCCAACCATTCTACAACCTGCGGCGAGATTCTGTTAGAGGATTTGGCGCCCGCTTTATGGTTGACCCGATGTTCGCATCCAATACATGTCATGCGGCAACACTCATGTACGAAAGGCTCGAGCCATTCTACAAGCCAGAGGTTCTGGCAAAGGATGATGCCATTATTCCAAAGGACATCATGACCGCCGCGGCCTACCTTCATCGCGTAGGCCAGCACATCAACTATATTAGCTACCACAAGCATACCTACTACATCATCGCCAACAGCTCAATGCTCGGGTATACGCAAAAGGAACGACATCTCATTGCCTTGGTTGCACGCTACAGTCGAAAAAAGACTGCCCATGTCAGCAAGAGCGCAAACAAACCGTATTTGCGCGACAGCATCGGACTCGTCAATCTGCTCGCGAGCTGCGTTCGGTTAGGCAAAGTCTTTGGAAGTAAAGCAACGTCGGATCTCGTTGATATCAGACTTACGCGCCAGGGAAGTCAGCTCAAAATAACATTCATCGTCAACAAGGACTCCAACTTTCTCGTTATCCATCACAAGATTTCTCAAGAACGAAAGCACCTCGAAACCGCTCTCGGTATTGAACTTTCCTACGACATCATCGAACAACCCGCTGCAGAATGAAAGAATTCATGCTATAACACGCCCTCGTGTTCCCTAACTCTGACCAAGACGAATCAGATATGGCAAAAAATCCCAAATTTTCTGAATACTTAACCAAGTTAAGCCGACTTGCCTCGACAAAGGAAAGGGATCAATTGCCCACCGTCACGCTCTTTTGGGGTACCAACGAGCATTTGATTTACAAAGGGACGACAACTTTTCAAAGGATCGTTCAGAAATGGGGCGAGATCCCGATACTCTCTTGCGAAGGCAAATCAATCAGCGACTTCAATAGTCTATTTGAGCAACGAGGATTATTTTCTAGCCAGCAGTGCACTATTGTGAGGAGGATCGAGCAAAACAAGCAATTTGCTGCTCTCTTGCAGAATCTCAGCGCCCCCCTCTCTTCCGAGCAGCTCCTTTGTATCAATTATACAAGCACATCTCTCCCTGCTAAAGTTGTTCACGAACTAGATCGCATTGCAGCCATCGTCGTCCCTTGCTTTGACCCCCTGCCGCATGAGTTGGCAAGTTTTACGGCCAGCCTAGCGCAAAAAAAGCAATTGCCGATGAATACAGATGCCATTGATCTTGTGATCAAGATGCACGGCAATGATCTTGCCGCTATTGAAAACTGCCTTGATCATCTTGCCCTTTTATTCATTAAGCCTGACCAAATGCTCTGCATAAAAGACATTGAGCCTTATTTGTCTCACACAAAAAGCGAACACATCTATCGGCTTGAGCACTACCTCGCCCATCGCGAAACACCGGCGGCCTTAGCCCTCATGATTGAACTTTTGCGAAATGGCGAGCAACCCACATCAGTGCTTGCAATCCTTGCTGGCTTTGTCCGCAAAGCTTTTCGGGTTCATCATATCATGCAAAGCGGACAGGATTTGCGCTCTGCATCAAGGCACCTCAATTTGCCGGTACACGTTGTAGGTTCCTATATCAACTACACAAGGTCGAGGCCGCGCTCAGCACTTGCGGAACTCATGCTAAAGTGCCAGAAGTGCGATGAATACCTAAAAAGCTCGCGACGCGAACCCGAAACTCTGCTTTTTCAACTCATACTTGAATATTAAAGCATAGCGAATCGACGTCGCTTTGAAGTAAAATACCCGAGAAACGGTTTATTGGAGGTGGCAATGCGCTGGATGATCGTTGCAGGGCTTTTCGCCTATGCTTCAGTAAGCTATGGCGATTTTCAAAAAGCCAACCTGGTTCCCATTGAACTATCCGCCTACCAGCAAGATTCAATCTCCAAAGATCTACCCTTGCAGGGGGTCACGATAAGCAAAAATCAACACATCATTGCTGTCGGACAAAAGTACCTTTGGCAGTTTGATCCTCGAACCACCCATTTGAGTAAGATAGATTTAGGGCTTTCAAGCAATGAACCGATCATGGCCTGGGTTTTGGGTACTGACGAGGTATTTGTTGCGACAAGAACTCATCTGATAAGTTACGACCCAAGTTCGCATGAGCGAAACGAATTCCGCTCCCTGACCAAAAAAGTATCCGACATACCCAATCTTCAGCGGGATGAGACACTGCGCCAGAACACTGGAGAAAATGTGCAGCATGAATTCAACCCCGAGATCAGCAACGACAATGAGCGAGGATTCAATACCTTGACGTTAGCTCCGCATCCGTCGGGATGTCTTTGGTTTGCGAATTCTCACATTTACTTCGCAAACCGCCTCGACAAAACCCTTAGTCCACTCGGCGAAAATCAGTATGTTCAGGATCACGACCTAGTTCGCGCCAATCATTCGGTCTGGGTAGCCCGCGGACCCTACCTGCTGAATTTTGATTTGGCTGCTCCTGACGGCAATATCAGAGTCGTGCAGAAAACGTATAGTCGCATATCAGATCTCATCATCAACGAAAAAAGCATGTTCGTGGTAACTCCCGAGACTGTTCTCAAACTCTCAACCCAAGGGCGCCTTGCACAGGCAATTCCAGCTGCGGGAAAAAGGCAAGTTGTTGCCGCCGACTTTACTGAAGAGCAGCACACCTACCTTCTATCCGATGGAACGCTTGAGTTTTATCACCTAACTAGCAAGGCCAGCGCTTTCGCCAAGATTTCCGACTTTTCTACCGACAAGCCTCCCAAACAATTGGCCAGCCGAGGTATGCTGGTCGCCTTGGCTGGAGAGCCGGGTCTTTTCATCTTTGGAATTTCGGAATTGCTATCGATGAAATCATCAGCGCCAAAGCTTTGATCCAAAACAGACTAGGCATCCGAACCTTTATAACAGTCTGGCACACCGGCAATCAAATCTTCGTCCAGAAAACTTCGATCTGGCACCCGGTAAGCCTCCGAAGCCCAGTTGGCCCGATCCATGATCTGGCATCGTTCCGAACAAAAAGGCCTATGTCTATTCGAGGAGCTGTACACCGTCTGCTTCTGACAAATCGGGCAGAGAATCACAATTTGTTTCGGTTGACTATCCATTATGGTTCCAAACTTCGCAATCTTTTGGGGTGCAGCCTTGTCGGGAGAGATGGGCATCGCCCATGCAAGATTATTTGAGCCAAATCCGCACCCGCTTTAAAACCCAACGCAAGACCGTAACCCATGTATCCTGTAGCAAGCAAGACTCGATCATTGCCATACATAGGTCCAATGAGTGGCAATTCATCGCACGGCCGGCATTCCAATCCCGCCCCACTACGGAGTGCCGGTCCAAGCTTGATGTCGGGAAAAAACTCGCTCGATTTTCGTAGTAAATAATCGCTAATTTTATCCAACACTTGCCCGGAAGCCGCACCAATTCCAGCATGCTTTCGCATAAATCTCGCTCCGCCTAAAAACATACGCCCATTAACAAATGCCCCCCACTCGTATCCATGATTAGCCGAGAAAACCACTTGGGGAAGGCCGGTTGGCGCGGAATGCACTTTAGCTTCGATCCATTGATCCGCATAGGAGACCAAAGCTTCGCGCAATTCGGGAATTAGATCGGAGATTGCCAAATGCCCCGCGCATACCACCATTTCAGCATAGAATTCGCCTGCATCGCTTGCGATCCGCATCCCACCGGAGCCAGCGGCTAAGTTTCGCACGCGGGCTGACACAGTGTGCGCACGGCATTCGGCGCGGAGTTCGGCAAGAAATGGCACCACCTGAATCAAAGCCGCCTGGTTTCCGTCATCCTGAATTCCTAAAACCGACGAACCAAAAGTTGTCTGATCAAATCCGATGCTGCCCGCCGCATGCAAGGAAGCCTGAAATCCATCCCTATTCAGTTCGGAAACGGCCACGGCAACCTCGGCAAGCTCCGCTTCGGACTGAACAAGCCGAAGGCGTCGAAGCCTTGGCTGGTAATGGGCTGCTCCCCGAGATAACGCAAATTTGTCGAATAATTCAAAGGAATCAATAGAATACTGCCAAATCTGGCTCGCGTCGTCCCGACCCAAGACATGAGTTAGCCTCGTATAATTGTCGGTAAGACCCGCCGAAACAACTCCTGGGCATAGACTTGAAGCCTGCGCCTGGCCATCGTCAAATATTAAAATATCCGAAATACCGAGAGCATTTAGATGGTATGCTGTAGCTAGGCCTGTTATTCCGGCACCTATGATTGCAATATCGTATTTTTTCTTCTCGATCTCCATGGGAAGCCCAGGTAATAGATAAATTCTAATGGCTACCGAACCTATCACATGAGGGCATCATCCGCCATGACGGTCAAGATCTCGTTTCGCGTTTGGCTTCTCGCAGCCACTCAAGCAGTCATTTTGGCTCCAATTAAAGGCAAGGCGGATTCACTTGTTGTGATTGGCTGGCCTGAGAGTCTAGTAGATCTTACCCACCCTTCACCGGAATGGACCACTCATCCCATCCTTGGAACGCTGGTTTGCCCTGCCTTAACGCGGTTAAGCCTCACTGAAAAAAAATCTGCCCCGCTCCTCCTAAGTTCGGTCGAGTTGGATTCACCCAAAGTTTGGCGCCTCCGCCTCAACCCTGGATTGAATTGGTGGGGAAACACGCCTGTTACGAGCAATGACTTGAGCGAATTCATCGACCAATCGCTCAAGAAAATTGGGAAAACGGATTTTAAAGCATGGCCCGAAGCTCCAGCTTTCCGTATAACAACCGCACCACGAGGCATTGATATTACCTGGTCCTCAGCGCCAGCTTTCGGCCCTTATGTGCTCAATAATTTTCCATTTACCAAACCCTCCCAGTCAGGCGAACTCATCTGCACGGGTCGATACCGAATCAAGACAACGTCATCGGGATATGAGCTCGTCCGAGAGACAAGCGACCAAAATTTTCCTCAAGCCATTACCATTAGCCGCACGCGACCTACCGAACCGATACCGGGAAGCCTCGAATTCACGTTTGCTGATAACTTTGTCAACCGAGTCGACCGAAGGCAGCCCGATACTCCGGTAACATGCGCGCGACCAATTGACCTCCCAATTTTCTCAGCGATCATCTGGAATGACAACCTAGGCACACCCGACGATGCCACATTCCGCAAAGCGATGACCCATCTTACCCCGCGCGGAGCTCTCCTACGGTCAGGAGCAGGCTTCTTGGGCGATTTGGTTTCTGGTCCATTTCCACGAGTTCATCCTGGGTACAACCGATCGGTCTATGTGAGACCGTTCGATTCAGATCGAGCCGTTAAATTGCTAAGCGGAATGAACTACTCTCGCCCCGATGCCGCCGGACCGCTTAATTCCCCCTCAGGCGGAACCGTAAAACTCGTGCTCCAAAGACAGACCAAAGATCCAAATTTTCTGGAGCAGGTCTTGCGGGACTCTTTTAGCAAAGCCGGCATCGAATTATCCTTCACCAATGACCCAAACATGAAAACTCATGGGGTTCTTGCGGGCATGGTCGTTCCTCCACCAGCGACTCTCATTGAATCCATGGATGATTCACCGATCCTTCGGGATGAACTCAAACGAAAAACAAAATTTGCAGAGCTCATGACTCAATATGACCAGTCTCTATCTTATGAAAAGCCGGATTTTGAAAAAATGAAAAAAATCCACGAAACACTCTTCGAAATCGAACCGTTTACGATTTTGATGCAACACCGAGCCTGCCTTGTTCGCCACGCAGCGAAGTCGCTACCCACGATCACAACACGGCAACCAGACTGGTTTGCTGATCTGATTCAAGTCGGTAAGTCCTGACGAATTAATATAAGGGCAATGAAATGATTCATTTAAAAAGCGATGCCGAAATCGATGCCATGCGCGCTGCTGGGAAACTGGCAGCTCAGACCTTAGACATGATCGAAGCTCATGTTTCACCAGGAATCTCAACGCTTGAACTCAACGATATCTGCCATGAATTTCAAGTCAGAAACGGCGCAATTCCTGCTCCACTCAATTATCATGGCTTCCCAAAGTCAATTTGCACATCTATCAACAATGTGGTCTGCCATGGTATCCCGAGTGCAAAGCAAAAGCTAAAAGATGGTGACATCATCAATATCGATGTGACCCCTATCGTAGCCGGCTACCATGGTGATACCTCGCGAACCTATATCGTGGGCCAGGCCTCCGACGATGTGCGGAATCTTGTGCGCATCACTAAAGAATGCCTAGATTTAGGAATTGCTGCCATCACCGTCGGGGGCAGAGTTGGCGATATCGGTCATGCAATCCAGACCCATGCGGAAAGGCATGGTTACTCCGTCGTTCGCGACTTTGTTGGCCATGGAATCGGTAAAATTTTTCATGAAGAGCCTCAGATCCAACACTACGGGACAAAGGGAAAAGGCGTGAGGTTGGTCAAAGGCATGGTTTTTACGATCGAACCGATGATCAATGTCGGCGGTTGGAAAACCAAAGTTTTGGAGGATGGGTGGACAGCAGTTACTGCCGATGGCAGTTTGAGCGCTCAATTTGAACATACAATCGCAATTCGCAACTCAGGCGAGGTAGAAATCCTAACTCGGACTTAGTGGGCTGTCAGGGACGATTTTGGGGGTTGGTGGTCCACTAGGAGCCCGTTTAAAATGGTCCGCTTTTACACAGGCTCTTTTACACAGGCTCTTTCACAAAGGCTCTAACTGCGATTTGCGTTTCACTAGGTCTAGAAACTCGCAAATTTCATCGACAAAGATCTCTTCGCTCTGCTCATACTCGTGCAGGGTCTGAAGTCGTTTCTTCAATTCTAGCCGGATATCCTCATCCTTTGATGAAGCAAAACCCAGATTTTTTGCATTGAGTCCAAACCGGCATTCCGAAGGATTCCGAAGCCACTGCTCGATGAGCCCGATCCGCGCTTTGCGTATGGCCCGGATTCTCGAGATGGTTTCCTCATCGAAGGCCGACTGAATTTCCTGAAGGCTGATGTTTTTGCGCATGCCCGTTTCTCTATAAGGGTCTTTACAAGTGCAAAGCACTATTCTGGATTCCCAGCAAGAGCTATGCCAGATTTTTTTTAAAAAAATACAGTAAATTCATCTTATTAAAACGAAATTAAACCCCAAAATTGCCCAGACATGTGACAGCGTCGTCGGGAATATTTACGTTTTAAAAATCAAGGCTTAAGCGCGGCGTCGAGTTCCTTGCGCGTAAAACGGGAGGGTGGTTTGAATGAGTCCGCAGGATCGCGAGCCACGAAAGTACCATCGATATACATCTGCCCCTTGAGCAACTTTGGGTCAATGGTGGTTTCGAGAGCGACTGACTCATCAGGGACCTTATAGTAGTTTTTGTGTTCGACGGTTCTAAACTTCTCGAGATTAAGGGGTGTACCGATCTCGATCGTTCCAACATAGACAAAGGAATTGTCCTCTAACTTGTAGTACCAAATCGGGACCTTTGATTCGAAGAGATTCGCTTCGCCAATTTTGCCCGAAACTCTCCAGGTCGAGTAGGTGGGCCAATAAGGAATATCAAGCCTTGGGGTGATACTCTCGTAGTGGTGGTGAATAAGCTGCCAAAGCTCTTCACGAGACTTAGGTTTGTCGCGGGAGAGTACGGGTTCAGTCATGAAAATCATGACCGCGGCAGATGTGATGAGAAGCATTCGCATTATGCGGGGGATCGGAATCTTGGCCTATTTCTTTAACAAATAAGCTTCAACCCCGCGCAACGCGGCCTTGCCCATCGCAGTCACAGCTTCAAAGCTATTGCCAGCAATGTGGGGAGTTGCCAAAAAATTATCAAATTGAAGCAACTCATCGCTGACAAACGGCTCATACGGAAAGACATCAAATGCTGCTCCCCGGAGTTTCAAACTGCGCAAGGCTTGAGTCAAAGCCTGCCAATCAACAATCTCTCCCCTAGCCGTGTTAAGCAAAATAGCGCTAGGTTTAAATTGAGCCAACTCATCCGCACCGATCATTCCCCGGGATTCCTTGGTAAGGGGCGTGTGTAAGGAAATGATATCTGAGGATCTCATTAGCTCAGAAAAAGAGACCTCGCGGGCACCTAATACGCGGGCGAGATCATGCTTGGCAACGATATCGCAGAGCAGAACTTGACAGCCAAACGCACGAGCTAGGTGAGCAACTTTGCTCCCCACATGTCCGCAGCCTACCACGCCAAACACCTTGCCGCCCAAGTTGAACCCACCGTTTTTAACCCATTCCGCCCCGCGAAGCCGCCGGTTGCCCGAAGCAATATTTCGACTTAATGCTATGGCAAGACCCAGGGTGAATTCCGCCACAAATTCTGCATTCACGCCAGGTTCAATTCTTAGTTCAATGCCATGATCCGAAAGTGCGTCGAGATCCAAATTATCAACGCCCACACCATATTTCACCACGACCCTCAAACTCGGCAATTTGAGTAAGTCGTCGCGTGTCAAAGATTCTGTACCCAATAGAATCATCTCGGCATGCGCGCACTGTGCAAGAAAACCATCGCGGCTCTGCAAATTGAGAGGACAAAGATTGAGAGTCCATCCAAAGCGACGGGTGAGATATTCAAGCTCCGCGACCAAATCCGGACGCTTGCGGAAGCTAAGGGAGGTAAGAGCCAGCTGAGCCATGGAACCCATACTAGGCACGCGCAATAAACTGCTCGATTGCTAACACGCCAAAGATCAGAAAAACATAGAAAAGGGAAAAATAGAAAACAGGCATGGCGTACTCATCGTCTTTTTTCCGCAACAGGCGCAACGCCAGATAGCAGAAATACCCGGAGCTAACCATGCTGACGATAAAATACGCGGCGCCAGCATCACCATAGATAAATAGCGAAGCACAAATCGGGATGAGTAAAACCGTATAAGCAAAAATTTGACGTCGCGTGGTCGCAACACCTTTCACCGACGGTAGCATCGGAATGTTAACCCTGCTGTAGTCGTCCCGATATTTGATCGCCAGCGCCCAAAAATGGGGCGGAGTCCACATAAAAATAATGGCAAATAACATCCAAGCTTGCCAAGAGAGACCTCCCGTTACGGCGGCCCAGCCAATCAGCGGGCCGACCGCACCGGCCGCCCCGCCTATGACGATATTCTGAGTCGTGCGGCGTTTAAGCCACAGCGTATATACCACGACGTAAAAGAAATTAGCCGCAAGCGCGATCCACGCCGTCAGGGGGTTAGCCCCCAAATAGAGCAACACAAACGATATAAGACCCAAAATCGACCCAAATCCGACCGCAATAGGTTCGGGTATCGCTCCCGACGGGATGGGCCGACGCTTGGTCCGCACCATATCTCCATCTACATCTGAATCGATCACATGGTTAAACACAGATGCCGATGCCGACGCCAGGTAAGTGCCAAGAAGAGCGATCACAACCAGCTGCCAGGACGGCAATGCCGGCGCAGACATAAATAAGCCCGGCAATACAGTCAATACGACAAGCATTGAGATCGAAGGCTTGGTCATCTGAAAATAAGATGAAGCCTGCGACTTAAATTGAATCAATGAAAGAGATTTAGTTGCCGTCAAATTCATAGTCTCAATAAGGCGAAGCTACCCCGAGCCATATGGGAAACCACACGCAGAGGAAGAATAAAATTGGAAATAAAAACATAAACATAGCCAAGCCCAACCAGCCTGCCGCCTCCCGCTCGCGACCTTGCTCCGCCATCGTCAAAACTCCTCAAATTCAAGTCCTAGCTAGTAGCCCGAAGTTGTATCATGAACCATTTTTCAAGTGAAGATGTTTAAGAATATTAATACGAATCTACACGGCTTGTCATCAATTGACTCACTCGCTCAGGGGCAGGGGTATCGTCTAACACCTTATAAACAATCCTGTTGCGCCAGACGCTTTGGACATAGGTCCTCGTCTCGGAAAATGGAATCATTTCCATCGTCACCAAAAGATCAGGCCAGCGCCTAAACCGAGCCCAGTTTTTTACCGCGAATTCTCCTGCATTATAGGCACCATAGATCAGGTCATCACCGGCATGAAACTCCGAACGCAAGGCATTCAGGTAGCGCCCACCAAGGGTAATATTGATTTCAGGGCGGAAAAGATCTTCAGCCTTGATCGATAACCCTCCGTATTGTTGTGCCGTTGGTAATATCAGTTGCATGAGGCCGAAGGCCTGAGCTGGACTTACTGCCCAGGTATCAAACAAACTTTCCTGTCGTGCGATCGACAATAACAGCGAAAGTGGTACACCAGTTTCGCGGGAAACAGCATGAAAAGAAGCGCCATACGGCACCGGAAATAATACTGCTGTCAGCTCCCGAAGATCGACCTCTTCCACAAAGCGGTAGATTTTGTGGGCCTGAAGAATTGCTCTGTCGTAACGCCCACTCAGGGCCAAGAGTTTAGCAGCGTAGAGATAGTCACCCGCGGCATCACGGCTCGGCTTTGCCTTCTGACCCAAACCCCTCACAAGATCACCCGCGGAGAATTCGGCCAGTGAGGGCAAGCCAGCCGCAAGATAGAGTTCGGTTCTTAGCCTAAGCTTCGATAACCTGGAGTCACTTTTGAGCACCGAAAGGTCGCTCCCGGATAGCGTAATGCCTTGCCGTTCATCAAGCTTCAGAACCGGAATCATTTCTACGGGGAACCCAGCAAGACTTGGAGCGGCAACAGTATAGAAACTTAAAGGATAGTCGGTCTCCAGCTCACGAAACAAAGCATTCGCTTTTTTAGAATTATTGAGTAAATAGTACACCCGCGCCAGCCAAAACTTGGCCCTTTCCTCATGGGTCTTTCGAGTATCTTCGGCAAGGAGTTCCTGCCAACGATCTTTGGCATCATTCAGGTCGTTATCCATGTAGGCATAAAGACCAGCAAACCAGAGCATGCGTAGGCGCCACTCTGTCGAGAGCCCAGGCATACCGACAACCTGCATGGACGCATGGTAGGCTTTCCTGAATTGACCTGATTCGGTAAAGATCCGATAAGCCAAGATATGGGCGGCTTCCGCGCGCAGATCAAGTAATGCAGTCTCCTGTTCTTTGGAGAGATTCGGCTGATTGCGATAACACTGCGCAATCCAAGCCTGAGCCTCATCAACGCGCTTCTTAGCCCTTTCGGGGTTGCCTAGCAGTGCATCATAGCGAGCCGACCAAAGAGCCGTATTGATCAACTCGGTCGTTATCTCAAAGCCTTTATCCGCAAGATCAAAACCACGAAGGCGTTCTAAGTAGCTCTCATAGGCCCAGGCCATGGTTGTTCGCGCGCTCGTTGATTTTGCGAAAATTATAAGCCGATCACCCAACAGCTTGACCGTGACAAAATCCAAAGGCCGGCGTCTGGACTGTTCCCAGATAGTTTTTAACCTTTCAAACGACGCCCGGTATTCCCGGCGGCATTGCTGCTCAATGGCAAGCGCATAGGCATCGGCCAATTCAGGAAACTGCGCAAGCCCGGCAATTCCCGCATTTTTTTCGGGGCAAAACACTTCCTTCCCAGACCCCGCCGCTCTACCCATCTCAGTCTGGTGCTTCTGCCAAGTGGATTCAAGCCTATGACCAAACCGAACCGAATCATCAAAGCGATTGCGTTTAAAATATCCTGGATTGAGCCTCGCCAATTCGTTTGCCAAATACGCGACGAATCTCGAATTTAGATCATTGCCCGATGCTGTCGCGAGGTTAACGACCCACCTGTCAAATACATAGTCAAGGAACAACCCCTCAGGGTCAGCAAGAAGTTCGCGCCATATTTTCCGCGCGGCCTCCCAATTGCGAGAAGTCTCTAATCCTTGCGCATCTAATATCTTAAATCCGTCTTTAACAAGTTCTTGACGTTCGGGCCTATGGGCGGTCAGCTGCAACAACCTCTGCTTTTCGACTGATCCCTCGATGACGGTAGCTGGGATCGGTGCTGCATCGATCTCATGCTGAATTTCGGCGATATCAGCCGAACAACTGGCTAATCCAAACCAAAATAATACCCAGATGAATTCTAGCCTTTTCATGACGCAAGACTCCTTCGCACCTCATGGAGCGCTTCTGACACTAAGACCATCGTTGACCGCTTTACCGTCCAAGACAA
The DNA here is from genome assembly GCA_964582405.1 of uncultured Oligoflexales bacterium. Classification (GTDB taxonomy): domain Bacteria; phylum Bdellovibrionota_B; class Oligoflexia; order Oligoflexales; family Oligoflexaceae; genus CAZOSN01. Next base: position 6,528 of record CAZOSN010000086.1, on the reverse strand, counting down.
CTCCATGCGCCTTAGTGAGAGCCTGCATCACATCGGAACGGCGTTCGGGTTTTACAAATATTGCCATCACCCCACCACCTCCGGCACCGCATACCCGTGAAAACGACGCCCCATGCGACCTTGCTGCTTCGGCGAGTCTTTCGGTCTCAGGCGTGGCTATGCCCGGCCATAGCTCTTTACGCACCAACCATTCTTCATGCGAAGAGGCGAGTGCCGCTTCATAATTTGCACACCGCACTTCTTTTGCAGTCTGACGAGCCAAGTCCGAAAGGCGATTGAGTCCCCGGAGGACTGCCGGATCACCATCAAAGGCGCGCTTAAATATCTGCCAATTATTGATCGCCGAATCTCGGGATTGACCGGAATAGCAAAGAATCAAGTGTTCATGAAAAAACGTCAATGCCCGGTCCTTGTAGGTCTCGCAGTGCACTCCGCCCGGTGGAAAGTCTATCACATTAACCCCACCTCGGTAAGCACCCCAATAGTCTTGGCACCCCGTGGGTACCTTGATCAACTCGGTCTCGACATCCTGCACAAATTGCAGGAATTGAGCCTCATCAGCGAACTTTTTCTTGCCAAAATAGTGCTCATGGGCAGCCTCCAAAGCTCCAAGGAAAGTCACCGCCAAGCAGGACGACCCTCCAAGACCAGCCCCCTTGGGGGACAAGGCATCAACCCTGAATTTCAAAGCAGGCCAATCCTCAAACCAGTAATGCTTCAACAGCAGACTGTAGAGGGGTAGTTCGTTATTCTCAATGATTTCCCGATACGCTCCACAAACTGATACCGACTGGTCGGCGCTGTGGAATTCAAAGAGCCCGTTCGAACTCGGTTCGACTGCTACCGATGCATAGATCGATACTGCTACATTTACGGTGGTTGGTTTATCAAGCAAACGGCTCAGAGGACTAATATCCAAGGTGCCGCCCGCGATATCAACCCTAGTTGGCGCGCGTGCTAAAATTTTCAAGTTGCCCCTCATCTGCCAAAATTGTTCCTCATACCTATCGATATTAGAGTATAATGGCCATACAACGCCAACCAAAGTGGAAGATAGGTCCATGAATTCTGAACGCAAGCTCACAGTTGGCTATTGGGACGCGCAGAAACGCTATTTCTCTAGCGCCAAAGGGCGACTTGAGTTTCTACTGAAATCATTTGGCGATGTCACCTTTTATCCGGTTTCCTCACTCGAAGATCCTAAACTCAAGACATGCGACACACTCCTCACCACGGCCGACCATGTCGCCGAAGAGGATTTCTTGCCATGGTTCACCAATTTTGAAGGTCGCGTTTACCTCAACCAATTGATCTGGGTGCCGGCAATCATTCTCACCAGTATTAGCCTAAACAAACAACGGGAGCTGCTGCGCCACTCACTGCAAAGCAATTGGTATTTCGACGTCGTTGATCCGGCGCATCTTGACTCCTTACCTCTTCGGATGGCAAATATGATTCGCATTCACGATCACCTGCGCGAGCTCAATCGCTATGACCAAGAACTTACGCAGCTCCAAACAAGAACCAAAGACTTGGAAGAGCAGATCTTGCTGCTTAGGTCTTAGCTGGCACGAAACAATTTTTCGCGCCAACAACAATTAAATCGAGTTGAATGATGGCAGAGCCAAGCGAAGCATCGCAGTACATTGCTGAATACATCATCGCGCTCCGCAACCGTGGACCTTTCTTGATTTATAACGACTACGCCCTAATCGAGCAGTGGATTGAACAATGCCACGACGTCGATCAGTTGCTTCTCGTACTCGATGATATCCTGCCCCCGCATTTTGCAAAATTCGCGGACAAGCAGCGCATTCCAGGTCTCAAAAAAATAGCCAAAAAGGTTTCAAAATCCCTCATCACCTTAAACGGCAACTAAAGGAGCCCATCTGTTTAACGATTTTATGGGGTATGTGCCTGTAGTGTGCTGTCAGGGACGATTTTGGGTGTTGACAGCCCACTAGGTTCCGTCTGAGAACTCCCTGGTCGGCTTCTGGCAAGGCGGGCCGAGAACCGGAGCGCAGTTTACGGGCTGGTAAATGAGCACCGGAAGCGCAGGCCCAACGCAGCCAGAAGCCGACCAGGGAGTTCTCAGACGGAACCTAGTGGGTCAGTCTAAACAGGTTAATGAGCACGAAAAATTCCTGTGAGATTCGATCTTGCAAAAACAGCAAACATCGACAATATGTACGTTTATCCGATTTAAACTAAGGAGCTCTTATGGCTGACAATACGATCAATGTGAACGATAGCGATTTTGAAGCACAGGTCCTCAAATCTGACATTCCCGTCCTCGTCGATTTTTGGGCGCCATGGTGCGGCCCTTGCCTTGCCGTTGGTCCGACGCTAGAAGAGCTCGCCAAGGAATACAAAGGCAAGTTTAAGATCGCCAAAATGAATGTTGATGAGAATGCCAATGTCCCTGCAGAATTTGGCGTCCGATCAATTCCATTTATGGTTTTTCTAAAAAATGGTAAGGTCGTCAACTCCATCATTGGCGCACACCCTAAAGCTAAAATCAAGGAATTGATCGATGGTACGCTTGTCTAGGGGTTAGGATGGCTACCAAACCGCTTTTTATGGGGCAACTGGAGCGAAAGCTTTATAGAGCCAATAGACCTCGGCTAGCCGGGGTCGATGAGGTTGGTCGAGGCTGTATTGCTGGGCCCGTCGTAGCAGCAGCGGTTTCTTTAAACTACGACAAACTTTTCGCCCTAGGCCGAGCCAAACTTAGCCTCATCCGCGATTCGAAAAAACTCACCCGCGAGAAACGCCAGACGATCCAGCCCACGATAAAATCGATCGCCCAACACTGGGCTATCGGCGAAGCATCCGTTGCAGAAATCGAAACGATAGGCATTCTGCCTGCGACTTTTCTAGCGATGAGGCGTGCGCTTGCTTCATTTGACGAGCTGGATCTTATCCTCGTAGATGGCAAATTGAAAATTCCCGACCTTGCAATACCACAAGAGCCTATCATTGCAGGCGACGCGCAGGTCTTCGCCATCGCGGCAGCTTCGATCATTGCCAAAGAGTTCCGCGACGATTATATGCGCTCGCAAGCTTCGGTTCACGCGCACTGGGGATTTGAAACCCATGTTGGCTATGGAACACTTTTTCACAAAGCCGCCATCGATAGGCACGGAATCTGTCCTTTACATCGCCGCAATTTTGCGCCAATTACCAATTTAATAGGCACAGGTGCTCAGGCTCGCGGATAAAACGTATCCCTTGCCTTGCATGCCCTATTTCCTATCAATGACTATTGGTTGGTGAATTCATGAATCATCTGGCGCAACTTGGCGAAGACAGAGTTGCTTTCCTCCTTGAGGAAGCCCATTGGCAAATCGAGGCGCGCAATTTCAGGATCAAGGGTGCTGAGCTAGACATCGTAGCCCGTAAAGGAAACACGCTCGCCGTTGTTGAAGTGAAAACCCGCCGAGCGAACCTAGGATCAAAATTTGCCTATGATGAGCTAGTTTGCCATCGCAAACTGACCGCATTAAGACGCGGAGCACGGGCGGCACAGCAACGATGGAATGCTGAAAATTTAACTATCAGGCTCGATATAGCCTTTGTGATTGTCGGCAGAGACGGTCCGCAGCTCAAACACTACTGGGTAGATGCCTTGCCGCTCAACCCAGTCCCTTAGTCTTAGGGCCAATTAAATATTCCGCCGATACCAACCTGCCAGGCTGACTCCAGCAATATAGAAAATTCGGCAGCAAAGCGCACCTAGTGACCAACAGATGTCATTCGATGACGCTGGGACGATGACCGCTCGAATACTAAAGTCCTATGCTTCCGTCTTTGAAGACGTTCCGCCAGCAGCAAACCGGCTACGGATACGCGCGGCTTTACCACTCAGCTCACGCAGGTAATAGAGGCGTGAACGCCTGACCACACCGTGGGCAACGACATGAACAGCCTTGATGTTGGGCGAGCAGGTCGGAAATACCCTTTCTACGCCAATCGAGTTGGCACCGATTTTACGCACGGTGAATGTCCCGTTGGCAAATCCTTTTTTGTATCGTGTGCATACGCCTTCAAAAGATTGAACGCGGAATTTTTTCTGATCTGTACCTTCCTTGATTTCGAAATCTACGCGGATGGTATCGCCGGGACGAAACTCCGGTAAAGGCTTAACGTCCTTTAGTTTGCGCTGTTCAAATGCGGTAATAATGTTGTTCTGCATGTCTTTCTTCTTCTCTATTTTCGATCTTTAGCTATCTTTCCAGAATCAAGTCTTTGCCAGACAGTCTGACTGAGGAAACAGGTAGATACCCCAGATCCCTTATTTCGTCAAGTCCGCAGCTTTACTTGGAGCACTCCGCGAACTTAAACATCAAATCTTTGAGGATATCCTGGATAAGACGTTCTTCTTCTGGGGAGAGATTGCCGTCTGATTTGTCCCTTAACAACCGTATAATATCGATATTTTGTTTAGCCAACGCCAGACTTTTTGGGCCACCGCGCCGGCCATCCACACCGAAGCCAAGGTAAGATAATGCTGCCGAACTAAAGCCCAAGATCAATCCCGAAAAGTCAACCTCGCCTACATCCTGTCCAGCTTCCATGACCTAACCTCTCCCATGCCGATTTCGGGTGCGCACAAAAGGAAATCTATCATCACGCCGCCAGACTCGGAAGTTTTTCTTTGACAAAAACCGCCCAATATTGAATTGTCTGACAAATCCAAAGGGGATGTGGTGAAATTGGTAGACACGCCGGTCTTAGAAGCCGGTTCTTTGGAGTGGGAGTTCAAGTCTCCCCATCCCCACCAGCCTAATTCTTTAAACATTCATGAACGTCTAATTTACTAAAATTTCTTATTTCTACCCTACAGGTCTAAAACCTTCGGCTTTAACCGGAATAACCTTTCGGATAATCGCCATGGATTCTGGCCAAAAATGCGAACAGCCCCTAATGACCGGTTTTAACCGGTGTCGAATCGGGTTAGCAAAAAGCGCAGGACTAGCAGCGCTAATTCGAGCATTTTTGCTAACCCGATTCGGCGCAAGATGGGCGGCAGATGGGCTACCAACCCCCAAAATCATCCCTGACAGCCCACTAGGCTTCATTGAGGGTCTTATGATTCTTTATATCAGTCCGTTAAACACTCATTGCCAACGGTGTACTTACCCGCGAGCCAGCTGACAAGTTCGGCGGCGGCGGGATCCTTAAAATCAACCAGATTCCTGACCATAATTCCTTTGTCGGCGTCTGAAATTCCGTCCAGGCCGACATCAAGAAGCTGGTGACGATGCACTTGAAGCCAGGCGCCGAACCCTTTAGAACAATGATTGACGGCAGCATCTAAATTGTTCTCGCTCTGTGTATCACCTCGTAGCGCTTGAATGGCCGCAATTAAAACTAGCTTTGATAGTTCCGGCTGGTTCATCGGATTGAAGGCCCAGTGACTTGCAGACTTTGCCGCGCCTGGACTTAAGCCAACCGGATTTTTTAATTTTATAAACTTGCAGTTCTTTGGTCCATCGTTGGCGAAGAGGTTGTCGCAAATGAACGGTTTTCTTCGCAGGATTTTAGCGACTTCGCTGAGGTGTTCGCCAGTTATCTCATCTGACATAACCTTTGGCCCAGTCCAAAGTATCTCGATCGAGTGTGGCACCGATGCACCTATCTCATCCAAGTAATCCGGGGATCTTTGACCAAAGACCCTATCAAGAATGGGGTCGAAGGAGTAGAACGTCGGACAAAAAACCAGAGGAACCGATGTGCAAGTCTGGATGATGCTAAGAACCTCGACCTGCCGCGCAGCGAGACCATCGGCATTTGGCATGTCGTCAAAAAAAACACCCAAGAGATCGATGCCGATCTCGGCAAGCTGCTGAGTTTTTTCCCTTAGGAGTTTGGCTGAATTCTTTTGAATTTCCTCATGCAAACCAAAAGGACTCAGAACAACGCCAAACTTCAGCCCCTGCCTGCGGTATTCCTCAGAAAGAGTCTGAAGCTCCTGGACATAACTTTTGGGCCATTTTTGCTGCCATTGTTTGCGAAGGTAGACGTCGGCCTTTGGCCCATAGAGATAAAATCCAAAGCCGTGCTCGCGCAGGAATGAGGCATAAGCCAATCTGACTTGTTGAGACCAAGGAAGTCCAAAGAAAATTTCAATGACACCTGCAGAGTTCATCCCGACAAAATCTCAGAGTTTAAGGTTGCACCCGGGCTAAGCTCGACCTCGGCCCCTCAAATTATCAACACAGGACAAGGATATTATCATAAAAACCCAACCTTCTCATCGAAATGTGGGTTAAAAACCACAACATTCTCTGGCCATACTCAAGGTTATCTGGAGATGTCCGATACATAACGAGCCGGAGTGAGTCAGGGAAACGTGATGGATATCGACCGCTACAATTTTGCATGCAAAAAAGCTATCCATGAGGCTTTGCGACTAGCTAAAAGCCTAGGACACAATCTAGTCGAAGCTGAGCACATCGCAGTCTGCTTGCTCAAACAGAGCCTTGCACCCATTGACCCCTTAAAACAGGAATCATTGGCACGGAT
>CAZOSN010000085.1:0-19444 GCA_964582405.1 uncultured Oligoflexales bacterium | reverse complement strand
AGGTGATATCGTCATTTCGGACTTTTGTGGCGCCGGCATTATCGCCTATTAGTTAGTCATCGCCGACACCACTCGCAGCAACATAGCTAAAGCCCTGTAGCTCGACGTGAAGCCGACGTGATTCGGACGTGATTTACTGGTTTGAGGCGGTACGGTGCGGTTTGTAGCAGTCTAGCGCATGAAGGTTAACTATTTGCATTCGCACGGAAACCTTGCCTATCAAGGCTTCCGCAAAACCAGGCAGCCAGAGTTCAAGTCTCTCTCTCGCCACCATTTAACTTCATGAAATCAAAGTAAAAATCAGATATCTTGTTCTAGCAACCGGGATTCTCACCGGGATTTTGTGGCAGAGCCATGTATTCCGCCGTTTTTTCTACCGCAGAACCATACAGATATCGCACTGGTTTCGCGTAGCGTTCCGTCGTTGTTCGGCTCGTGTGCCCCATGTTGGCTTGGATCGCGGCGATGTTACCATCATTCGCCACGAGACCCAAGGTTGCCCAGGTGTGTCGGGTGACCTTCGTCCCCGATCTCTGCAAACCTGATCGCTTGAATGCGGTTTTGAAGACATCGTAGATCTTGGTTTGTCTGAGATAGCCACCGTCCCGGTTTGCGAACACCAGAGCCGTGATTCCTGATTGAAGCTTGCGCTTCTTGAGTAGCAGAACAAGGTCTTCCGGAAGTCCGATCACACGGACCGATTCCGCCGTTTTGGTGTTCTCCACGAGGTAGGGCTCTTTTGAGTTGAGATCCCAAGCTACGGTCCGAACAATCTTGATGCAGCGTCTCTCGAAGTCCACTACGTCCCAACAAAGCCCGCAGGCTTCACCAAGGCGAACCCCAGTGAGCAGCATGAACTTTGCCAGATCCCAGTAGACGGGCATTGAATGTTCAGCTAAGGCATTGAGCCAGGCTGGGAGGTCTTCTTTCCTCAGAAATCGGTCCATTCGCACCGGCTCTTTCCCCGGAATGCTCACTTTCTTGCCATGCCGTTTGGTTACGGGAACCTGGAATCGATAGTTTAGCTCGCTGCGGTACCAGTTAAGCACGATCTTCATAAGCCTGAGTTCGTGTCCAAAGCTTTTACGATGAGGGCTCTTCGCCGTGGGGTGCTTGTGCATCCATGCAATCCACTGGTCGATATGTCGATCGCTGAAAGTTCGCATTGGGACGTGAGCCACTGGGGCCCCGGTCAAATACTTGATTCGCGTACCGACTGCCTGCTGCGTTGATTTTCTCAGCAGCGGCAACGCCTCCGCACTATAGCGCTCAACGACTTCAAGAAAGGTCATATCTTGGTAGCCAGTATCCTCGTTTCCTGAGTTGACCTTCTGTTTTTCTTTCTCGATCCAAGCATAGGCGGCTGCTTGCGTGTCAAAGGTCTTAATCGCGATACGAACTCCTCTGACATAGGCCTCGGCCTCATAAACGGTCTTTTTGCGCCCTTCGATTGTTCGCGAGCGTTTGGTCACTGCCATGGTTTAAACTCCTTTTGTTTAAGCCATGCTTCGAGACCTTCCCGCCGAACCCAATTCTTGTTGCCTATACGGATATACGGAAATGTCCGTCGGGCAATCCAGTTCTTGATGGTCTGGGGTCTCTTACCCAGCAGACCAGCGACCTGTTCAATGGTCAATAAATCAACGGTCAAATTGTCAATGAGCTGGCCCGAATTGGGCTCAAGACAGGGACTTTGGCTAAGTTGAAGAGGTTGTTCAACAGGGAAATTAGAAACATTTGGATATGCTGAAGAATTTTTCAGTTTCATTGTTCGGTCCTTGAAAAGAGAGATTACACCATCCCAACAAACTCTGGATTTCGGTGGCGAGAGTTAGGGGGAACTACTTTTGGCGGAGGCGGAATTTTGTCAGAAGGACAGGTGCTCATGCGACACTGAGTGGGGCATGAAAGGCAATAGGAACTATTGTTAGCCAGATGTTCGGTTTGAATGCAAAATTGAGAGGGACGCTTTAGCAACCAAGCATCGTCTGGAATATTGGATCTTGATGCATAATCTACATCTGGCTGGCCAAGGTGATAGTTGTACCCAATTCCGACGTATAGATGGGATCGCGGAGCGATGTTGGCTGGTTCCCGGCTTTCTATATCGATGCCCAGGCTCTTTAGTCTTTCTGAAAATTTCTTTTGACCTAGGGGCCTTACCCCATGCGCCTGGCAATAATACAAATATGCGCGGTATAGCGTCGATTTCAGCTCGGCGCACCTTTGATCAAGGATACATCGTTCATCTACAAAGCTGCGAACAGAATCGGTTTGACTTCTTGCCTTAGATATCATCGCGCGACATGCTGCAGGAAGTTCAAATTTCCCGCGTCTCAGCAAGCGCACCAATCCTTCCAATGCCCAATAAGCTATCCCATCAGCTTCTTTTGCAAGGATTTCTTCATAGTTCGGAATCTGGCCAGCCAAATTGCGAAAGGAATTCTCAAATGGAATGATAACAACCCGATCCCAAAAGGCCGTGCTTGCATCTGAAATATTGGGGAGTTCGTTTGTAGTCACAGCTAGCTTTGCCGTAGATGGAAAGCTATAGGTAGGACCAAATTTTATTTCAGCAGCGGTTCTTCCGCCGCCGGTCATATTCTTTATACGATCCCAGTTGCTGCCATTCTTGGAAAGCTCATCTGTAATGTTCAGCGTTTTGTGCTGTAAGCCTGCCGTTGCGAATCTGGTAAGTTCCGCCATATTTATATACGAAACATTGTCACTACCCAACACTATAGCTAACAGATGCAAAAGTACGCCTTTGCCATTTCCTCCGGGTCCAATAAGAAGAAACCAGTTGTGCAATGGATAGGCCAAAATCAGACAATAACCAAACATCTCCTGAACAATGCTGATAACTTCTTCAAACCCTTTAAATGTGGAAGCCAGATAGCGGCGAAATTCTTCGATCTGCGCCGATGGATCGAAACGAACATTTAGCGTGCAAACAATTTTAAGGGCTTTGATTTCTGCTAAATTCATCTCTGCATAAGTCTTGAATGGCAGATCCTTCAACTCGATATGGGATATCTGATCGCGAGATACCGAGTTGTCCATCAGCCTAGCTATATCCAGGATTCCATCTGCGAAGCAAATATAGTTCTTGCTGGTTTTTTGGCAAAAATCATAATCCAAATTTGTTAGCTTTAATTTTTCAGAGACATTTTTTACGTGGGTTGGTTCTCCATCATTATCCATCACATCGTTAACGAAAGCGGCAATTTCTGCGTTTGACTTTTTGATCCACCGAACTCCAGCGAACCAATAGAAAGCATCTTCTTCGCCAACATAAATAAGGTGAAAGCGGCGATTTATTTCATCGACAACTAGACTTGTTTTAAGTGCAAGTTTTTTTGTTGCTGGGTTGTATTCCATAAATCGGGCTATCCCGCGACTAAGAAGTAGATGCCGTATCGGCGACGGATTATTTGAAATTCCTCGATGCCCGCAGGGATTGTCCGGAAATCCCAAAGCCTCGTAGCCGATGTAGCCGCTGAGATTGGCGCGCCTCACCTGGTCAATGATCTTTTGAGTGCAGTCATATCCATCGGATCGAGATTCATAGTTCTCAGCATAGTAAGGATGCAACGCTGCAAATCGGTGTGCGAGGTCGGAGCGACTCAATTGGGCAAAAAAAGTTGTCACATTGCGAAATGTATTGTAATCGACGCCGGTAGCTTGCTGTTTTTCAAGAGTGGCCTTTAGGGCTGAACACTTAGAAAATAGAGTTTCCCAAGCGTCATCTACAATTTCATCTCCCAGCATGGTCTGATGCAAACCCTGAGTGGGCTCTTCAAGAACCTCGTCATTTGCAGGCCTGATATGGGTGTTTTTCCTGGCTTTAGATTTTCTCTTTTTCGCGCGACTCGGAAATGCCTGACCAAATTCTTCAAAAGTTAACATGATTTTCCCCCGATAATTTTTACCAATCTTGCCTCGCCGTATTTAAAGTTTAGCGATCCCGGAAGCCTCATAACCCTGGAGATATCAGTGATGCTTGGGTCAACCTCGACGCCATCTAGCTTGAGCGCCTCAAAGTGAGCAATCATTCGCTTGTTGAGATTTTCAAACGTGCCGATTCTTGTGACGGATGAAGCACCATTTTCATGAAAAAAAAAAGGCTCCTTGAGGACATAATAGGCGTGAATGCCCCCACCAGAGTCAATAATAAGGTCGGCTTCTGCAGGACCGCTTTCGATCGCAATGCATATCGACTGCTTTCGATCGTCTGATAGCGGTGATTTTACATTCTTTCCATTCAATTTAGCTGAATCGAAATCGACTTTCAGTACCTTGCACAAAACGCAATCCTTTTTGGCTCCCTGACTGCGAGCGAAGGAATTGGTACATGTCTTGACGTTGCTAAAACCCAATGTTCTAAGAGCCGGTGTGAAACCAAGCGCCCATCCCCGATCTTGATTCAAGGCAAGGAACTCCTTGAGGGTACTATCTGTGAGAGGCGCGACTCTTTGATCCCCTTCAAAAATTTTGAGCAATACAGTCCCATTTCCTCTGATTGGCTCGGGCACAATAATACTGAGGGCCAGTTTTGCCATAGCGATATCAACCATAAATGCCACTCCCTTGATGGATTGGTTCAAGACCAAAATTTGGTATTCTTAGCCTGGCTTCAATAATGCTGAAACTCGTAATGGACCAGAGAGGACCAGCAATACCGAGGTCACGTCGGTACCTTTCATGAAATTGCGTAATAGATGGAAGGCCGGCTAGATTTGTAGCCGGCCTTGACGAAAATTCCTGAGCTTTAAAATTGGATGGTATTCCTGGTCTAACCTGGTCGGGCAGGGATTTGGCGGCAATACCAATTGAGTCCAGACGGTCGGTCCTGGTCCAAGCGAATCGCACAAATCTTCCTCCTTAGCTATGAAAGCAAAGTTTCTGTGAGTGATGCAAACGCTGGAATAAATCAGCCTGCGCCTAGAATCTCAGGGAGCCGGCCTAGTTCATCTCGGTGGATTAGCCGACGGCGCCCTATGGCTATCATTTTGAGCTTCCCGCATCGAATCAAGCGCTCAAGCGCCGCAAACGGGATCCCGCTCATCGTCTGAAATTTCCGTATATCTAAGAAGAGTGCGGTCTCCGAATCATTTGCCTGTGCGGTTGTTGATATTAGATTGTTCGATTTCATGGCCTGATCTCCTATTGAATTCTTGAATATTGCCCATTGTCGGGTAAAGTAGCGCTAGGTTCCACAGTCGAGTAAATAACTGGTCAATTCATGAATAAGTTAATAAAAACAGATAGTTATTCTGAAATAATTTCATATGTCGTATTCGGGGCCACGAATAAAATTCAGTCTTGGCAGAAGGTCGAAGAGCTTTGTGACGAGCTGTTCAACATAAAGGTACCAAAGGTCAAAAGAGATAAGGCAAGGGGTTTGATTGAGCACTGCTTCAATGACCAAGTAAACGGTCTTTTTGAAGCGCTAATCTTGGCTGTGGACCTATTGCAGACAATTGGCTCTGAGGTCTTCGAGCCTAAGGATTCGGTAAAAAATAGACTGTTGGCTCACGATCGAAGAGTTAGCCACGGGCAAACTCAATGCCGTCAAGGTATGGAGATTAAGGCTACTGCAAGGTGGCTCCTGGTCGAGATGATTTCATATTATGCCACCGGCTTTTCTGGGCTCCAAGGCTATCTTCAAGATAATAAAGCTAGAGGGATCGAGCAACGCTTTCTGGTGGAAGATTTCCGCATAGAAAGGTTTCGCCGAATAGCCGAGCGCTGCATCGAATGCAGCGCCAAAGCAGAGTGGATCACTCCCGGCATTCTAGTTGAATTTTTGTCTCAAGGTGTATTTGGCGGCGGAAACTGGTTTAAGGATGAATTTGTTTTTCAAGCTTTGCTGCTATGGCCCACGATGCCGAAAAACCCGATGTTCATGCGCTTTAAGCAAAATCATCTCGATGCTGCGCCCATCCGTCTTTGGCAGCCTAGTTTCGTCCGCAATTCGCGGCCAGGAAGAACGATAAAAAATGAATTCAGATTCGATTTTCTTGATTGGCTGGGCGCCATTTGGCTTGATGCAAATCAAGGCATCGCACCCTGGAAGGGCTTTCAAACACAAATTGATTTGGCACTGGACGCGCTTATACGTGGTGGAGCTTTTATTTGCCGAAGCGCGAAGCCATCGCCCCAAGGCTGGAAGTATCTCAGTGCATTTTGGGAGGCAATGAATTGCATAAACGAGGCATTGAATCGCCAAGATTCATCAGCCGGGTTTCATCTTTGGTTCGATTGGGATTACCTGAAAACCTTTCATCCTTCGCGGCGGAAAAACGTCGAGCGAGGCCCGTTTCCGCCAACTGAAACGGAAAATGCTATGTACCCATGCCCAGATGATCGGTACGAAATGAGACTGGATATCTCCTATAGATATCGACTTCAGTTGGCGAAGCTCATTGCTGACGAAGATGAGGCAGGTGCTCGTTTGCTCATAAAAAAAGCGCGGCGAGAGCGGGTTCCACCGCACCTGATATCCGACTGGATCATGCACAGCGATATCTATGCATCCTGATCTTAGAATCGACTAAGGGCAACGAATAACGCCATCTTCAGATCGGGGCGACAGGGGCCGCAGCGTGATCGGTACTTCGGTTTGATTTTGGTTTGTGTCCCGATTCTTCAGAATTTTTGGTGGGGGCGTAGGCACCGACTACTTCAAAGTAGTACCTCACTTCACCGCTGGCAAGCCGTTCAGAATTTTGACACTCGATGACTTTGAAGTCGGCCCATTCTTGAACCTTGGCCTCTTCAGAAGCAGATTGCTCCGCGACCTTAATGATCTCTGATTTCGAGAGGTTAAACTCATCAGTGACGCTAAATTCATACAATTTCATGCGGCCCCTTTCGGCTCGGTGAAATCAATGGTACACAGGGTTTCTAGCATCTTTTGTTTCACTTGTCTGTAGAGCATTTTATGGCAAAGCATCCTGGAAAGTTAACCAAGGCCGAGGTACTCGCGGGCCGGGGCGACCTTTCCCCTTTTCTCGTGCATCTAACCCGTACTGGATCAGTCAAGCTATGGTCTGACATCTACAAGGACCTCGGTAGTAACGATGTTAGAATCATTGATGCTAAAACATGCCTTGAGCGAATTATCGAAAAATCGGTCGTCAAGGCGATCTCACCGTTTGGCTATTTCCAATATAAGGTTCCCCTGGCGAGGCACGGTAGGCCTGTTAAAAACGAGTACTCCAAGGTTCAGCGCTCTTGGCTTCGGAGCGTCTGTCTAACTGAAACGCCAATCGATCATGTACACTTTCAGATGAGCCCAATTGAAGGGCGCAACCTTGCCTTCCAGCCGTATGGATTGGCGTTCTGGGAGTCTTCAATTCGCAGGTGCGGTGGTAACCCCATCTTCTATTTTGATACGAAAAACACCAACCTGACGAAGTCGTTGGATGACCTGGCAATATCGGCTGAATGCGAAAATCAAAAGTCCCTGCTCCCCCTCTACCAAAGTTTTGGTCCACGATTCGATGGCAAATCAGGTGAAATCGATTTCCGCTGGGAAAGAGAGTGGCGGGTGGTCGGTGATTTGAATTTTACATCGAAGGATATCGCTTTTGGTATCTGCGATCAGGTAGATATCGAGCACTTTGAAAATCTGGTGAACCATGAGTACCCGTTTGTCGATCCGCGAGCCGACATCGACGAGGTTAAGGCGCGGCTCAGACCGCACATGCCACAGTTGAAGCTTTGACTTGCCACTATAACGCCGGTTCATCTGATGTAGGTGCAGTGAAAACATCAAATTTTTGTTCTCCAGCATTCCACATCTCAACGGAATAGGGGTTTTCAACGCGACGCAATGTGGGCGGGGCGCAGTTCACTTGGGCGGATTTTTCGATCGAACGCTTCGCCAAGCTTGCAAATCTGAGCAAGAAATTTAGGCGTTTAACGCAACCTTTGTCAATTGCGTTAAGAATCACTGTGCCAATCAGAATATCAATCGCCGCGGCTTTTGAATCGTTTACCGTTTGCTCCAATTCGTTTAACGTTTGAAAAAGCAGGCGGCACACGGATTTGGTCAGCTCAAGCTCCGAGTGAAGCCGTGCATCCAGTCAGGCGCTCGGTCAACCAGCTTCCACCCTTGAGGATCGGGGAATGCGATCAGGCTAAATCGCTGAATAAAGCCATCGTCCTCATCGGTCTCACCCACGGCTTCCTGTACTAGCCTTTTGATTTTAGATGGCTGAACTCCGCCAACGACAGACATAGTGCCGGTATCCGAAGGGTGCCGCGCCCAATTCGGTCAACTGTATAAGAGCCCTGGCCGTTCCAGCTTTCAAGGTAAAACTGTCGATCTCCTTCACGCCCCTGTTTATAGAGGTTCATGATGAAACCCATAAGCTCATCACGATATATTAGCAGCCCGTTTGGGTTGCGATATATGAGGTCACCGAGTTTCTCAACTGTTGCATCGTTGGCCATGAAGCGTTTAGCATCTTGCGAATCGATTTCCTCCTGTCTCTGATAGAGGTCAATCAGTTCGGCTCTAACTTCTTCTTCGGATCTTTTTTTTGAGTTTTTAAGAGCTTTTATGTTCTTCTCAATCAAATCAAGTTCAGCGGATCGCACCGCGCTTTGGCTTTCGAATTTTTCCCGTGCCTCTCCTTCTAAGCGGTCGATGAGTTTTAGGCACGCCTTGAATAGCGGTGATTTTAAGTGACTTGGAGGCAGAATTACCATACCCCATAGGTTAGGAACTTCGCTCCAGCCTTTATCCAATTCTTTTGGGAAAACCCTTGCTTGTCGCCCAATCAACGCGCACAAGCTTGTCCAGATAGCGACGGATGCCGCCATAGGTGATGTTTGCATTCGATCGGTGATGTCTATCACCAGGGCTCGGATGACTTCAGGAAAAAAATCTGGTAATGGTTCGCCAACAGTGATTTTTTGTTCTTGTGGTTCAGTCGGTTTAGACCACTGTCGACCATCTTCGATATCAAACCTATGCCCATCACATAGATCCCAAATGTCACTCGGCTTGCCGCCAAGTTCAAGCCAGTCGGAAATATCGCCTTTCGGAGGCATATCAGGTAACCAGCATGCTTTGACTTCGCGCGCAATGTGTAAAAGTCCTTTCGCAACTGCAAGACAGAATTTTTTACCAGCTTCGTCATGATCGCTGAGTACAACGACGACTTTGCCTAGGAAAAAATCTTGGTATTCAGGCTTCCAGCCGTTCGCTCCCCCTGGGAATGTCGTAGCCGCGATCCCATGAGCTATGGCATTGTCCGCATCTTTTTCACCCTCTACGATTAAGATAGGGTCATGCGGCTCCACCTCCGCCCATCGGTATGGTTGGAGGGGTTTGGTGGCTCCGCCAGTTATCCAGGTATTGCCATCGAAATGCTTTTGCAAAAATGTTTTCGTCTGCCCGGTGCGGTAGCGATTCACCTTTAGATGGTCAGTTCCATCGATGTCTTGGTATATATAGCTGCAAACAAACTATTTTTCGTTTTTATCTGTCTGTTTTGTCTGTGTCCTGCTAGAGGTGGCTTTCGCCTGATTTTGCGTAAGCGGCTCACCGATCAGTTCGCAAAACTGATCGAAATTACCTTTGGCATTGCACCTGTGGCATTTGAATAAGCCATTTGATTCGTTGATATACAGTTTATTATGATTGTCGCGTTTGCCTCCAGTGTCATGGCAGAACGGGCAGGTTTCGATAATCAGTTCGGCCTGGCCCGACGTCCTAAATCTGAGTCCTTTTGCTTCAAGAAACGTCCTTAGCGTCGCGGTATCGAATTCGTGCATGGTCTAGTTACTCCTTTCCGAAGCTGGGGCAAACGTTGCCGTAGCCATTTTGGGGGAGCCATGCGCCTCCATGACCTCTTTGAAACTCAGATTCAGAGCAGCGGCGACAACGAGCGCTACATCACGATCAATGGTTTGCCTGAATGTCTCAATTTTCGAGATGGTCGATTCGGACAGTCCAAGGGCTCTAGCAAGATCTTGCTGCGTGCGCTTACTTCTCAAGCGGGCTAGCTTTATGGGAGAAATAGACATAAAAAACCTCCGATGAAGGAATAAATTTTCGGATCGGAGCGTAACTTGGTCAGTTCAAATAAAATTTCATCTACCGTTTCGTCTGACAAAGCCCTCCACAAACCAGTTCAAGTTTGGTGGCCTAGAGTCAATTGGGGCTTGATTGATGGGCAATTGCACCAAGAGATCCGGCTGGCCCAAATGCGCTGGACCAGGGAGGATTTTGTTTGGCTATTGCCAGGATGGGAAAAACCAGCGCGCGTGCCGGTTGACAATCACCTGTACCTAAGGGTGGACCCGGCATTGACAAAGAACTTTATTCACATCTCGTATGTGCATAATGGAAGGATTTGGCCAAAGCAGGAGATCACACTGTCCGCTCAGAATGCCCTAAAGGGCAAGCTGTACACGCAATTCTTGAACACGCCGTTTCAGGTAAGCCCGATTGGTTCAAACTTTGATCTCAATATTGATCCGGCATTTCTACACAATTTGGAAAATAGCGCGCATGGATTACGGCTTGACCGTGAATTCAAGGCTCCTACCAAGGCCGGCTCGTACCTTGAGGTTGAGCACATTAATTTCACGACCGGTGAGATCAAATTGAAACGACCAATCGGGTTCAATTCATTCTATTCCTTGAGTGGCACCTCGTGTTTGTCTAATGCGCTAAATGCCGAGCTGCTCCCGACTGTCGTTGGCATAAAAGGGTCTAAGCTAAACGCACTTGTCGATCCCGAGACTAAAGCCATCAAGGCCATCAACGTCGCGCTCCAGTGGCCTGAGCCATTTTTCCAGACAGCTTATTCTTATGTGCGTCCGTCATGAAATTGATCTCGATGAATATATGCGGTTTCACCCGGATATGGTGACTGAATATTCGGAGGGATCAAATATTCAGTGGGGGGTGATCACCAGCGGCTGCTGGCAATTGGATTGTCCATGGCATGGGGCAAATAATACCTCGCTAAAAAATGCTGGAAGGCTGGAAGAGTTGCGGGAATTTTGCAAGTTAAGCAAAAATGAACAGTTGCTCAGGTCAATTTTATTCTGAGGCTAATCACTTAGAGAGTAGCTTCCGCTTGCCACACCGCCTCCCTCTTAGGTTTCGGCTGATTTTGTGGGGCTGCTACCAAAGAAGTAGCTACGATACGCTTCAACTGCATCCTATCCCATCTTTCTTCTCGCATTTACTTTCATCACAGAAAATCTCGATTGGTGAGTTATTGGGAAGACAGGTTGCATTGAATCCATACGTTTGATCGAGACCCTGAACTCTGACTTCTCTTTTCGTCAGCGAACCATCATCAACGCATTTGTGAGCGGTCACGGTGTATACCTTAATCTGCTGCGGTCCGATGGCTTCTGTTAGGTAGCCACCATCACAAGCCATCGCCATGTAATTGGATTCATTGCGAATGCTAACCTCAAGGTGGCGGCTGCTTTGATTTATGATTTGAACCTTGAAATCAAGGTTCACACCTGGACCGATCCGTTCTTCGCCAGCCCAACCGCAGCTAGTCGCCATATTTAAAAATACAAAAAAATACGGGCTCTTGTTTTTAAAATTCATATTCAAACCTCGTCTGGCTTTTTCTTTAAATTTAATTTGCCCTTTGATCGGCAACAAACATTCTGTAAGCAAGTCTCTTAGGTCTTCGGGAGTCTCAATAACATAGGCGCCGCTTTTGATAAAGCCTGCTGGCCAAGAAAGCGCCTTATTATCGGCCAAGGACTTTAACAAAATGAGTTTGCGTTTTTGCTTGAGGCATTCGGCGGCCTGATGCACGACGCCTGATGTCTCCCCAGCCTCGATGATGATGGTCGCGCATGACAACAATGCCATGAGCCGATTCCGCCTTGGGAAAAGATAGCGACCAGTCTCCTCGTGCGGTAAGGCTGATGAGAGTATTAGGCCTCGTTGCTCGATTTCAAGCGCGAGCGTTTTGTTCTCGGCGGGATAAACTTTGTGGATAGGGGTACCCAGCACCGCCGCCGTAAAGGCTTTATGTTGCAATGCGGTTTGATGTGCTGTGGTATCGATGCCTTTCGCAAGCCCCGATACGACCACAAAACCAAGATCGATCAATGTAGCCGTCACCTTCTTGGCCCTAGCGATCCCCTCCGCCGTGGGGCTACGTGTGCCTACGATAGAGGCGCAGGGTTTTAGAAGCAGGTCGAGGTTGCCTTTATAGAAAATCGTCGAAAATTGGTCAGCAGCGTGTGGTAAATGAGTTCTAATGAATTCGCCTGATACAACTTGAGCGCCTGTCTTAGCCAGGTATGAAGCTAGGCTTTCCTCGGTGGGAGGACATAGATTGGGATTGTTTTTCATATCATAAAACCCGAAACTCATCTCTTGCTTTGGCCGCCCATAGTTTTAGTCCACCTTCAGATGGGTCTATACAGCATAAACAGATGATACGAAAGGAGAATGTAAACATCCTGAACTTTGTTAGCTACCGTTAGTTCGAGTCCACCTTCAGATGGGTCTATACAGCATAAACAGATGATACGAAAGGAGAATGTAAACATCCTGAACTTTGTTAGCTACCGTTAGTTCGGTTTCTCCTTGGCTGTTGATCCTAATTAATCAAGAAACCATTCCATGGCGCCAAATGGGTCTCCAATGATTAGGAAGCCAAAGAGAAGTGCTTGACCTAGGCAAATCATCACCTCGTTTTGCTTGGCTTTACCACGGAGGCATCGCAGCACTTGAATAGCAAGGCTCAATACAGCGGCCAAAAAGCTCATATAGATAAAAAACAGGATTGGCTCATTATAGATCCACTTAGGATCTGGCTGGCCATATTTTGGCATACGACCCAAACTGATCCAAGTCCAAAGCCAGAACGCTTCAAAAATGCCTATGGCACAGAGAGGCCAGAGCACGAATATATTTTTCAGCCTCATCAACTTAGTTCCTCAAAATTTTTTTGTCCCGGATAAGATCTCAAATATTGGGAACCATTGTTACGCGTAACGAGCACGGCATTATCTATGGTACCGTTCTTTACGAGTTCAACTGCTCGTCCCTTTGAAACTTCGCCGATTGAATCGACCCTGTAGCCAACGGTTGCACCTTTTTTGTCTTTGATCACCCCGGTAATATAGATGATTGGCTCTCCCCAACTTTCTTCACATCCCTTATAGATTGGGGTACCAAAGTGATCCTCTGCAACGGCAGATTCATATATGACAAGGGTCAACAGGTCTTGACCGTTGGTGAAGATATCTGCGGTCGAGACATCTGTAATTTTCCACCAGCTTCCGTGGCCATGAATCGAAGCCGAATCCATTCGTTTGTATCCATCGCTGTCAATGTCGGCAGGTGATTTCTTACCGGGCTGAAGGCAGTGGGCGATAGGAGGGCCTTGGGGATGATTTGTTGTTGTCTCAATAACCCAGAGCGGAACTGACGAATGATTCCTAGCACGACCTTTGATACCTAAAAATTGGAGGAAATCTTTTAAAACTTCTTTCATCGATCCATTCTTAGTTGGTATTACATTTGGTCAGATTTTAAACCTCGGTCAATCTAGCAGGAAAGGTGCGGGCCTTCAATATCAGTGTTCCCGGCGGCTGTAAGAGCCACATTGCGGGCAAGGCGTTCAGTCGATAACGTCAGTCGAAAGCCACTCTGCGGGCCTGCGGGGATGTTAAAAGCGTCGTGAACGTCGCTGCCATCAACGAAATGCCCAGATGCTGGGATGCCGTTTTCAGGAAAAGCCTGATATGCGATGTGCAAAATGATTGAGAGTCTTACGGAAAACCTGATCGAACTCATAGGCGTCCGACAGTTCTTCTAGTTCCTTAGTCTTGTCAGCCAGCAGACGGAAGCGCGGTGGTGGGCGTGTGTTGTATCGGGACTTTGAAAGATTTGGGCAGCTCTTTTTCCTATTCTTTATTCGCAAGGGCGAACAGGAAGATCTGGACTCGGATCAAAAGCGTTCGGTCACTCGCGCGGTCCAGGCGGTTGAAACCGAACTTGAAAACCAATATGGGTGATGTATGGCGAGGAAAAATTCACAACTATTTGATGGCCTGATGGAAAGCTTGGGTGAGGCGCACGATATCGCAGCCGGCAAAGCTCTGGCGGGTATGAGCTTACAGGAATACCTGATTAAGCCCGCCAGGAATTTCAAGCCGCAAGATATTAAGCGTATTCGGAAACGACTGAACTTTACTCAAGAGATGCTAAGCCAATTTCTCGAAGTCAGCCTTGGTACGGTGCGGAGCTGGGAACAAGGCTTATCCTCACCCCTCGGCCCATCGCGTCGTCTGCTGGAGGGCCTGGATAAGTGTGCGGCGGACCTTCTGGCGGCTTACGAAAAGATCAAGGTGGTAAGCGTCCCCAATGGTCGTAAGAAACGCACGGGGACGGACGGATAAGTGGAGAGACTCAGCCTTAGTCTTATTCGGACTCTATAGTAGGCTTATTGATTTGTTCGTTCATCCGGACGCGCAATTAACCTTCATAGCAACCTGGATTGGGTTCATCCCGGTTGACAATGGCTCACTGAAAAGAACCTTACTGGGATCCCCGCGAAATAGAGAAACAAAGTAGCTGGTGCTCCCCGCGAACTTACGACGGATCTTTAAGACAGGCTGGGTAAAGGCATAATAGGACTTATCAATCGTGCCATCAGCGAGCTTGCCTTCGATAAGGACGTCTAGATTATTTTGTACCAACGGTATCGAACAGTGGCTATCGACAACCCAAAATTCGACATCATGGTATACGGAACTTGCCACCACCGACGATACAACACCAGCAACAAACTCCACACCGTTACCGTTACCAGTAACTGGGGACGTAAGATAGGGTTCTTTGGGTTCATTGGTTGGCATTTGATCTGCACATGATGCCAACCATGCAACCAAAATTATTAGTATCCTTAAAGACGTAGTCATGGAAACCTCTGTCCCATTGTTTCTGACGCGAGTTAAAGACCTGAGGTCTTCAACTCGCACGCTCTGAAGCTTACAAGATGGCATTGATCGTGAACATAGCCCAGTCCAATTTGCCATCGATGACGGAACCAAACTCCTTAAAGGCGCTACCAGACAAAATCAATTGCCGCGTCTTGTTGCCAAACTTGTAGTCAATTTCAATATGAGCCGATTCCTTTTGCACATCATATCCAGACCAATAGCGACCAACCATATCGTCCGCGGGGGGAGTGTTGATGGCAACTTGGTCTTCCGGAATATAGATCTTGATGAGGCGGTAAAAACCATCTTCCCAATAATATGGATGCCTGCTCGTGGTTTTGCCAATCAACTGAGGATCCTGATTGGTGCTGGCATGGTAAACCTCTAGAGAGAAGTAGTTTTTAAAATTGAGATCCAAGCAGCCTGTCGCCGGTGCTTCAAATACTTTGGCAGCAAATTTATAGCTATAGTGATTGTCGCAGAGATGGTAATTTATCACGCCATTGTAGTCCCCGAGGTTCGGATTTTTTTTGATAAAATTTAACACTAAGGGATAGATCGTGGGATCGGTTTCAGGATCTTTGCGCATCTCCGCCAGAGCTTCACCTATCTGCTCGTTCATAAAAAACAAGTAGACATTGTCTTCAGTCAGATGGCGCACGCCAAAGACATGACCCAATTCGTGCAGGAGCATGATATCAAGTCGGTAATGATTGTCTTCGCTCCAAAAGTTGGGGCCAAGACCGATTTCAGGCTCGTTGGGGCCTGAATCGGGGGCTATATAGATGAAACCTCGGCCTTTCATGTTCACGCGATCATAGGCGGTGCGTTGCGCGATCCCAATGGTTTGGGTGGGGTTGACGATTAGGCCGCGTTGCTCGTCCCTCAGGACGCCAAACATGAAGCCAAGGTCAATGTTTTCGTCAAGGCAGCTGACTTCCTCGAAGTTTTGTGTCCCCACGCGGACCTTGGAATCGGGGCGACCTGAAAAGGCGGCTTGCCAGTATTTGAGAGCATTGCCTACTGCTGTCTCGATTTCCGCTGGCGTTGCACTAAAATGGGTCGCATCGCGTTCGATACAGTAGCGGACAACTGAGGTGTTGACCATAAACCAGGGATTAGCCCGATCACCGATCACAAGTCCCCCACCGCTGCTCTCGCCACCAGCGAGCTTATAAACATCTCGTGGTGCGGCAAAACTTACGGCGGCTGTGGTCGTTAGAACGGCTATGACAAGACTTTTGAGAGTCTTTCCGAGAATGTCACGATACATGAGTTGCTCCTTTGTGAATGTCGAACCTGTTTTCGCTACAAAGTAATTATCGGACACCCTCGTCCTAAAAAAAATTCATTTTTTTTTCAATTGGGAAAGTATATTTTCACCAATGGTAAAAATAATTCTATCGGCAAATCTGAGAGTCATTAGATATAACTAATTAAAATAATGGATAATTATGGTAAAACGAGCCAAAATCAACCTCCAAACGCTGTTTGAGCACGATGACTATAAGATTTATGTCAGCCATCATCCACGTTATGCCGTTAGAGGCGGGCCTTCGGCTCTTGCTAAGCATCTCAAATGCCAACCAGCCTATATTCACAAGATTTTTCACTCGGATAGTCATTTGAGTTTGGAACAGGCCGAACGTATGAATCAGTTCTTTGGTCATGGGCCAAACGAGGGGCATTTCTTCTTGCTCTTGGTTCAGCATGCGCGGGCCGGTACACAAGCTTTGGCTCAATATTTTCGCAGGCAAATGGATCAGTGCCGTAAAGAAGAGAACAAATTATCACGCAGAGTTGATCAGAACACACTTCAAAAACTCGACCCCCATGCCGAGGCTCTTTATTATAGCGATTGGCACTATGCAGCGATTTTGATGATTCTCACGATGCCTGCATACCGTTCTGTCAGTAAGATTAGCGGAGCCCTGCGCTGCCATTCTAATCTTGTTACAAAATTCCTGGTCGACCTCACCGAGATGGGGCTTGTGAAGCAGGAATCGGTTGGCGTATTTGTACCGTTGCGCAGCAACCTCTACTTGCCTCAGGATTCACCACATCTCAGACGACATCATCTCAATTGCCGGGGAAAAGTCCTCGAACAGCTCCTTTGTTCTGGCTACGGGGAGGAATCTCAAGATCTGCATTACTCGTCAGTTTTTACGCTGTCAGTCGATGATGCCTATGAGGTTCGCAAAGCGATTGTAGCCTGTATCGAGGCTATCAGAGCTAGGGTTAAGCCCTCTCCGGAGGAAACGATGCAGCTTCTAACCATAGACTACTTTCCCTGCCTTCGGAGCTAAGAGATTACGGTAAGAGGCTTGAACGAAATTTTTGCTGGTTTCATGCTGAATCAGATTCTATATCTTGCAAATCACGTTGACGCCAAATTCTTCCGCAACAGTCATATCCCTATCATGAGTCAACAAAACCAGGCCGTACCTCATCGAGGTTGCAACAATCATCGCATCCGAGGGTGTTAGTTCACGACCGGCGGCTCGGGAAGCTGCGATGGCTCGGCCGTATTCTATTGCAATCCCACTATCAATGGGAAGTGCTGTGCAACGATTGATATGCAGGCTGAGTTCGGCCATGCGTCGCTCGCCCCAACCTTTGATCTGCGCACCAGCGTGGAGTTCACAGATTGTCATAGCCGATAAAAATAAGGGGCCAGCGCCTCCGATGGTTTGCTCGTAGAGTTGCAAGAGCGGGTCGTTTCGGACAATGAATGAAAAAACAGTTGTATCAAGAAGGTACATTAGGATGCCCTTAAAGGGAGCGTACTTTGGCGGGGCGTCGACGCATGTCCATGACTGCATCCATAAGTTCTGCGACGGCCTTTGAGTCCATGTTGCCTTTGAGGTCGTTTATCGTCAGACTCAAATCTTTGCCTTGGTCTTTGGCGATTGCAACGGCTTCCCGTTGGGCAGGTGTAAGCTTACTTTCGTCAAAAGGCATTTTGCCTGATTTCGTTGGCACGTGCTCCCTTTCGATATCTTGCATACCTTCCTCGTATTCGGTTTTAGATCATAGATCTTGAATGAGTGCAGTTGTAATGGTCGATTTGTCAGCGAAATCTAAGAAAAAAACCATCGCAACCACACCAAATGATATCACAATTTGGCAAAAACACAAAACCCAAGCTGAGACGATTGACTCTGGGACCTTCGTCAATCGTCACGTCCCTCCAGCTTGTCTCTGATGCCGTCGATCTCATCGGCTGCCTCGATCAGGATCGTCCCAAGGCCATAGTTGACGTCAGGCTGCTCGAAAGCTGGCTCACCGTTCTGAGCCTTAATCAGCTCGCCTAGAGCGCGTAGCTTGCAGCTAATCAACCAGAGCGAACCACAATCACCGACACGACCTTTGGCCGCCTGTAACGGATGGGGTTGAATTTGCCGATCACGTTTCACTTGCTTTACCATAGAATCACCTTTCGATTGTCGACGTGATTCGGACGTGATTTACTGGTTTGAGGCGGTACAGTGCGGTTTGCACGAGTCCAGGGCATGATGGTTAACTATTTGCATTCATACAGAAACCTTGCCCATCAAGGCTTCTGCAAAATTAGGCAGCCAGAGTTCAAGTCTCTCTCTCGCCACCATTTAAGTTTATGAAATCAAGTTCAAATTCAGACATCTTGTTCTAGCCGCCGGGATTCTCACCAGGATTTTGTGGCAGGGCCATATATTCCGCAGTTTTTTCCACCGCAGAACCATACAGATACCGCACTGGCTTCGCATAGCGTCCCGTCGTCGAGGCTAGCTCATGTTCAATTGAACCTGAACTCTAGAAAGCTGAGCGCCACCACCGTAGCTTTCGTATCGACCTTTTTCCGAGTTCCAAATTTCCACGGAATAGGGATTTTTGTCGATTATCTCGACCGGTCGCGCCATCTCTTCTTTTTGTTGTGGTTTCGAAAATTTGGGATTGGATGGTGGGCCAATAAAATATTTGAAGAGGAATTCGCATCGTTTAACGCAACCTAACTCTATCGCACCTAAAATTATAATCGACAGAAGGCTTTCGACAGCTCTGCTGGTCGGCGTAGAAATCAGGTCCCTCAGCTCTCCTTTGGTCATGAACATGAGTTTGGCAGGGCTTTTGGTGAGCTCCAACTCAGAACTTAAGCGAGCCAGTTCAATCTCGGGTGCGACCTTTGGCCTACCCTTGGGGTTCCTTGTCGCTGATTGATCGCTGAACTTGATCGTACCAAATCTTAGCGCACCTGAGGTGCGTTGTGAAATACTTTTCAATGTGCCGGAGCACTCGGCACGACTGGAGCGGTCCCGTTATTCTGCGTGTTGTTTATATGTATTTGCACAGGTGTACCGGGCGTACCCTGCTTTTCCTGAGCTTGCTGGTGCCGATTCTTGGCGTCTTGCCTTGCTACAGCAACCCCTTCCACCTCGCAGAACTTCACCCATGTGTTGGACTAAGCCGCTGCGCGGCAGAGGTCCGTGGTGACTCGGTCCTCGTCTAA
>CAZOSN010000084.1:18456-19483 GCA_964582405.1 uncultured Oligoflexales bacterium | reverse complement strand
GACCTTCAATAAAAAAGTTATGTAAAGATGCCTCCGAGGACCTCGCTTTCAGATTACCAAGCACCGTGATTCCTAAGTCCGGAAGGTGGTCGATATCTTTGCCTGCTTTTCTGAAGTCATCTATATTGTAATTATCGAGATCGAGATCGTCCGTCCAAAAAAGTCGGCCATCATTGCTGACTTTGACCTTCTTAGCGAATGCCTGTCGCCTTCCGACTTCACTAGCATCGGCCTGCGGTCGTTTCATCGGAGCTGTCACCCATCGATCTAAAATGGCCTCGGCCGTGCCCTTCTTATCGAGATTGGGTGCCGTGGTCTCCGTGTCCATGGCCGAGGCTCCTTCAGCCTTCAATTTTTGCGTCCAATAGTCGAGTGCGCTGGCGCCGCTATGGTCTCTGATCTCGATATCGGCACCAAGATCGATCAGTTTCTTGACAGCTTCGGCATCGTCCATTTTTACGGCCAGTATTAATAGCGTGGTGTTATTTTTGGATTCTTGAAAATTCACCAGATCAGGGGATCGGGCCGCTATTTCCAAGGCTGTTTTAAGCTCGCCGCCTAGCAGAGCCTGATCGATAGATGCAGCATCCGCGATTGAACTACTAGCATGCATGTTCGCTAAGCTGGACACCCTTCTTATTTTCGTTGGGGGCGATGGGGGAGGTGAAGAGCTACGCTCATGTTTTCCGGGGCTGCGCTCTGGGCCTATTCCTGATTGTGGCGTCGTAGTAATTGGTCCCATCGTAAATTCCCCGATATAGTTTGACAGTTTATCGCTTGAAACGCAGCCTTGCTTGCCGAAGGCTTGATTCGCTGCGGCACCAATGCAACCCGCATGCCAGCCATAATGGCGTATTATTCCTGGATCGTGTCATAAGCGGAGTGGTCAAGAAAAGCCTGGAGCGGTCGGTATTTGACCATGGAGACTCTGAGCGATAGCCAGTCGTCTGCAAGCCGGCGGCTGATCATTGCGAGAGTGCGCGAGGCAAGGTTTCGGCAGGCAATCCAGGGTAGGATCAGGATCAGG
>CAZOSN010000084.1:0-18356 GCA_964582405.1 uncultured Oligoflexales bacterium | reverse complement strand
ATAGGGATAGGGATAGGGATAGGGATAGGGATAGGGATAGGGATAGGGATAGGGATAGGGAAGCGAGCATTTGGCCAGAAAATTGGCAATTTTTGCCAATCACTACTTTCAGATAATAAGTACCGCCTTAACCGCCGAGAATCACGTAACATTGCAGAAAAAGTCACTTATTTTACGATATTTTTAGGCAAAACTCCGAACAGGCTCTACTTCTCATGATTTTTTCGGAAGCCGTGGTGGCCGCAGATTCGGGGGAATGAATCGCGTTTTTTCCATCGGTCCAACTTCCAAAAGGCGCAGAGCCTCTGAAATTGCGCGTTGGAGATGCGGGTCGGTGCCGGCCCGATAATCATCCGGCGTAATCTCGACCTCAATATCCGGGTCGGTACCGTAGTTTTCAACCGCAAACCCGACATCTTTAAACCAGAATCCATATTCGGGCTGGGTGGTAATCCCTCGGTCCTTGAGCTGGTATTTGTTATCAATTCCGATGACGCCACCCCAGGTGCGCTTGCCAATCAGCGGGCCTATTTTGAGCAGCTTAAAGCTATGGCAGAAAATATCGCCGTCCGAGCCGGCATGCTCATTGGTTAGTGCGACAATCGGTCCGTCAAACGCTGTGTCGGGAAATCTCTGAATCCCATTCCAGCGGGTGAGTTCGTAGCCCAACACTTTTTGCGCCAGAATTCTTAAAATGAGCGGTGAGATATGACCACCGCCATTGAACCTTACATCGATGATCAACCCCTGCGCTGAACGAGCGCCGAGAAACTGGCGGTAAAACTCCTCATAGCCTTGCGGCCCCATATCCGGAATATGAAGATACGCTATGCGGCCTGCCGTCATTTGTGTGACAAAATTTTTTGCTTGGTTTACAGCATGCCGGTAGCGCAGCGGCATTTCGTTGGCAAGCGGCTTGACCAGCGCTGATTCGGTCCTACGCCTTCCCTTTCGCATAAACTCAAGCTGAACAGGAATTTCGGCTTTTGCAGCCAATAAACGGGCAAGATCGTCCGGACGCCTGATGCGTTCGCCATCAACTGCGACCAGTCGATCCTGTGGCTTTAGCGCCAGATTCGCATTCAGGGTGGGAGAAGCGGCCTGCGGTATCCAGCTATCTCCTTCGTAAACTTTGGTTATGGTAAGTTCGCCTTGGGCAAACTTCACATCACAGCCCAATTTTCCCGTGATGATATCCGGCGGAACCTGCGGGTAAAAGCCACCGAACTCATAGCAATGCGATGTGCCCAACTCGCCTTGCATTTCCCACAAAACATCGGAGAATTCATGGCGCGTCAAGACGCGATCGATCAGCGGCAAATACTTTTTGTACACCGCCTGCCAATTGATGCGCGACATTTCGTCGTTCCAAAAATGCTCGCGCTGCAACAGCCAAGCTTCGCGATACATCTGCCGCCACTCGGATCGAGGCTCGATATAGGTTTTGATTTTTTCCGTCGCAATCCAACCACCCAAACGATCTCGATCCATATTTTCCTGATCGGGTGGCTTATCACTCGGAACCAACCGATGCCTGCCATCGGTAAGCTCCATAAAGATCATAGTTCCACCAGCCCCAAGCTGATACCGAACCACATCACGTTGAAAAATTTCTTCCTTGCCTTCTTGAAGCTGATAGCACCAAAGATCGCTTAGCTCATCGCGTTCTTTGAGATAGAACAGTTTGTTTTCCGCTGCATTGAGGTGCGAGTAGTGATCAAGTTTGATAGGTAGCGCCACGATTCTATGGTTGACGCCCGAGAATTGAATCGTTGCCCGACGCTTTTTTTTGCTTTTATTTTGCTTCTTGCCCTTCATCTCAGGTAAGTCAGGTTCAGTGGGCTGAAGGTGCTGGCTAAGAATATCCGGCGATTCGGGATCAAGCACGGCAGCATAGATTCTGCGCGCGGCGGGAAAAGTGAGATCAAAATGCGTGTCCTGATATTCGGCGCGAAAATCACGGATGCCCAGAAAAAACAAATGGGATCCCGTTGGGTCGAAAGCAGGATCCGAATCCGACAGCACCGGATCGATCAACACTTTTGACTTCTGACTCTTGAGGTTATAGATCTTAAGGCACTCCTGGGTGCGATTTTTGATAGGAAGGCTATACACCAACCACTTTTTATCTGGCGAAAAAGTCACACTGCTTGGCCCCCCAAACGGCGTGGAATCGACTAAGCGGCGCGCTCCTGTAGAGCTATTAACCAGCCAGAGTTCGTTGCGATTGGTAGTTACAGCAAGATAACGATCGCCGGCCGTAATCGACCAGATTCTCCCCCATTCGCCGGCAAATACTTTGCTTTTCTTTGTCACAAGGTCAAATCGAACAAGCTGCTCCTCACCCGTATATCGACTTACCGCAGCAAACAGCGCTTTACCTGACAGCGAAAAGGTTGGATTTGTGTAGCGCGCGGCGCGGTCGGTATCAAGGCTAACTCCCCCGCCGCGCCATGGCTGACTCATGACTAGATGCCCTTGGATTACGGCCGCAAGATGACTCCCGTCAAAAGATATATCGGCATCGTCGAGCGATTCTTGGGCACTAAGATAGTACGGTGTCGTCTGAGTCGCTGAGGTTGTGATCTCTATTGGGATCAAATACGAACGATCCCGGCCAAGTTCATGAACATAAAGATCGCCACCGGCTTGATAGATCAGTCTGTGCCCATCGGTTGCCATATTGCGTACATAAAAGGTCTCGTGGTCAGTGTGACGTTTTATTTTGGTTCCTTTGAGGTCGGTGCTATAGATATTCGCGACCCCCTCAAAGTCGCTGACAAAATATAGCCTCTGACCGATGAGCGCAGGATCTGTTACATTGTGTTTGATACCTGGTAAAAGGCGTTGATATTTTTTCTGCCGACTCCGTTTGATCCAAAAATGACCGGCAGTGCCGCCCTGATACCTTTTCCACCGCGCAGCATCGAGGCAATTGCGGCCGACAACAATCGCATGCTCATTTTGACAAAAGCGGTTGGCCAAACCCAGTTCGAGAAAGCGGGAGGCGCCTGTCTTGCAATCGATCGCCATAAGCTCAGCGAATCCTCGAAAAGCAGCGCGCGCTGCCGTTGACACGAGAACTTCACGCGACGAAAGCCAGCCGAGGCAGTCGATGATACCATCATAAGTCAACCGCTTCACTTCGCCACCGCGGATCGGGATCATATAAAGATCGACCTGATTTGCATCAATTCCAGCATAAGCTATGACCTGACCATCGGGCGCAAACCTGGGAGACTGAATCAGCCCTACTGACGTCGAAAGCCGATACCCCTGAACCGGCCGCCCCTCGCGATTCAACTCAGCCAGCCACAGGTCATCATCAGCAACAAAAGTCAGGAAAGAACCATGGATATCAGGCATTCTCAGGTAATAGGAATTCAAATCGCTTTCTCCCAGCAGGATGAAGACGCTCCTTACTCTATTGTAATTACCGGTATCGAATTGAGGCGTTGCCACAAACGGCAAAAAAAGCCTAGCAGCCGGGGAAGCCAGGTACCCAGGCCGTGCGGGAATAATTTTTCCAGTATTTTCTTAGGGCTGTTGACGTTTGGCTCTTAACATATTGAAAATAAATAAAGATTTCTGCATCCTCCTGAGCTGGTGGCCTAGACTTTTCGCCGCAAGTCAAAGTCCGTTGTAAACCCATCATCCGCAAGATGCTTGGGATGAATCCAGCCGTTTGTCAAAGGTTCTCCGGCTTTCGCACCAACCTCGACCTGCGTTCGTTTTTTTATGATCGCGCTAAGGATTGCCTTGGTTTTCATAGCAAGTTTCGAGTCGATTCCTTCATAAGCAATCTTCTCTAATCTTTTGAGTTTTTGTCGGGTCGCTTGATACGTCGTCCAGCGCCGACGAAACGGTAAAATATAATCCCAAAAATTGAGCGCACGTCGGCTCATGGCTTGGACTTCAGCGATGATCGCACTGACAAAAAATTTGCGCTGCTCGACGAGCGCCTTAGAACCGCCATCAACGGTATGAAAATCGACTGTCTCAAAATGTTCAACGAGTTTATTGAGGCGCTCAAGGCGGTTGCCGATCGTCGCTGCGTTTTCGCGACCCAACCATGGGCTACTCGATTGCAACCAGTCCTGCTCTTCGGCTAAGTCTGATAATATCGCCGAAATGGTTGTCGCCGTTTGATCGCCTGTTGTTGTCTGATTGACAGAATAAAAGCTCGATTCAGGAATGAGTATTTTATCTTTAAAATTAAGAGGATACTGATAATTAAAGTCATGGTAGAGGGTGCGTAATTTTTCCCCAAAATTCATCGCCTTGATAAACCGGTACTGATTTTCGGCTGATAAAATGAACGGCTTTGCCTTGCTATTTTTTCCTTCTGAGGGCGCCGACAAAGCTTGCACGTGATGTCCTTTATCCACACTGCGCGCGATTTCGATTGTTCCGAACTCATAGGTATTCGGCAGAATGAAACGCTTTTTAACGAGAACTGGCTCAGCGTAGCGCGCCGTCACCTGATAGTCGCGATCGGGAAAAAGCTTGCGCAAGTTCTTCCGGAGTGTGTCCGCTTGATGTAAAAGTTTTTCACGGGATGGTTTGCCATAGGTCATTGCCTGCGGGTTGTACCGCAAAGATTCGAGCTCGTGCAGAGTGTTTAAACTATCGATCAGATTCTGGTACGAACCTCGGACGGAATTTGCCTGAGTATCGATTGGCACCTCCAATCTCATCGCCGGTTTCGACAATTCTTCTCGGTCGCCGACCACATAAGTCGCTAGGCCGTGCGTATGAGCAGCAGTCAACAATTCGCGTTCATCACTACGCGCGGCGATCGTTTGACCATTCTTGCGATTACTCAAGAGAACCACGGTCTTATCCTCAAAATTCTCCCCTAGATCATACCTTCCTGAGCGTTTAATAGTCTTCGTTAGGCTAAAAGCATCATAAACATCGGTATTCCAGATGTTCACCAGCTTGCCTTTGCTTTCTGCAAGTTGTTTCCAAGCATCGACTTCTTCTTTGGTCGCAGAGTCATCGACGACCAAAAGGACGCTAGCTCCCGGGGTGTAAAAATACCTTTCGGCGAGCTGAATGGAATAGGACCGTTGCTGAATAGTCTTTGCCTTGTCGGGCTGAGAGACTTTGCCGAGATCGAGGCCGGTCTCTAAAAAAACATGGTTGTAGGCGTCCACGCCATCCCGAAAGCTCACGGTACCCTTCACCGTCACCACTCCACCTGGTGGCAAGTGATCAACTGCGCGATGAATACCTTCAGCGAGGGACATGGGTTCCCCTTGTTCATTTGTAAATATGACATCTTTGTCGGTCACGTTTTCACCGCCGACGAACTTCATCGCCGATTTTACGATGCGGGCTCCCTCACTCGCTCGGCCCAACGTCGCCGAAGAAATATTTTTGATCTGCCACTGGACCTGCGCCGGCTGATTCGGCAAACAAACTGAGTCGCCTGCGATCGGCGTAATCTCTACGGGATAGGTAACAACGAACGACGTTTTGGCAATCGACTCCGGCAAGGCGCGGTCGATGCGTCGCAAATATGCAGCAGTTGTCATCTCATAGGTTTTCACAAAGCGCTCACCGCGCGCCGGCCGTTTGCGATCTTTTATCCTCACTGCCATATTCTTAAGATCGAGTTCGTCTCGTGCCTTGAGGCGCCGGTTTATCGCTTCATTGACCCCGTCTTCATCCTGGCCCCAGTCACCCGAATAGATCTTAAATTCCAAATCGCCAACCTGCGGCGTTATCATTGGTCCAACATTCTTGAACTCGCCAGCACCAACAAGTGCCCTCGATCCCGGCTCGATGATGCCCCCAGGATGAGTCGGTACAATCTCTACCTTGCCCGTCAAAATTCGATAGCGGTCTTGATAGGTAGCTCTTTTTTCTAAAGCCTCGGTGATGGTGTAGGAGATGCTCCCATTTATACCGCTGGTACCATCTTCAAGCCGTGACGACGGTGACTTGCCGTTGTAACCTCGCAAACCATCTGGTGCCCCAGGTCGGCTATGGGTTTGATAAGTGGTTTCTGATTTGCCATTGGAATAGGTGGTGTGAG
The DNA here is from genome assembly GCA_964582405.1 of uncultured Oligoflexales bacterium. GTDB lineage: Bacteria > Bdellovibrionota_B > Oligoflexia > Oligoflexales > Oligoflexaceae > CAZOSN01. Next base: position 12,313 of record CAZOSN010000084.1, on the reverse strand, counting down.
GCGTCGTCCAGGTACACCCCGAACCGCCTACACCCGCTCGTCCGCCGCGCCCACCGACACCGTGATGACCGGCAATTCCACCGCGACCACCGGCGACTGAGTATTGATCGGCCAACGGCAATAACGCTAGATCCTGATCGGCAGCAGAGATGGAAATGATTCCTCCATCGGCGCCATCGGCACCCGAGGAACCAACGCCACCGTCGCCGCCAGGATCGCCATCACCGCCAGCAGTGGCAAACGAGTAGGGGGTGGCATTGCTCCCGTCGTATCCAGGTCGACCATTTGCGCCATCGCCACCATCTGCGCCGTCGCCGCCGCGACCACCTTCAGCATCGAGATAGAGGTCCGGAGGATTTTCAAAATGCTCCTCAAAAGCCGTCGCCGAACTGCCTGGCATGGTTTTAGACCCCGACACAACAATTTGGCCTTTGGAGTCCATGCCTAGGTTTACCTGAAGCTGCCCAGCCCGCTGACCTGCGGTAGGGGAGGACGCGGGCTGGCCACGCTCTCCATAGGATTTTCCCGCAGCACCATTTTGCCCATCTCGCCCATTTCGGCCTCGAACAGATAATTCGACTTTTGACATTGATTATGACTCCAGTAGCTTGTCTGGCGGGTCCTACCTGAGGTAGGCAACTTCTATCTTGGATAGATATGCTAACTTGGCATATTTGTCAATAGATTTAGATTTAGATATACCTAGGGCGCAGTTGGCGACAAAAGTCGAGTGTGTCGCGGTCCAAAACAGGCGATGGAATTTAAATTTTACTATATTTTCAATGTGTTATTGATGAATCATCGAGACGCCCTATAATCCGATGACGGTTCACACCTGCATACCCCCCTGTTCAAATTCGAAGAAGAGCAGCGGGCAGCTCCTTGTCAAGAAAATCAAAATGCGATCGTCAGGACGAAATCAGAGCCGCGGGGTAGAAGAATCTCGAAACGAGCGCCAGGCATCCGCCGAAAGCTCCCACAGCTCCTGTTCGAGGAGAGCGGGGTCTACAAATTTTGCAGGTGCGGTACCTATAAACCGGGCGCCGGATTTTTCTTTGACGCGACGCGAGCGGACGTTGCCAACCGCGTTGGACAAGATAAGCTTGTCAAAGCCCAGCGTCTCGAAGGCATAATCATGAATAGGTGCCACGGCCTCGGTCATGATACCCTGCCCCCAAAATTTTTTGCCCAGCCAAAATCCGCGATGATCCGGTCTGCCCTGCCGCCAAAGATCGATGCTACCGATCAGTTCGTGCGGCCTCGTCAGCAAAAAAATTCCCCAGGTCCAGCGATTCACTCCCTGCTCCGGGAAAATTACAGCGTTCAGGAATTGCCGAACGCCATCTTCCGGATAGGGCCATGGAACCTGCTGCGAGAGTTGGCACACAACCTCGTAATCGATGAAATGCCGTTCGTAGGATGGGATATCCTCAAGTTGTATCGGCCTTAATTTTAGGCGAGCCGTAGAAAATTCTGGAACCTGCACCTGAGACCTCCGTTCTTCATCTCCGATTTTTGTCGCGCAATGTTAACTCATTGAAGTTTTGACAAAAATCGAATATTACTGGCGATTGCCAGGGATACCGAAGCGCCAAAATAACTTAGACGATGAATCGAAGGTTATCGTTAATCCGCTCCGCGACATCTCAAGGAGTTTGCCGAAAAGCCGAGATTTTTTCAGCAAATTTTGATTATGATGCCAGATTCAAAACGATCAAAAGGGACGAGAGCGATGGAAGTCTTTCAAAGCCAGTTGAACACCTCGGCACCGGGCTATGCTACGAACCACGCTGCAATGGTCAAAAGTTGGTCGGAGGTAGATCGCTACCATGCTCTGTTGCATGAGAGCGCCGACGAGGTACGCGGCAAGTTTGAGAAGCGCGGCAAAATATTGCCACGCGACCGCATCGAGCTGCTGCTCGACAAGGGCAGTCCTTTTATCGAGATTGGGCCGCTTGCTGGACTAAAACGCGAGGACGACAAAGATGGCAGATCAGCTGGTGGTGGAATCATCGGTGGCATTGGCCTAGTCCATGGGACACCGGTCGTTATCGTTGCCAACAACAGCGCGATAAAGGGCGGAGTGATCTCGCCAACAGGTTTGAAAAAAAATCTGAGGCTTCAGGAGATCGCCCTGCGCACCGGGCTTACGGTCGTTACCCTAGCCGAGAGCGGAGGGGCCAACCTCAATTATGCGGCGGAAGTATTTGTCGATGGCGCGCGATGCTTTGCAAACCAGGCTCGCCTCTCGGCCCTCGGGATACCGCAGATCACGGTCGTGCACGGCAATGCCACGGCCGGAGGAGCTTACCAGCCGGGATTATCCGATCATGTGATTGTCGTCCGAAATCAGGCCAAGATGTTTTTGGCCGGTCCCCCCTTGCTGTTTGCCGCGACAGGCGAAGTTGCGACCGACGAAGAACTGGGCGGGGCCGAACTGCATGCTGCGATCTCTGGAACCGCAGAATACCTGGCAGAGACTGATGCCGACGGGATCCGCTACGCACGTGAACTGGTTCGGAGCATTCACGAAGGAATGCCGGCTCTGGACTGGCGTGAGCTCGGCGAGGCGCCGCTCTTTGATCCGGACGAACTCTTTGGCATCGTACCGGCTGAGGCAAAAAAACCATTCGATATTCGAGAAATCATCGCAAGGCTCACCGACGGTTCGACTTTTTTGGAATTCAAGAAGGCCTTCGATCAAGGGACAATCTGCGGCTATGGTTCAATCTGTGGCCAGAGGATCGGAATCCTTGGCAATAATGCCCCCATCACCTGCAATGGCGCGACCAAGGCCGCGCAATTCATCCAGCTCTGCGATCAGAGCGGTCTACCTTTGTTGTTTCTTCACAACACCACGGGGTTTATGGTCGGCACCGATGCTGAGCAAGGCGGCATCATCAAGCATGGATCAAAAATGATCCAGGCCATGACCAATGCGCGCGTGCCGAAAATCGCGGTGATCGTTGCTGGTTCGTACGGCGCCGGGCACTATGCAATGTGCGGGCGCGGCTTTGATCCTGACTTTTTGTTCTCTTGGCCGACATGCAAGATCGCTGTCATGGGTGGCGAGCAAGCCGGAAAAGTTCTGCGCACCGTTACCGAACAAAAAGCCCAACGAGAGTCAAAACCAATCGACTCAAAATTCCTAGATCAGATCGAAGCTATGACGCGGGCAAAGGTCGATGCGGAATCGACGGCCCTCTACGCGACCTCAAGGCTCTGGGACGATGGCATCATCGACCCGCGGCTAACCCGGCCGATCCTTGGATTCTTATTTAAAGTCCTCATGCGCCCCAAAAATGCAATGCGCTCGAATAAGTTCGGGATATCACGATTTTAGCCAAAGGAGCAGACATGCGTTGGAACTCAGAACAACTGGAACTACGCCGAACCACGGCAAAATTTATCGAGCAGGAGATCAACCCCAAGGTCGATCAATGGGAAGAGGAAGGAATATTTCCTGCCAAAGCCTTGTTCAAGAAAATGGGTTCCTTGGGGCTTCTTGGCATCACAAAGCCCACCGAATATGGTGGGATGGGACTTGATTACAGCTATGGCTTGGTTTTCGCCGAGGAGCTAGGCGCCATTAACTGTGCTGCGATTCCCATGGCCATCGGTGTTCAGACTGATATGGCGACGCCAGCACTAGCCCGCTTCGGTTCGGACTCTCTGCGCAAGGAATTCTTGGTCCCCGCCATCGCGGGAGAAATGGTTGCGTGTATCGGAGTGAGCGAGGCCAATGCCGGCTCGGATGTCGCAAGCATCAAGACTACCGCCCGCCGCGACGGCGATGACTATGTGATCAATGGTTCGAAGATGTGGATCACCAATGTCACGCAGGCTGATTTCATCTGCCTGCTTGCCAACACCTCGGAAGACAAACCTCATCGCAACAAATCGCTCATCGTCGTCCCACTCAAAGAAAAAGGGATCGAGATCGCGCCGCGTTTCGCCAAGATAGGTATGCAGAGCAGCGATACCAGCCAGGTATTCTTCGACAATGTCCGGGTGCCCCGTCGGTACCTCATTGGCGAAGAAGGCATGGGCTTTTCCATCCAGATGATGCAGTTCCAGGAGGAGCGATTGTTCGCGGCGGCAAGTTGCTTAAAAGGTATGGAGGGCGTCATCAATAAAACGATCGCCTACACCCAGCAACGCGAAGCCTTTGGCAAACCCTTGATAGCAAACCAAACGATCCAGTTCAGGCTCGCCGAACTACAGACTGAGGTCGAGGCGACACGCGCTCTAGTCTATCGCGCCACCGAAGGTTATGTGGGAGGTGACGATGTCACCCGCCTGGCTTCCATGGCTAAGCTCAAGGCAGGTCGGCTCGCACGCGAGGTGGCGGATACCTGCCTCCAGTATTGGGGGGGCATGGGCTTTATGTGGGAGAATCCAGTGGCTCGCGCCTACCGCGATTTCCGTTTGTTATCGATCGGGGCGGGTGCGGACGAGATTATGCTCTCGATCATTTGTAAATTGATGAATATCATTCCGGGCAAAGCATGAACAAAATTCTCATCGCCGGTCGGGGCGAAATTGCGCGACGCATCATTCGCTCGGCCAAGGAACTCGGTTTGGCAACCGTGGCCGTCTTTGACGAAAAAGACCGGGGCGCGGGTTATACAGTCCTTGCTGACGAAGCGGTTTTTTTACCTGGGGCAAACCTAAGCGCCACCTATCTGTCTATGTCTGCGATTCTTAACGCGGCCGCCATTACCGGCGCTGATGCTATTCATCCAGGCTATGGGTTTTTGTCCGAAAACGCCGACTTCGCCGAAGCCGTGATGAATTCGGGCCTGACCTGGATCGGCCCCTCCCCTAAGACGATTCGACTTATGGGCGACAAGGCTCTGGCAAAAAACACGCTTGCAGTCCATGGCGTTCCGATGGTTCCTGGCTATCAAGGGCAAGACCAAAGTCTAGCCACGATGGCGGAAGTAGCCAACAAAATCGGCTACCCTATCATGCTAAAAGCGGCTATGGGAGGCGGCGGGCGCGGCATTCGCATTGTTTCTGATCCCAGGCAGCTTGCCGAGGCCATGGAGTCAGCGCGCAGGGAGGCCATGGCCGCATTCGGAAACGACTCGATCATGATAGAAAAACAAATCGTGGGCGCGCGCCATGTCGAAGTCCAGATCATCGGCGATGCCCATGGCGGCATCGTCTGCCTTGGCGAACGCGATTGCTCGATTCAAAGGCGCCAGCAAAAGGTGATTGAAGAGGGGCCGGCACCGTTCCTTAGCGAAAAAGTGCGGCTCCGGCTCGCGCACCTTGCCAAGCTTGCCGGCAAGGCCTCCAGCTATGTCAGCGCCGGCACGGTCGAGTTTCTGGTCGATCGGTCCGAAGAGATCTATTTTTTAGAAATGAATACGAGGATTCAGGTCGAGCACCCAGTGACCGAGATGATCACGGGAATCGACATCGTCGCCGAACAAATCCGTACGGCCCAAGGCAAACCACTGAGTTTTGTCGAATCCGAGATCAAGATATCGGGCCATGCGATTGAATGTCGGATCTACAGCGAGGATCCATTCCAAGGCTTCCTACCTCAGACGGGCACACTCGAAACGCTTTCGTGGCCTGTCTCACCCAAGGTCAGGATCGACCATGATCTCGCCGCACACAAAAAGCTCCGTTCAGATCTCGACCCCATGCTCGCCAAACTCATCGTCCATGGGACGACTCGTGATGAGGCGCGCCACCTTATGGTTCAGGCATTGCGCGACACCGCGCTCCTTGGCGTTCTGCACAACAGCGAATACCTCGAAGGCATCGTCAAGAGCCAATGGTTTGCGGAAGGGGACTTTCACACGAAAACCCTTGATTTCATAGATCCAAAACAGGACGGACTTGTGACCGATGCATTGATCGCAGCCGTTTGCCTTGAATGGGGCGAACCACCTGAGTTTTGGCATCTGCGCAACTCGCTCGCGACGCGCTCACCGTTCAGCTTAAGCATCAAAGGCCAGAAGTTTGTGGGCACGCTCAGTGTGATTCGCCGCAGCCCTTTTACTTACCTTGCAAATCTCAAAGAAGGTGCATTTGAAATCGTGCTCGAATATGGCTGTTCGGATAGCCTAAGAGTTCTGTTAAACGGCAAACCACATAGGGTACAGTACCTAAAAACATCGCAGGGGGTTTGGCTCAAGCGCTTGAGCCGCGAGGTCCAGGTGGTAAACCACCTTTATGACCGCCCCGAGGTTCAAAGCGAGGCGCATTCGGGTCATCTGAGGGCACCGATGGCCGGAGCTATCACCAAAGTTTTGGTTTCGGACCAGCAGATGGCTAATGCAGGCGAAACGCTCTTGATCCTTGAGGCCATGAAGATGGAGCACGAAATCAGGGCACCCTTTGCGGGACTGGTATCAGCCATCCATGTCGTGGCCGGCCAGCAGGTAAGGTTGAATCAGCCGATGATGGAAATCACCGCACCCTCGTGAGAGTATGCTAAAGTGATACGACAACCGAGCGCGGTGTTTTTCTGTGCGTCAGTGGCAAGTGGGCTGTCAGGGAAGAAATAAAAAATGACACGTCGTAAACAGGCTCTGAGGAATTTATGGCTAATCACGATCTAGTATTTCCAATGTTCGGGATGGTGCTCCTAACTGCATCGACGCTCTTGAGAACTGCATGGGCGCGCGTTGCCTGGGTCAGGGAGAATCCAAAAAATATCAAGCACTTCAAACTTATCGATATAACGGCCTTTCCAGAGCACATGGCTTTGCTAACTCGAAATTTCACCAATTTGATGGAAATGCCGATCTTGTTTTATGTGGTTTGCCTCATAGCGCTGACGCTGCAAATTTCAAGTCCGATTCTTGTGTGCTTGGCCTGGTCGTATGTCGTGCTGCGTGCTATTCATACGATCATCCACACGACCTACAACCGGGTTATTCACCGTTTTGCGGCCTTTCTGCTAAGCAATGTGGTGCTATTGATCTTGTGGATCCAGACGGTTGTGAGCGTTGCGAAATTATAGATGCACAAGATCCCAAAAGGTAGCCTTGGCCTTGCTCCCATGGAAGGGGTTTCTGATTTTCCGGTGCGCCTGTGGTTTTACATGGCCGCAGCACCGGCTTTTTTGAGCACGCCTTTCCTCCGCGTAACCGAAACATACCCGGAAAAGCTCCCGCGCCTCTATGCCCCTGAGCTCTTTGAGCTCAGGTCTTATCTCCCGTACCTCCTGATTCCTCAGCTTATGGCCGCACGCCCAGCGGATTTTCTGCGCGCCGCTTTTTTAGTCCTGCGGGGCCAAAGCTTTGTTGACTTGAATTGTGGCTGCCCGTCGCCCAAAGTATTTGGTCATGGCGCCGGGTCGAGCTTGCTGGAGACACCAGGACGGTTTGGTGATTTCGTGGCAACTCTAGCCCGCGAACTGGGGCCTTGCTCTTTGAGCGTCAAAATGCGGCTTGGAATTGCAGATTCTGGCGAGTTTCCAGCTCTGTTTGATGCGATCCGTTCCATAAGCCTCCATCATCTGAGTATTCACGGCCGCACGAGAGAGCAACGCTACCTTGGCACCGCCGATTGGCGGCCGCTCCGCCTTGCCGCAGAAACAGCGCGGTTTCCCATCATAGGGTCCGGCGATATCAGCGTGCGCGAATTCGCAAAGGATCTGCCGCCTATCGAGGCTGCGATGGTTGGGCGAGGAGCACTCCGCAACCCATGGCTATTCCAAGGCGGGCATCCTTCAGCACTTAGCCCCCGAGCCTTACGGCTATGCCTTGCGACCTGGGCTGTTCTCAATTGGACCAGCGTGCAAAACGAGCCGCTTCTGATCGAACTGGTCAAGCGGGGGCTTTGCTCTCGAATCCTCGGCACAGACGAAGAGGCCTGGCAAACCTCCTACAACTTTGTGTGTCAGGCAGTATTCGCCACCGAAGTCGCTCCGCGTGATCTCGAGCTACCGCTACCGAATCTGGGTCGCACCAAGATGCTATGGCTCCACCTGCGCGAATCGCTTCCCACGGCCTATCAGGATCCCGCGCTGCTACGCGCGCGAAACTACTGCGATTTCTTCGACGGTCTGGATAGGGTTTCTTCTACTTAGGGTCCGTCAGGGCTGATTTTGTCGGTAACCGCGGTGACACCAACGCCACTGATCTAGAAGCCACACTCGCGATCATTCTCGGAACCTTGAGCAAACTCGATCCGGAACCAACCCTTGCTATTTTTTATTTTGAACCGATTGAATCTTTGCAATTTCATCGGCAAACGCCTTTGGAGTTAGCCGATCCTTGACAGCAAAACTGGTCGCCTGCTTTGCAAGATTGTATAGCCTTTCAAGATTCGTTGAAAGTCCACTCTTGGTATCTAGGAATTCACGAAAATAGTCATGATCACCATCTCGCCCCATGAAGCGATCAACTAGAAAAAAAACATCCTGATTGGACAAATTTCCATTGCTCAAATGTTGTCGGTAGGAATCTAACTCCGGTGTAACATTCTTGGGTTGAGCAGAATCAACCGTATCGCCAAAAGATTCGGTATAACCTTCGGTAATTTCCTGCTCAGAAGTAAAATCCGGATGATCCTTGTAAAAAGCCTCGCCTTTCTCGAGAAGCTCTTTTCGGTATTTTGTGCTCAAGAACCTAAAAAAATCGCGAAAGAGCTGGATAGCCTCGTCATCCTTGTAGGCTCCCGCCAAGGCCGAAAGTGTCATCATTCCAAGGCTGTAGGTATCCCTGGTTCGGAACGAATCAACCGACAAACTGCCTTTGATCGGCTGTCCTAATTGGACCATGACGATTTCTGGCGGTTGAAATATTGTGAAACCAACCGCGATTCTCTCCGTGTCTTTCTCGGAGGCCGTCGAAATCGATTGGATACCTTCGTAATCGATTAGCACCACTCTCTGAGCAGATGGAGCTTTGGTTTCAGCAGATTTTGCACTGTTGTCTTGTTTTGACTCCGTGCTTATTTTCTCGAGGCGCATAAAATTACTTGGCTTGACATCACCGTGAACCATGTCAAAACTTGCAAGTTCACCTATGGCTTCAGAACACTCACCGATCAAAGAGACGAAGTCAACATCGCTCAAACGCCCCGCGAATTCATCAGCCAAACTTTTTCCGCGAATCCGAGGCATAACGACAAACAAAGAATCATCGTTGGTTTCATCTTCGAAAACAGACACATCCAGGATTCGTGACGATGAGGAAGAGTCGCTCAGTTTTTTTGAGTCTCGCAATTTGGAAAGTGCATTTTTTGCATCCTGGAAATATTGAGAGGGAAAAGTTGGAGATGCCCTCATATGTTTCAGCACAGTATCCTCATCGATCGCGTAGACGACTCCTACCTCTCCTTTGCCGAGGACGGGAAGGCTTGAACGGCCACTGACACGAATTTCTTTTATAGCAGAACTAACTAGCGCATTTCTTGCCTGAATCTTGGGGGATTCTCCGAGTGACCCAGCCTGCGATGAAGCCCGTGTTGAAGCCTGTGATGAAGCCTGTGATGAAGCCTGTGATGAAGCCTGTGATGAAGCCTGTGATGAAGAGGCTGAACCCCCGTGTTTCGGTCCTAGCGACAAATTTTTGAGAAATTGACCACCTAATGCCGTGACTAACACCTTGGATGGATCGAGGCAGCGACTGCAGCTAATTTGAACCTTCTCGATCGCTTTTTTGGGGCTTACACACAAGAATCCGTCCAAGATCCCATCAACGGCGATATTAAGCGAGGGTCCAACATAAAAGATGCCCTCCGGCCAAAGCAGATGGAATTCATTGCAGCCGTCGATAGAACCTTGCAAGGGCAAGCGGATTTCACCGTTGTTTGTAAAAGTGAACATGGTACGACCATCATCGACCATAGCACGCCACAATCGAAACGATGCCGACCCAGCTGCAAACTGGTCGTATTGCGATTGGGTGTTACTGCTCACATCGATCTTTTGAATAAGCTTGGCAAAACCAGCTGCATCAAATTCTTTTTCGTGAGAGACCTCTGATCCATCGCCAGATTTTTGTAATCTGTCCGGGGCTTTCTTGCGCGACCGAATGCACGAACTCGGCATGACAGCTGCGGCAAGCATCACAATGAAAAAACTCAGTATGCCTAACCTAGGAACGTCCATTTCCCTGCTTTCGTGGAATAAGTTTCTATGAAAGAGCGGCTAGAGAGCGGCTAGAGAGAGGGCAATGCCCCTGTAAATTCTTCCTCCAGCGCCAGGGCCACTTCGGTATCGTTTGCTAAGATATAGTCGATCTGAGCATCAAAGTTTTTGAATTCACAGTTCATAAAGAATTTCGCTGAACGCAGACGACCATGATAGTACGCCGCTTCCTCAGAGGCCTTCAGCTTGGCCTTGAGGTCACCACCAGAGGAGAGAATCGCATCCACCCTGGGTAGGGTTATCCCCATGCTCCACACATGAGCCCAGGCATAGCTAAGAAGTTTGAACGCTTTTTGAAGCGGCACTGCATTTGCCATTACCTGCGGTAGTTTTTGTTCTTTGAGGCGATCTGCCAGAAATTGTACCGCTTGATCCATACGCTTTACTGCTCGGTTAATTTGTTCGCGGTAGGTGGCCGGGATTTCGGTTTCGTATTCCTTAAGCGTTGAGGCAATTTTGGCTTTGTAGGTCTTGTAATTGGTTAGCCCTGGATTCATCAGCAACTTGCGCATGAGGAGATCCATAGACTGAATTCCGTTGGTTCCCTCATAGATCGCATAGATCTTGGAGTCTCGCGCGTACTGCTCGACCGGATACTCCGCGCAGTAGCCATAACCACCGTAGACCTGGATGGCCTCTCCCGTGATGGTCCAGGCATTATCGGTATTGCCTGCCTTGCAAATCGGAATCAAAAAATCCAGCAGCTCTTGAGCTTGTTGCCGCTCGTTACCTTCGGAGGCTTCGGTCAGGTCATACTGAAGACCGCAGAGGTGTGTAATGATCCGCATGGCCTCAAGGTAGCTCTTCATGCTGAGCAGCATCCGACGGACATCGGCATGCTCTATAATGCGCACGGCCCCAAGAGCCCTGTTGGCTGGATTCATCCCCTGAATGCGGCTTTTGGCATAGGTCACGGCATGCATATAGGCTGCACTTGCCGTGGCAAGACCCTGAAGTCCTACCTCAAGCCGTGCAGCATTCATCATATCAAACATGATGCTCATACCCTGCCGGGCCTCACCCAAAAGATAACCCACGCACTGGTCCTGATCCCCGTAGTTTAACGAACAGGTCGCAGACCCTCTAATCCCCATCTTATGCTCGATACCTGAGCAGTTCATGTCGTTGCGACGTCCGAGGGAACCGTCGTCGTTGACGAGGTATTTGGGCACAAGAAAAATCGATATCCCCTTGGTGCCCTCAGGATCGCCTTCGATACGCGCAAGCACAGGGTGGATGATGTTCTCGCAAAGGTCATGATCGCCGGCCGTTATAAAAATCTTTGAGCCAACAATTTTGTATGTGCCATCTTTTTGCGGAATAGCCCGGGTTTTTAATGCACCGACATCCGAGCCCGCGACCGATTCGGTTAGGCACATGGTTCCACCCCATTCCCCCGCAATCATCTTGGGAAGATACTTGGCCTTCTGCTCGTCTGAACCGTAGCGGTATATAATCTGGTAGGCGCCAATCGGTAGCGTGCTGTACATGATAAGCGGAATGCATCCTGCCATAAGATATTCTTGGGCGCCCTTCCACACAACCTCGGGCATACCCATCCCGCCATATTCGGGAGGGGCAATCAAAAAGGGAAATCCTGATTCCACATACGCGGCCCAGGCGGCATGATAAGCCTTGGGGACTTTTACTGATTTAGTGGCAGCGTCATAGGTCGCACCCTCGGCATCACCCTCACGGTTTGCACGATAGAGTTTTTCAACGGCGAGTTTTTCCGCCAAATCAAGCGTCGCCTCAAAACTTTCCCTATCAAAATCCTTAAAACGCTCATATTGAACCAAGCTGTCTATCTTGAGCAGATCAAAGAGCACAAAACGCGAGTCCCTGGTATCGACCAATTGATTTAACGCCATCTCAACCTCAACAAATTGAATTGATTCTGGATCTGCCAAGATACCGCAATCTCACTTTTTCGGCAATTGCATGTGGGTTAATGACTAGGGCGCCTCCATGAAATTTTAATTTTTTCAAAATCGTTTGGCCGCCCCCGGATGCTGCATTTCGGTCATACCGCTAGCCGGATAGCGGTTCGTCCGACCGCAGTAATCCTCGCGCTTTTTCACTTGTCTTCGCCTCCAGATGGGCTAGCGCGCCCAAGAATTTCCACAAATATTTTTAAAATTGACTGACAACGAGTAGTTATTGACGAATCCTCAGTAGGGGAAATGACAA
>CAZOSN010000083.1:0-19555 GCA_964582405.1 uncultured Oligoflexales bacterium | reverse complement strand
TCGTTCGATCGGGACACGTCGCTGGCACGAAACGGAGTTTCGCGCCAGCGACTAGTTAAATCCACGACTCTAAGAGGAGACCATTCTCCATGGCGAATGCGAAAGACGAGTATAGCTTTCTGAATAATATCGATAACAAAGTACTAGTGGCGATGGTCATCCTCGCCTCGGGTCTAACTATTTTTGCCATTGCGCTCAACATGATGACCCGCACTGAATGCACGGTGAGCAAGTACATTTACTGCGAGCCAGAAGCCGCACACGATAACCATGCGGCTCATGCCGAACATTGACCTGCAAGCTCAGCAGCCACCTCACAGATTGCCAGAGTATACTGAAACAGAACAGATTCGTTTCAATATACAAGCATGCCTAGCCGCTGCGGCGACCCACAAATATCACAGGCAAAAAAGTAAAAGCAGAGCCTCCTCAATGGAGACTCTGCCAGATACGTTTAAACTGTTTAGGTTAGGTCACTCTTAGTGAGCAACTTTGCTGGGGATCGTAACGGAGCTATTCTTGGTTGTGCTCAGATAACGACCGCCAACATATTGGCCTTCACCGATCTTGATCCAGCGGCCGTTGTTAACAGCTTCTTTCACAGTGATGCTATCGTTGAAGTTGACCACGCCGATGACTTTGTGGCTCATACCAGGACCCGTGCGCACATTGAGCGAATGTGTCTTGACATAAAGAACGCTGCCAGCTGGCGCTGTTTCAACACTCTGTGCCGTTGAGGTCTGAAGCTGGGTGCCGTTCACAGCAGGAGTTCCTGGCTTGCCAGCTTGCGACTGACCATTGACGCCAGCTTGTGTAGCCGCAGCGCCAGCGACAGCAGCTGGAGTTCCAGGGAGTCCGAATGAATTAGGCTTTGCAGCCGAGTTCTGTCCGAGCTGGCTTTGGCCAACTTGGGTTGGGGCACCAAAGCTGCCAGGAGCAGCTTGCGCGGACTGACCGTCCGGCGTCATGCCATCAGTGGTTGTTTCATCGTCGCCTGAACACGACATCACTAGGGTTGAAAGGCTTAGAGCTATTAAAACTTTCTTCATCATGTAAATCCTCCTTAAGATCGAAATGAAATTTCAAAGCCAAGAAGAGTTTCGGAACCAGGACTAGGTTTTTTAGCAAATTTTTTTAACCTTCTGAAATAACAGACAGAAATAATTTATCTCGCAATCGAGGCAAGACAAGTTTGGCGCTTTGTCACTCATCAAATATTCATTGCCCCCATGATTTCTCAGGAATAAGTCAAAGATTTCGCGTAATTCCAGGCCGTGTTGCGCAAACATGATCGGTTTCACGATAAAATAGCCATACCATCGCCAAATTTCTTCATTTTTGAAAACCCAATGGAGTGCCGTTGTGAGGTTGACTATGTCTGCAAGGTTATTAAGTCTTGGGCTGGGTCTTGCGCTTGCTACAACTGCCAGAGCTGAAATTTCGGCGGGAGGTATCGGCCATTGGCAATTTCATGATCCTTCTCGACCCGTCAAAGCCGTGCTTATTGGAGGCTCGATCAGCGCCTACCCAAAGGGCAACTATGGGGACTACCTCCAACTTGTTTGCGCTAAACTGGAGGTAGAGAACCTTGCCCTTGCCAAACTCGGCGCGCATCATCTGTATGTCCGATTTCAAAATCAAGTGATCAAAAACACTAGCCTCGCGAAAGCCTGGCCGGAGAATTTTTGGCTCATCTACCTAGGTGGCCTCAATAGCGTGCAGATGCCCCAAGATACCAACCGGGCAATCCGCGATACCTTCGTCGCAGCCCATGGTAAAGGCCTCAAGGTCATAGGTCTCAGTCTGCTCCCTTGGGGTTCCGAAAAAGACTCACGCTGGCGAGGTGCTAATGGGCTCGAAATCCGCGCGAGCACGCGCCTTGTGGTTGACTTTGTGATGGGGCGACTAACCCCAGCTCAAGCCCTGGGCGAATTGAACGGCAACGCGAACTCCAGTTTTTCCCCCGACGAACTTGCCGATATTAAGGTGGACCTCTACTCGGAAGGCCTGCGCGCCTCGGATGCGCAACCCCGCAATAGCCCAAATCTTGCCCGTGAGGTCGAGCATCATCGTTGGGTGCGGCACGAGCTAGCGACGCTTCAACCCGATGAACGGCAGACCAAACTCGCGGCTCTCGTCGAGGAAGCCCAACTCATACCGCAGTGGTTTATGAAAAAAAGCTACCAGGCGTTTGACCACTTTCACCCCAACGAGGATGGTCACAGACTGATCGCGACCAAAGTCTGCCCCAACCTACCAGCGGAATTTCAGTGCCAATGCGAGCGCCTGCCTCAGATAGCCTGGAATAACGGTATGCTTCGCGACTCGACGATTCCTCATTGAAAGCTATTCCTCAAGACCAACACCCGTAACGTATTCGAAAGGAATCCGCTGCTTCTTTGCGTAAGCCTCGATCAGCTTAATCCCCAACGCAAAAGTCGGCAGATAAGTCGATGCTGTTTCCTGATGAAAGCCGATTGAAAGATAGAACGTATCGTCCGGCGATTGATGCCACAGCGCGGCTATCTTTTCGAACGCCTCAAGCGTGGCGGCCGCAGTCATGTAGTCGGCAAGGCAGCCGTTGTTGGGCAGCTCAGTCAACTGAACTCCTGGCTCAGAGGTCCATGTGTAGGGCTGGCTTTCTGGTGTCATGTCTGGCCACAGCTTGGCGACAAACCCGTAAAGGTTGTACAAACTCCAAGAGTCATAGAGGTAGGCCGCATCGGTACCCGAAGAATCAAGAGAAAAGCCCTCCAGAGCCAAAGCGCGCAGCACGGTGTTGTCAGCTTGCCAGCCGCCAGCCCGAAAGCCGCGGGGACGATCAAAACCGGCACCTTTTAATACGTCTACCCCGTAGCGAAAAATTTGCCGCAATTCGGCTTCTGTATAGGCAGTAAGAGCAATATCGTGCCCACAATCGGGGAAGCATCGCGATAGGTCTATGTCATCGCGAACAAAAGAAGGTGTCGTGCGAAAGGGAACTCCAGCAGCCTCGATCAGGCTGCGCCAAGCATGAATATGCATGCCATGCTCGTCTCCCGGCCGCAAAACTGAGCGAATTGCCTTGGTCACCTCGCCAGCCTTGGCTCCAGGTTTGGTGTAGTAGGCGGGATTGAGAAAGTGCTGCAAAGGAATATCAGGGTGCTCGGTCCGAAATCTAGACATCGCTTGGAGATTGTATTTTCCTAAATCGCGACCTTCCCAATCAACACTGACCACCACGCGCACCTTTCCTGAAGCGAAGGAGTTCGAGGCAAAACTAACGGCAAGGATTACTAACGCCACCAACCTATGCGCACGATTCATAATTATCTCTCCTCAAGATTTCGAGTTTACCGGCTTCTCTAGGCGAAATATGCTGGCTGCGCAACCATTATCTTCTCAGACCAAGATCATCTTCAGAATTGAGCAGGGGGCTCGATGAAAATTGAGCGCAAGGGGATCTTTTAAATTCAGGTTGTCTGCTATCCATGGTATACCACCGATACAATTGCAATTAAGGTGACTTATGCCGTATAGCTCGCCAACCACAAGGGATGCAACCTGGTCGATCTCGCCCCTTGATGGAAGATACTATAATAAAATCAAAGACTTATCCAAATACTGGAGCGAGGCCGCTCTGATCGGCGCGCGTGTTCGCGTGGAGGCGCACTGGATTCTCCACCTGGCGGATCTCTTGCCTGACCTGCGGCGCACGCTTTCTTCCGAATTGCGTGGCTTCCTGGCGGCTGCGGCGCAGGAAGCCCCAGAGGATTGCCATGCCAAGGTCAAGGCGATTGAGGCTTCAACCAACCACGACGTCAAGGCCGTTGAATATTACCTGCGCGACGAACTCAACGCTCGCGGTGCCCAATCGCATTTGACCTGTTTTCTTCATTTTGCTTGCACCTCAGAGGATATCAATAACCTTGCCTATGCACTGCTGCTCAATGACTACAGACGCGAGGTCCTCCTGCCCACCGTGGACAAACTAATCACCAAACTCGCTCACAATGCCCAAACTTACCGAGCGCTCCCCATGCTTGCACGCACCCATGGCCAGTCGGCAACTCCGACCACGCTCGGCAAAGAGTGGGCGGTTTTCGCGCACAGGGTAGCGAAATTGAGGCGTAGCCTCGCAGACCTTGCGATCGAGGCCAAATTGAACGGAGCCGTGGGTAATTTCAATGCTCACTACGCGGCATTCCCCAACCTAGATTGGCTCAAAATCAGCCGCGACCTGGTTGAGACCCGATTGGGCCTGATCTGGAATCCGCTCACTACTCAAATCGAGAATCATGACAGCCTGATAGCATTCACCGACACACTCAAGCGACTTAATCTTGTGCTTACTGGAATGGCCCGCGATATTTGGTCCTATATTGCGATCGGATACTTCAAGCAGACTCACACACCGGGAGAGGTTGGTTCATCGACCATGCCTCACAAAGTAAATCCGATCGACTTCGAAAATGCCGAAGGCAATTTAGGTTTAGCCTCGGCCATGGCTGGCCATTTTTGCGACAAACTCCTGATTTCAAGGTGGCAGCGTGACCTCAGCGATTCAACGGTCTTGCGCAACCTGGGCAGCATGTTTGCATACTCGCAGATCGCGTATTCCGCGCTACTCAAAGGCCTTGCCAAACTAGAACCTAATTCAGCTAAAATCGCAGCAGATCTCGATCAGGCAACCGAAGTCCTAGCGGAACCTGTTCAGACCTTGATGCGCAAACATGGTATCTCCGATGCCTATGAGCGACTCAAGGCAGCCACCCGCGGCCAGGTCTTTAGCCGCGATGATCTGAGCAAACTTGTCGATAGCTGCACCCAATTACCTGAAGAAACCAAGGCCTATTTAAAAGCACTCACTCCAGCTAAATATCTGGGTATCGCCGCTAACTTGGTCGATCAATATCTTCCGCGGCAGTAGGTCACTACTTTGATACTTTTCGCACAATGGCATCGATGACCCCCAGGATCTCGCGATGGTAGCCGAATTCGCGCGCTATCTCACCACGCGGCAGCCAGACAACGCCCAAGATATAATCGGCATCGTGCGTCGCAATTGGGTTGGAAGCCTCAAGGGATGCTTCAAAGAAATAAGTCCGACATGGCACAGGCTGGCCCTGCCAGAGAAAATCGTAATCGAGTTGGATCGGGGGATCTGCAATCGCAATCCGATAGCCAGTTTCCTCAAGCGTCTCGCGCCGGGCAGCCTCGGCCGGATTTTCAGCCTGCTCGATGCCACCACCGGGAAGAATCAAGTACTCGGCATTTGTCTTGGGATCTCTGATCCGAAGGCAGAGTAACTTGTCGTCGTCAATGCAAACAATCGATGCTCTATGCCTTCGGCCCGCCGTGGATGCCATGATCGAAAGACTAGTCCTTGTCGCCGTCGGTCGTCATGATCTGCATGCGGATGGGGTTGTGATCAGAATAAACTTCGATGAAGTCCCGGTAACTTGGGAAATCCGCCATACGCAGGCTTGTCGCCATATCGATGATTTCAAGCCGATCGACGAGTTTTACGGAGAGATCCTTCGTATTATACATGATGTGATCGTAGGGTTTGGTCATCAGCACATTGGTAGCAAACAGGCTATTGCCGGAGAAATTAAGCGATTTAAAGGGCAGCTTGCGCACGCGGGACTTCACCCCCTCGGCACTGATAACTTCATCAACAACGGGACCCAGGGCATCGCTGAATTTTCCAAAGAAGCCCTCGTATTCTTCAAGGTCTTCGACGTTCATGTCTCCTAGAACAAAAAAATCACGCTCGTGCGACCTATGGTTTTCTTTCTGCCAGTCGATCCAATCTGCGATCAGCTGAAATTCTGCGATGCGGCGCGCCTTGGAATAGAGCTTGCTCTCATCCGACGAGGTCGGACGCAGGTGCACCGAAATCAGCACGAAATCCAACCCGCTGGCAACGGACGACAGGGCGAAGGCATAAGGCACGCGGCTATAGATCGGATGACCCGCGATTTGCGGCGCAAGGAATCCGGAGGGGAGCGCTGGCGCGAGTTTGATTTTTTTCTTCTTAAAAAACAGAAGCGGCCATTCCGCGGTGGTCCCATTACTCACTTCGACCTTGGGGCTCGTGCGGTTTGGACCTAGGCTGACACCATCAAAGCCCACCGCAGCCATCGCTGTGACGAAATCTGCACTCTGCTGGTCGCCCGCAATTGTCTCTTGGACACCGCTCGGGTTGACAATAGTCACATCCCAGGGCGGAGCCACGAGCTCCTGAATCACGATGGCATCGCAATTTTTTATGAGTCCCGCTAGCTCGGTATTTCGACGATGAAGTCGTGAACCCAGCCACTGAATATTGAACGAGCAAACACCCAATCGGTCGTTAGCCAAGGCCGGAAAAGGCTCATTGAGGTAGGAGACCGACGCCGAAGGCGACCCAGCGCCCTCGGCACCCGAGCCAAGCAGCAGCGCAAAACAACAGATAAGATGATGCCAAACTTGAGATGAACGCCTAGAGATCATGGTCAATTCTTCCTTGTTCAAGTGTTCGGGAAGTGAAGGCCGCTTTACTTTATTATTCTGCTGTTAGTTTCGATTATGAGTGCCGGATGAATAAGACTGTAATGGACATAGCTCATGTCTGTCAATGACATCAGGGAAGATTAACACAATCTTGATCAAAGACGATCAATCTCGTTTAGTCGCGACCGGTCATGGCGATCCTATTTTGTGGCCGATCGTAGTCGTTCGTGGTAAGCAACATGAATGATTTCCTTACCATGGAGTTGACGATGCTTTACGACCTGACCATCACGCAGTTCACCAAGATGTTGCACAATCTTAATCATTGCCTGAACAAAGGGGCGCATCACGCGGAGACAAAGAAATTTGACATCGAAGTGTTGCTCAACGGCCGGTTAGCCCCAGATCAATTCAACATGATCCGACAGATTCAGATTGCGTGTGACACAGCTAAGCTTTGTGCTGCAAGACTTTCCGGTCGTGATGCACCGGTTCACGAAGACAAGGAAAAAACTCTACCAGAATTGTTTAAGCGCATCGAGGATGTGATTTCGTATCTAGGAACCTTTGCCCCCAAGGATTTTGCAGGTGCTGAAGAACGCAAAATTTCTCAGCCGCGCTGGGAGGGAAAGTATCTATCCGGTTACGAGTATGCTGTGCAGCACGCGATCCCTAACTTTTACTTTCATGTCACGACAGCATATGCAATCTTGCGACATAATGGCGTTGACGTCGGCAAAAAGGATTACCTAGGTGATCTGCCATTCAAGCGCTAGGAGATTGAAGCCGATCTGACGTGGCGGGGGAAAAACCCGAGTTTGCGTGTGAGCAAATGCGGATTTTTCCCTGCAAGCGAAACGCTGCAGTTGTCCGTTTAACTCATCTGACATAAATTGTTTTTTGATTAATGCACCGCTTTAATCACTCATGGCCAAAGCCCTTGCACGCGTACGCATCACATGTTAGGAGTGCGCCTCCAACATTTTGAACTGAAGAGGGAGAGCGACCATGTCGACGCGTTTCACGATCGGCTCATTCATTTCTGCATTCTGGATTGTAGGCTGCTCCGCCAGCGGCCCTCAGCAATCAGCCATCAAGCACCTGGAAAGCGATATCCCGCGGTCAAGATCCGAAGCGGAATGGGGAGAAGACAGCGGCGGACCTGACAACTGCAAGCTTGCCGAGGAATACTGCGATTATATGAGCGGTCTATTTAAAACGCTCGTGAGCAGCAATCTCGATGTCTTCCAGGGTTCAAACGATATCATCCACTACAATGTGGGGACAAGCAATCTGGACTGGGAAAATGCCTATGCCGATCCAGAAAGCGGCAATATCGTGTTCTTTAAAGGAATTTACCGCGACACCGACGTCGATGCCCATGTGGTTTCCGTTATGGCCCATGAGGCCAGCCACATCTTGATGCGTCACGATCTCTTCTATTTTGACGACCATCCGTTTCTGCTTGGTAATTCGGTTTGGATGGCCGAAAAAACCAAGGTGGCCGTGGCGGATCTTACCAGAGAAGATAGGCTCGCTGCGCTCCAGGAAAAATTGGACAAACTCGTCAGCCAGCGCGATTCGGTGGTGCAAAAAATCGCGGATTTTATAAGTCCGATTATCGCCAAGCTTCCCAAACAGTTGCGGGAACGGATTCTTGCGAACAACCAGATCCGAACCGAAGCCCATGCCGCCATCCGCGAGCTGCGCGAATCTGCAAAAATTTTCCCACAAGGTCCAGAACGCGCCGCATTACTTGGAAAGCTTGAATACTACCAACGGCGCGCCACTCAAGCTGCTGAAGACAATGCCTTCGCTGAGACGAAGTTGATAGAAGCCGACAGCGCGCTCAACGCCGCCGTGATGAAGGCACTTGATCAGTACCTGGGCGGTTTCCTGGGCGGGCTATGGAAAAAGCTGCAAAGCGACATCGTGTCGGCCAATGAGGAAATCAAGTCGGTCAATGCCGAAGGGCAAGCTGCTCATGACGATCTGGAGCGCCTTGGATCCCAACTTCTTGGATTCGACTACCGACCGGAAAACTGGGCTGAGGCAGAGGCTGATCAAGTGGGTCTTGAGCTCTATTTGAAGGCCGGATTCAAAGCCAGCGAATTTTCGCATGTGTACCTTCAATTCATTGCAGAGCCGGACACTCGCAAAGCCTGTCAGGACAGCCTCGATCGCGCCTTAGCTGGCGAGGATGTCCCGATGCCCGAGCGCGGCCGCGAGAGCCATCCGTTTGACTGCTGGCGCGCCTTTAATACGAGATTGACCGAAATAAAGCTGCATAAGTCGAGGTTCGATCCGCTTCTATCAAACGCAACCAAAACTGAAGTCTTCCCCGGCAAACTCCAGGCGATCAAGGATGAGCTACCTTCGGCGCCGGCGTTCTAAGAAGTATTGACGATCGGAGTCTATCCTATTGAAAATACTTAAATAGTCGATCCCATAGGTCCTGGGTTCCTGGTTTCTCCGTTCGACTGGGAATCCAGAAACCCCAGGTGGCTGGGGATTCAAGGTGAGGAATCATAAAAAACGCCTAGAATTCCAACACTGCCCTCCCTATCGACAGTTTTTCAAAAACTAACCATTAAATATCAATCAGTTACAGTGGTTGCGCTCTTGCAGATTATCCTCTGCCATCGTCCGCACTTGCCCATCGGTCTATCGGGCCAAGGGTTTGGATGATGCCATTTAATTCGGAGATTTTAGGGAAGGAGACCTTATGAGCCGAAGCATCCTACTGATTTCTATCACACTAGGCCTAGTCTCGAGCATGGCCTCGGGAGCGCCAAAAAAAGCAGACCCTAGAACTCTATCGCCTCAATACCCTGAGGCGGACCTCGGTCAAGAGATTCTCGACGATGTCGACTCGCAGATTGCGCCGGATAGAAAGGCGAAAGCTGTGCAACGACGTAATGTTATGGATGACTTTACTCTGATCGACAGCAGGATGAAGCGGACTCGCCTCAAAGAAAAAACCAAAACTCCGGACGAGTACGCTGACGCCGAGATTGCCAAGCTGCGAACCGCAGAAATAAAGAGGCAAGATTTTGATCAGCGCGAGTCAAGGCAGAGAGAGCTTCAGAGGCAGAGAGATCTTCGCGAAGAACTCGCTGAGCAAAAACGGGAAAATCACAGGATAGAAAAGCAGCTCAAGCCTGAGATCGACGCACTCCCTTACGTCACGGAAGACGATATGAACTGGCGGGGGCTTGATTGAATTTTCTGATAACAAACTGGCAAGTTAGCGATTTTAGCCAAAAACATTCTTTGTTGACTTAAAAACAATATATTGTAGAATTAGTAACGATGCCATATTGGCGCGAACAAGAAACGATCGGTGACAGCACGAAATAGGCAAGAGAAGAGAGGATGTTATGACCATAGCAGCACAAATGACTGCCCTAAGTAAGGCGCTCAGCGTACCGAGCTGGCAGCCGGAGGCGGATGGCAGCTATATCCTCCACGAACGAAATCGTGCGATCACCATGACCGAAGCCGGTGGGCAGCTTGTGATCAGCGCTGTTGCTGTGAAACGAGGCAATCGTGACGGCAAGAGCTGGATCGAACTGCAGAAAACCCTGCTGCGCCAGCTCACCGCAAAACTTGCACATGTCCGCGAAACGCTCAGCCTTAACGATGACGGCGAGCTTTGCCTTCATCGCGACGTCAAACTCGCAAGCCTGGCCGCGAGAGATTTGACTCAAGCCCTCGGCGAATTCCTAAACACACTGGACTATATTCAGAATCTCGCTGAAATTCGCACCCCCATCCATGGCAAGCCTAAGGAGGCACTCTATGCACTCTATACACGCTAATAGACACACTAATAGACACGCTAATCGATTTGCGCTCGCCATGATCGTGGCGGTGCTTGGAATTCTGGGAGGGCGTAGCTATGCCCGCGATTTGCCAAAAGGGATTCAATTTGAATATGTGGCTAACAAAGAGTCTTTGGCAGACATGCTCAAAAACTTTGCCTCCTCGCAAGGCTTGGCCATCGTCGTTTCACCCAAGGTAACTCAGGTCGTCAATGGTAAATTCTCTGGCAATGACCCACAAAAATTTTTAAACGACCTCTCGCAGGTCTTTGGGCTGATCTGGTTTTTTGATGGCTCAGTGATTTACGTCAACGCTAGCGACGAAGTTCAGACCAAGATGATCAAGGTACCTGACATCAGCGCGCAAAGGCTCGATGAGAGCATCCGTAACCTAGGTATCCTCGATTCTCGTTATAACCTGCGGTACGTGCCTGGACAAAAAATGATCTACGTCTCGGGTCCTCCACGCTACGTTGAACTGGTCAATGAAGTTGCGCAGTTTTTGGGCGACGAACGCAACAAATACCTTAAAGAAACTACCAATGTGCATATTTTCCGACTGAAATATGCCCTGGCCTACGATCGCAGCTATACTTCGCGGGGAGAAACAGTTGTTGTGAAGGGTCTAGCCTCAGTGCTCAAAGACATTTTGGGCGACCAGGCGAAGAAAGAAACCACCGTGGGGCCAGATCCCAAAAAAACCGGAATGCCTGGTGCCTTGGCTAGCGCCGAAAGCATCAAAGATCCCAAAACCGCGACTCCCGAGCCAACGGCCACGACCGATCTCGACGGCCGCATAACCTCCGATCGGAGATTGAACGCCATTGTGATCAACGATCGTCCCGAGAAAATGGCAATGTACCAGGCGCTGATCGATTCGCTGGACGTACCAAGCGAGCAAGTTGAAATCAGCGTTTCAATCATGGATGTGTCGAGCGATCATCTGTCTGAGTTGGGCTTTGACTGGCGGGATGACGGCAAGTCGGCTTCGGTTCAGTTTGGTTCGAGGGGCAATGACCTTCTACCTCCCGGCGGAGCCTCTGGCGCCTATGGAGTCCAGACTATAGTTGCTGCCAAAGCTGGGCAATTCATGGGTAAAATCAAGATGCTGTCAGAAGACGGCGACGCGCAAATTTTCTCCAGACCGGTTGTGCTGACCAAAGATATGGTCGAAGCTGTGATTGATAACAGTTCGACTTTTTACGTAAGGGTAGCGGGCAAAGAAGATGTGAATCTTTTCCCCGTTACCTATGGCACTCTGATGCGAGTAACGCCGCGAATTGTTGATGAGGACATCACGCGCTGGATACACATGGACATCAATATCGAAGATGGCCAGCGCAACAGCGATTCCGCTGTGGATCAGATCCCTGACGTCAAGAAGACTTCGATCAATACGCAGTCTATGATTCCCAACGGCGACAGCCTTCTTATCGGCGGCTATATCTACACAAGCGCCAGGGAAACCTCAAGCGGTGTTCCGATCCTCGAAGACATCCCGCTGATTGGCCACTTGTTCAGTTGGGATTCTAATGAATCGCGCCAGTGGGTACGACTGTTCATGATTTCGCCAAGGACCGTAACAAGGAAAGACATGCTGCAAAATGTCAATCATCCCACGATGAACGGAGCCTATCAACGCAAGGTAGCTCCCAAGATGAAGAAGATACTAAAGCCCGTAGAAACGAAACCGGCTGATGACAACGAGGACGACTAAAGTGAACCGAAAGTCAACCATGATAACAACCATGATAAATAGCCCAGCACCCATGGGAAAAATTGAAGAAGCTTTGGCCAGCGATCGCACGGGTCATATTCTGAACCAAACGATCGAGAAATTCCGCCAGGAAGCGCACAAGATTCAATCCGAATTGCGCAAAGGTGCGTCCCCGGCCGATTTTACCAAAGCGGAACATTACCTTGCGGCGCTAACTGAAGCCGAAGCATCGCTAACCAAGCATTGGCAGAAAAAACATAAGCCGTAAGGAGTGCCCCGATGAAAAAGCTGATTCAATTTGATCCGGTTGTCAACCGAATGCTCATCGAGGCCGGGTATCTTGCATGCTTCGCTGGCGATGTCAAAGCTGCCCACACGATCTTTGCCGGAATTCCAGAGACTGCCACCAATAAAGCAGCCTTGAGTCTGGGTCGATCCTTGGTTTTGATGCAAAAGCACGACTTCACCGGCGCAATCTCCGAGCTTGATCAGAATGCGACTGAGTTTGAGGGGCAAACCTCTCAGGTTTGCCAAGCTTTGATTCATCACATAAATAAAGATTCGGAAGCCAAAACTAGAATGGCTAAAGAACTCGTCCATGACGGCGATCCCGCGATTTCCGGGCTTGCCTCGTCACTTCTTGAGGCAAAGGAGGCTCAACGTGCGTAACTTTACGAGTAGAATAGCAAAGGCTCTGATCATCATCGCTATTCCATTTGCGCTGCTGGCGTGCAAGGTCGAACTCTATTCGGGTTTGCGCGAAGCAGAAGCCAACGAAATGCTGGCACTCTTGGTTAAGAAGAATATCGGTGCTGAAAAAATCTATGGCAACAAAGGTGGTACTGTAAACCTAAGCGTTGCCAAATCGGATCTTGCCGAGGCGATCAATGTGCTCAAAGCCGCGGGATTGCCTCGCGAAAAATTTACTAATCCAGCCGAAGTTTTCACCAACGACGGCCTGATTTCTTCGCCCATGCAAGAAAACGCTCGCTATGTCTATGCCATATCGCAAACATTGGCCGAGACCTTGTCGCAATTAGACGGAGTGCTGACCGCGCGTGTCCATATTGTTTTGCCAGACACTAAATCACATAGCCGCGATAAAACGCAGAACCACGCCTCTGCCGGTGTCATGATTCGGCATACCAAAGATTTCAACGTCCAGCAGTACACTCCCCAGATCAAAATGCTGATCATGAATGCGGTAGAAGGAATAACCTACGAGAATATCAGCATCGCGTACTTCGTGGGCAATCCAGCCGGAGGCTCTTTGGGAACCGATGATTCCTCAGCAAAAGATGCGCTGGTCGCGGCAAAAGTTGATGCGTCAGAAAAAACCGACAGCACCGGAGGGTCTGCGGATTCCTCTTCTGAATCAAGCCTGCCTCGCACAGTGGCAATCATAGGCCTCGTGGTGTTGGTCCTAGGCGGAATCTTTTGGCAATTGACCAGCAAAAAAAGTCGCTTCGGGCTGCCCTTCAGCCTAATGCGCAAGAAAGAATCTGATTCGACGGCCGGCGAGGTTTCGCATGTCTGAGGCAGTCAATTATAAAGCCGACCTTGCTGTGAAGGATCCCATACGTGAGGCTTACCTCAGGGATTTTATCGCGCAACCCAGCCTGATCATGCACGAAGGTTGGCTGAGTCGGTTTCCGCACGCCACTATTTTGCGCCGGCTCAAGAATGTCCGGCGGTCGGCTGAATCAGTCTCAGCCTTCATCCTGAAAGAGCTTGATGCGGATCTTGCCATCGATGATTCGCAAGATATACCTGATCTTGTTTTACTCGGGCCTGCAAAAACTGAACAACTTGCTTTGCTATTGGGACTTTCGCTCGAACAATTGGCCATAAAGTCGATGGTTCAGCCAGCAAAGCAGCGGATGCTCCTTGAGGCAGTTGGCAAAGATCAAATGCAGTTTGTATTCCAGGTCGCGCCATTTCTTGCCAAGGACTGGGCTAGGCTTGCTGAGTTTTCCGGTGACGCCGCCACGGCAGAATCTTCGGACGCGCTGCGCGCAAGTCTCATTCGCACTGGGATGCGCGCGATCTGGGTATTGCTTGAGGATCTCCCCTTTGCCATAAAGATAAGATTCGCCCTATCGATTGATCCTCAATACTATGGGCAGCAATATGTCCCAGTAGCCATGGAAACGCGCGCGCTGCTTGAGCAGATCGCCACCAAATTGATAAGGAGGCTGCCTTGACCACACAACCATTTCAATTCACTGAGGATGGCGAAATCGCGATCGCTGATTCGGTTAAGGTTTTGAAAAAAAATGATTATTTGCGCCTGATATCGGCGCAAGAAGTTATGGCCGAGCTTGAAACACGCAGGCATGATCTCGAAGAACAAGCCAAGCAGGAGCACGAGGAAGCCAGAGAGCGTGGTTATCGCGAAGGTCTGGCGCAGGCTTCAGCGGAAACCAGCGAGCGACTCTTAAAGGAAGCCCTCGCCTACAAAAAATTCTGCAGAGCCATCGAAGAGCAACTTGCTGAGATCAGTCACGCAATCGTCAAAAAAATCCTCGGCGAAACCGAATCTAGATCTTTGATCTTGGGCATCACCAAAAAAGCCTTGCAGGCCAGTTCGCGGGATAGCCATCTTATTCTGCGCGTTGCCCCTGAGCACAGGAGTTGGCTTAGAGATCAGGTATCCGAGCTATTAAAGGAGTTCCCGGAGATTGAACAGCTTGATATACAGGCCGAACAAGGTCTGGCGGCAACCTCGATGATTATCGAGACCCCCACCGGGGCCATCATCGATGCAAGCTTGGAAGTCCAACTGAACGCACTGCGGCGGGTACTAAAAGATGCATTTCCCGCAGCTCTCGCTGATTGCAAGGTAACTCAAGATGAGTGATATCGATCCAAAAGCCCTCGTTAGCGGCTGGCTCGCTGATCTGCAACGCAACTTGGGTATCCGCGAGCTGCTTTCCCTGGATCAGGATGGCCTGTGCTTTATCCCCTATCCAAACGGCCTGGAAATCGACGTCGAACTCCCGAACGGCACACAAACCGTGTATATCTATACCCCCGTCTGCCATGCCGCAAACCACAGCAAAGAGGCCTTGATGGAACAGGCTCTCGCGCTCAACATGTTTCAGATCCAAACCCGTGGCGGTGCTCTCGCGTTCGATAAAGCGACCTCGGACATCATGTATTGCTGCTCGATCGAGATCAAAGAGTACGATAGCCATAAATTCCAAAAAAAGTTTCGCGAATTCGCGTCTACCGGCGTCAATCTTAAGATGCAGGTGACCTCGGGCAATGAGGCCACGGGTTCACATCACTTTGATTTCGAATCGCAGGGATCTGGGGAAGAGATGATTCCACGCGGGTTTAGTATTAAAGTGTAGGCTGTCAAATTTAAGGACTTAGCCATTCCCGATATTGATCTTAAATCAAGTCATGATATAAGATCAAATTGGCGGGCAGCAGCTGAAAGCTAGACCCTGAGAAAAAGTCCGAGTTCCTCAAGTCGGTCATGGATTTTCATGGTTTTGCCAGCAAGTGGGGAAGGCAATATGGACTCCATGAATATTCGACGATTCACTAGTTCTGATTCGATCTCCGAACTTACAAATTTGATTCGCAGGGCTTACGAACCATTGGCGCAAATGGGGTTGCGCTACAATGGCACTTGGCAGGACGACAATCGAACAGTTGAACGCATCGCTGGTCATGAATGCTTCATTGCAGAAGCCGACGGCAAGTTTATCGCGACTATCTGCTTGCAGAAAGCCAAGCCTGCGGGGCCATGCCAATGGTACCAACGCGAGGACGTTGCGAGTTTTCTTCAATTTGCCGTTGATCCTCTGTTTCAGGGGCGGGGATTGGGTGTAGAACTTTTGGATTTTATCGAGCAGCGCGCCGTCGAGATGGGCGCCCGAGAACTCGCTTATGATACAGCCGAGCCTGCTGCACACCTTATCCATTACTATAGACCACGGGGATATCGATTCGTACAGTATCATCAGTGGGGTGATACCAATTACCGAAGCGTGGTCATGTCAAAGAAAATAGGCGCTTTTGCGGCGTCGGGTGAAGCCATCAAATCTCTTCCGTTTTTGGTTACAGACCGGTTATGCATTTGCCATGTGTCGTCAGTAACTCCGAAACAGATGCAAGATTTCCACCTGCGCAATGCTGAATTTTTCGCACTGACGAGTCCTGCGAAACCTCCGAATTTTTATACTGAAGCCTGGTGGGTTGACAGTATGAGTAGTGCCTATAGCAAGTTAATCCAGGGGCTAGAGGTTCGCCTTGTTATCTATCGTAAGGATTGCCCTGAGAATGTGATCGGGTCCATTGGGCTTAGCAGCATAGAAAGACGAGCTTTTCAGGCATGTTATCTGGGATATAGCCTCGATAAGATGATGCAGGGTAAAGGGATAATGACTGAAGCGCTCAGTGAGGTGATACGCTATGCTTTTTCAGACCTAAATCTGCATAGGTTAATGGCAAACCATTTGCCCGAAAATGATCGGTCCGCTAAGGTTTTGGCTCGGTTAGGATTTACAAGAGAGGGCTTAGCTAAGGAATACCTTTATTTAAATGGAAAGTGGCATGACCATGTGTTGAATGCGCTTGTAAATTTAAATTGGTGCGGGGAGTGAAAATGACGCCTCTCAAGCCCATTTGCCCGCCCCCTGGCAGAGAGTAATATCAAGGACTTTAAGCTATGAGGTGAGAAACTCGGGAAACAACTTCGGACTTTCTAGCTGCCACGGACTTATGGAAAAGGGTACCTGCTGAGCTACCGGTGTCTATATTTTTCGGGGAATAGCCGTATCATGAAGCTGAACGGAGCTAGCTTCGACTTGAGGGACCGAGACTGTAAAACTTAAGGACTTAGCCATTCCCGAATTGTTCACACCATGTAGTTCGAAATAGTCCCCCTTAAGATCAACACGGGCAAAATGCAGCTGTTCATCAAAAAACCAACCCAACACAGAGGAATCTTCATCAACACCCCAGCATGACTAATACGCCACAGAACTGCCTCAACATTCCTAAACCTTCCTGCTTTCCCGAAAGCTTCACGACTTTACGGAGGATAAAGAAACCGCCTACGACCGGCAAGCTATGTTTGCACTCAAGAGAAATCAAGCATTAATTCAGCGATATCGTGAAAAGGAAAGAAGGGATGTGGCTCCGCCACAGGGCTGACAAGGGCAAGATTGCAGAAAAAGTCACTTATTTTACGATATTTTTAGGCAAAACTCCGAACAGGCTCTAGAGTATGAACCCCGACTGGTGTGATCTCTCGGAGCGACTTGGAGGGTAACCCGAAGGAGATCCCTCCTCCCTGCGGTCGTCAGGATACGTCCCTGGCGCTTTCGCGCCAGGGACTAGGGCTAGATATCTACTTTCCCGAGAGACTTTCGGGACTCGAGGACCTGCCGAAAGTGCCTTTGACCGAGTAGTGCACCGCAGTCTGGGTTATGGAAGCGCTCCATCAGCGGAAGATTCATGGCCTTTTCGAACATGATTTCGATATCACGGAAAGAGGCCCCAGCGGAAGCCGCGACGATTTCCTCGATAAACTCAGGCGCATCCAAGTCTTTTTCAATGCCGCTCTTGAGCGAGGCCAACTCTCGCTGAATCATGATCCGCCGCCGCATTTCATTGGGTAGAGCCACCTCCACCTGGTCCAGGCGATCTAAGATAGCAGAATTTAGATTGTCTCGCTCGTTGGTGGCCGCGATCAAGACCACGGGAGTCTTGGGATTAATCGTTGTAAAGCCATCAAGTTGTTCCTTAAACGCATTGGTTAGTTCGGTAAAATGATTACCGACGACAGAATCGACTTCGTCGATGAAGATCACACAAGGGGCTATTTTCCGCGCGGTTTCAAAAACCTGTTTAACGGCATCGAGAGGACTGGTGTTTCGACCTTTTTGGGACAGGATTTCAGCACCCTTGACCAGATAAAAGGTTGAGGGAGCATTGTCAGAGACGGCCCGTGCGATGGTAGTTTTACCGGTGCCGGGAGGACCGTAGAGCAAAACATGACGCGGCGCCATTTTCTTTTGGATATTGGGTATTTT
Source organism: uncultured Oligoflexales bacterium (assembly GCA_964582405.1). Classification (GTDB taxonomy): domain Bacteria; phylum Bdellovibrionota_B; class Oligoflexia; order Oligoflexales; family Oligoflexaceae; genus CAZOSN01. Next base: position 1,487 of record CAZOSN010000083.1, on the reverse strand, counting down.
GCCATAGAAGTTAAGTCGGTCTTCAGGATTACGGAAAAACTGAATCAGCTTTTGCACGGTCTCCTCGGTTTCACCACTGAGTCCCAGCCAATCGAGGTCGGGAGCCTTGGTCATCGGTTCCTGAAAGATGTCACGGACATGGACTATTTTGCCGACGGAATTCTTCAAGAACACCGCCGAAAAGGCTAGCTCGAAGGTAGCGCTGATCTCTTTGGTCCCGAGGACGGTACTGTCCCTTCTGCAGGCATCCTGAGCATTCATCACGATATCGGCTAGGTATTTTTGGGCAAAGCCTTCCGTCGCCTCTGCCAATGTTTGAATGTCCTTATCAGTTAACCTATGAGCTGTCACTTGGTTTACCATACGTCGCAGGAAAGCCAACCGTTCATCTAGGTTTGGGTTGTTGACGTTGAGTATCAAAAACCGCCTCCTCACCGCAGGGTCGAGGTTATCGATAAGATTAGTGGCTCCGATGGTTAGAACATTTTTTTGAGCGCTACTTGAAGACTCATCGAGCAATGTCCCAACACCGTTTCTTGCGTTATTATCTTCCGTCATTAAGCCATCTCGGTTGGGAGCGATTCGATCAAATTCATCGGCAAAGAGCAGGACAGTATCTTTGACCTCCGTTGCCTTATTTCGCGCCTCCTGGTAGGCTTCTTTGATAGCTCGCGAAGCGGCATCAATGTACTGATCGTTTCCCGTCATCGATTTTTTGATGAAGGTTTTCTTGCTTTCACCACCTAAGGCTTCTGCGATCAAGGTTTTTCCCGTTCCGGGAGGTCCTGCTAGGATAATGCCTGCATAGCGCTTCCTGAGCTTCGGAAAATTTTGCACAAAATCCAGGCAAAATTTCTTTAGATCGTGAAGACCAACGATATCATTGAAAGTTGGATGTATAGGATCTATCTCCGCCGTGAGAAATTCCGTGAGGTCCACATCGTCTTTAGCATAGAATGTGGGAGCGCGACCCTGGTTGTCGTGAATCAGTTCATAGCAATAATCCATAGCGCCATGAATGGCTGCCGTCACTTCGCGCCCGGCTTTGACCATCACGGCTGTGTGCAAGGGCGTGCGGCCCTCGGCATCGCGGGCAAAAAGCATTTTTTGTAGCAGCTTTTCCTTATCGATTCGTGCATTGAAGCTCGCGATTTGTCGCAGCTTTTCATTGTCGCTCCGTGCCCTGAGGCCCGCGATGATGCCGAAAACAACTTCGGGCTTTCCAGCTGCCACGGACTTATGGAAAAGGGTACCTGCTGCGCTACCGGCTCCGCTCAGCAGCTGCGTTTCCGAACATTTCTGCATCAACAAAGCAGCAATTTGATAACCGCTGGACAAGGAATAGGTTTCTGTTTTTTGGGTTAGGTCCCCTTGTGATGTGTCTGATAAATCAGCCGGTGGCTGCATCCGCTTGCCTTTACCGGGGGATCTAACTCTTCCGTCGCCCCAAGTAATAGACCCGCAAACTCTCTTCTCCAGATCATTCC
>CAZOSN010000082.1:1646-19739 GCA_964582405.1 uncultured Oligoflexales bacterium | reverse complement strand
GACCGACGACTATCACAAAGTCCCATCCTCGTGAGGTACTCTCGGAATACGACAAAATCAAGATCTTGAATCGATGCATTGTTGCAGGGGCGCACATCCCAAGGTTTCATCTCACCTTTTGATACAAGGAGCTCTCGGAGCAAACCGTTTCTTGCTTCGATGGTATGACGACTCGATCGAATGTAATAAATCCCAGATTCTCCGGGATTTGCACGGTATTGGTGTGCGCGACCTGTTGCAGGGACGATAAATACTAATATTCTTTTTTCAGGAGCATCGAGTTCAATCTCTTCAACTATTGGTACGATTTCTGGTGTGACCTGTTTGGCGCATGTCATGATAATCCGGCCTTCGATTTCTTTAATCTTTGAGGAGCTAAGACCCTCATAGACTAAATTTGGAAAACCGTGTTCGTCAGCTGACTCCCTTACTCCGCAGACGACATACCCACCTCCAAGATTTGAGTAATCGTTCGCGAAGGCGACAATCGTCCGTACAACGTCCGATGGATCCGCAACATTTTCTTTCCATTCGACTCTCTCACTCTCTTTTCTGGAAAGCTCGTGTAAATCGACATTGCTCATAGCGGGATAGCCTATCATTTGACTCTCAGACCATTTCTACACTTATAAAGAGTATCATATTTAAACAAAATATTACTACTTTAAACTTACACGGTGTTCCGGTTCTGATCATAGTCTTCTACAAGACCTTGGCCTATAGGCTAGCTCAAAATCGTTGGCCATCAGGGACGAATATAGTGCGGAGCTGGAAAGCGCTTACAGCAAGTCGATGACTGCTTACGGGAAAGCTCTTAGGTGCTCGGCAAATAACCATTAAGTCCTCGGCGGAATGCTTAAAAAGTGATTGGGTGTCTTCTAGTTTATTGAAGTCCTTACCAATTGGATACTCCTTCCATTTTGCGTCCATCAAGACGGGCTCCGACGATCTTTCGAGGATGAAATCTACCTCACGGGACTGATCGCGGTAGAACCACATTGATGCTTCGGGATTCAGACGCTTGATTGACTTTTTGAGTTCATTGAAAACATAGGTCTCCCAAATCGCTCCGATAAGATAGCTCGAACCGACACTGTCTCTCGTCAATCCTAGCAAAAAGCATAGCAACCCCACATCGTTGAAATATAGCTTTGGAGATTTTACTAAGCGCTTATTGATATTAGTAAAGTAAGGTTCCAGGAGACTGATTTGGTTGGAGGCCTCTAGGACGCTAAGCCATTCGTTAATGGTTTTTGCACTGACACCAACATCTTTGGCAATATCACTTTTGTTGACTATACTACCGCTGCGAATGGCACACGCCCGCATAAAGCGATCAAAATCCCTAAGAGAGGCGATATTCAGAATCTGTCGAACGTCCCGTTCTAGGTAGGTTGCCAAATAGGAGCGGAAAAAATCGGTGTGGGACATTTCAAGATCCTGCCACAACTCTGGCATAAAACCCCGCTCCAGGATCCAATTGATTCCATGTTGATCAAGACTATCTTGAAACTGACCCTCGAGCTCTGCATAGGATAATGGATCCAGCTCATTCACGGCACATCGCCCCGCCAGAGAATCTGATACTTCCTTCATGAGAGAAAATTTCTGGGATCCGGTCAGAATAAACTGACCATTGGAGTGCCGATTTTTGTCGATCTCGACTTTGAGATGGCGGAAAAGTTTTGGCGCATATTGAACTTCGTCAATCAGCAAAGGCTGGGGATTTTGAGCAAGGAACTGGCCTGGATCCTCCTCTGCTAGCTGGGCATCATGGGGCAGATCCAGACTCACATAGTTATGGTCTGGAAACAGCTTACGCAACAAGGTTGTTTTACCAGTTTGGCGTGCTCCAGTCAGAACGAGGGCCGGGAAATGCTTTGCCTGACGCGTCAAATCTTTAGAAATTTCTCTATTATATTCTATAGTTGACAATTTAATACCCAGAAGTCCAGAAATTCACGCTTTCAACTCATAGTAAATTATGTAATGACTTCTGTCAATCGATAGGAATCTATGCCGAATTTACTACGCGTTATAAGTATGAATTTCTGGACTATCAGATATTAAATTGTCAACACCCCCCCTATATAGCTCCGCATTACTTCCGTTTTTTGAGTCGCGGTGCCAACAATTTGAAGATTAGGTTGTAAATACCTATGCGGAGCCGATTCCAAGCATTAAGGCGCAGATAACCCATCTTATCCAGATACATCTGCACGCGAGCATAGGTGTAGACCCAATAGAGTGGATTCACCCTGATTCCCTTGGCCCCCTGATCAGGACTTATTTCGATCAAATGATGCACTTTGCCGCCAAGGGCAGCGATTTGAAAACTTTTGCCGATCGTGCGGTAACCTATTCGCTGATAGAATTTCAACAATTCATCTGTGCACGATGTAATCAGATACTTACGGTTTGATTTAAGAAAAAGCTGGGCAGCTTGCTCGATCAATCCATGAACAAGGTCTGTGCCCATGAGTTCTGGAATAACGCATAGCCTAATATTTTCTATTGAATTCTCTTTGGTATTGCGCCGGGTAATATCAACTTCGTCTTCGAGCTCAAAACGACTCTGCTCGCTATTGCAAAAAGTAACTCGCACCGATCCGACGAGATCATCTCCAAGATAAGATAATATAATCCGAGACTGCTTATCGAATTGGTCGATCATCGATTCAGGTTCGGATACAGCTTTATCAACTTTTCCGGCATGAGCGTAGGCGACCCAGCGAACATAACCCAGGTCTGCAAAGTCCTGCTCGGTGCGCGCCGGACGATAGTGGATCAAGGGTTTAATATTTTTGATTCGAAGGCCAGACTTCAACACGGAAGTCAGGCGTTCGCGAAGGGTGTTTCTCCCCGATGCCAAGGCGAGCTGTACCAGCAGGTTGAGATAATCGCCCGCTCTTTTCACGACCTGGCATCCTAACACAATCTGCCCTTCTTCATCCTCGTCATGAGCATACCATTTTACAACGAACTTAACCTTGGCCGAACCAAACCGCGGCACCTGAAGTTCGGCATCAGAAAATTCTAACTCGGGAAGAATTAGTCGATTTGCCAGTGAGGTTTTGAGCAGCAGGCCATCCGATGTGGTATTGAGGACTTTAAATACCACCCGATCGGCAAAACTAAAGGGATGCTGCGCCGAGATTACCGCCTCCCATTGACCGTCAATCGGATACCTTTCGTGCGCTCGCAGAGCCAATTGGTGCCCACGTCCGAAGTTCGTATAAAAAGAAAGACCAAAGAACCGATACCGATTGTTGTCAAAGGTATGCCGCACCTCGGCGTTTCTGATGAGACCGATTTCATGATGGTTCATAAAAAACCGCATGGGGCCGACCACATCGCCCTGCTCGATCCTATGATCGAGACTTGTTCTTACAAGCGTACCAAATGCTGTCAAATTATAGATCACAAGGTCACTCTCATGATTCAAAATTCTAACCGACAACCGGTCATCTTCGTAGAACTCAACTCGCCTCAGACTGCGTTGGGTGGCTTCACTGACTAACGGGACTACAAAATCTTGACGTCTGAAACTACGCAACTTCCCTACCCTCTTCTTTGACTTCAGCAACCGTAAACAGCTCTAGTGGCTCACCAATGCCACGGACTGTGATATATCCAAGATCCGAGATCAGATGCTTCGAAGCATCTAAATGGTCTACAACCTCACGTGAAACTACTATTCCTGGATACCGCTTGGTTAGCTCCTGCAGCCTTGCTGCAATATTTACCGTCTTGCCGATTGCCGTGAATTCAAGTTTTTGATCCGAACCGATATTGCCTACGATAAGAGGCCCCGAGTGAATTCCGATGCCGATATCAAGCTCACCCCAGCCTTTGAGCTGAGGAGAAAGCCTACGGATATCCCGGCTTATTTCGGACAGGCTCTGCTGCATAGCGGCCGCACAATTCAGTGCTGCCTGCTCGTGATTGGGACAATCTTCGAAAGCATTGAATAGAGCCATGATCCCATCACCCAGGAATTTATCGACAATGCCGCCGTGTTTGTACACGATGTTGGTCATTTCGGTGAAATAGTAGTTAAGCGCCTCAACCAGATCACTCGCGCTATAAAGATCAGACTTTTTAGTAAATCCACGGATGTCAGAGAACAACACCGAAACCTGCGCAATCTTTGCCTGATGATGCCTCACCCCACCCTGGCCGCTAGTCATTTCCCTAATCACGGAAATTGGCACAAATTTTTGAAAGGCTTCGCGTAGGGTGGTTTCGGATTCGAGCTTTTTCGCGTTGGATATCAAGATTGCAAGCTGATTGCCGAGATTTCGAATCACATGCAAATCATCATTGTCGAGTTTTTTCTCCAAATTATTATCAACAAGCAAGAGTCCAAACTTGCTCGATTCATCTCCGACTGATGCCGCAACAAAGCTATTCGTTGAGGTCGCCTTAAGCATATATTGTCCCAACGGACTTAAGCTTTGCATGTAGGAATCGTCCACGATAACCAGTCGTGCGGCGCCCTGCTTGAATATATTCCCCAAGTGAAGACTGCTATTTGTCTCTTCATTGAGATCGATGACGTACCGTTCAACTATCTTGGAATTTTCATCAAATCCGGCAGCACCAAATACTTCGAGCATGTTGGTCTTGACGTTATGCTCCAGATAAACCACCCTTTGAAAACCAAGGGTATCTTTGATCTCCTTAAGCGTGACCTCTACCAATTGGCGCGTTGATTGCGAGCTGGTAATCCGTGCCACGACTCCGCGTAAAAGATTGGCTTCGCGGTAGCGGCGATCGAGTTTCATCTTGCTTTCGTGCAAAGTTTCGTAGCGCTTCTCATGCTGCTCCACCAAGCGACTCAAGGTCTGACCATCTTCCTCAGATTGCTTTTGGGCTTTGCGGGAAAAGCCATAGATCACAACAGCGAGAAGCACGGGAAAAGCCCAAAGGAACTCGAGCAGGTTGCCCGGCAAAAAATAGATGTAGGGTGCAAAGCAAGCCAGACCAAAACCAGCTAGGCTGATGGCTGCCAGGCGATGTTTCCAACTAAGCTCAGCTTTCTCACGCCAGCTTACGAAAAATTCGGAGGTGGTCTCGTCCACGCGCACGATGTGGCACTTGGCTGGCTGGCCGTGTGATGTCGGAAAAGCTTCGAGAAAGCCCTGCCAATTTTTTTCGATGATCGTAAGATGCCGAGTGGGACGGTTGGATTTAACCCTTACCGAGAACTGACCTCGGCTATTGGTCAGAATTTCAATGTGATCGACGCGGTTAAATTTGCGACATGTTTCGATCGCCTGCACCAGTATGGTTTTAAGGCTAACGATTTTAGTCAGAAGATATTGGACGTTTCCCAAACACTCTGGTGACATTGAAAACTTTCCTGCCTCATAGGAAAATTCTTCGGAAAGCCCCGCTGTTTGTAAGCAATCAAAAAACATCTCGGAAACCGATTCCGAGATCCAGTTGCCGTCTGTTTCGAGGTATTCGAGATCCACGGGCAAAGACGAGATGATCGCGCGAACTTCATTGGTAGAGTATTTTTTGCGCAGCAGCATGAGGTAGCCACGGAATATTCCGGTGCTGTAGTGGGGTTTGAGATACTGTGGATCGCTATTTTTCACTTTTATGGACCAGCCTGCTTGACCACTAAAATCCTTAGGGTAATCGGTGAATTTTTACAAAACTGTAGGATATTTTTTGCTCGTACACAAAAACTGGAGAATTCATACAATGCGGAAGATTTAACAAAAATCATAAAGGTTTAAGAAAAATCGCCGAAACCTTCAAGGGGAGGGCGCAGCATGGCGATTTATGATGAAATCAAAAACAAATGGCTTGGGATGCTTCAGAAAAAAGTCGAATCATCGGATCTCAACATGCTAGAAAATCCAGATCTTTCCATCGGATCGTATCGTTCTTATCTTCTTGAAACTTTTTTCCATACTCGAGAAAATCCTTTTTCGCAGGTTCGCTGCGCGAGTTATTTTCCGCGCGATCAGCATGACCTGTTTCGGAAAATGGTTAGGCATGCCTTGAGCGAGGTCAAGCATGACCTCCTGGCTCTCAATGATTTTGCTCATGTCGGTGGCGACCCGAACCTGGCAATAACCGGGAAACCGCTCGCGGCGACCCAGGCCTTGATCGACTATACCTACCAGCTTGCAGATGATCCCAATCCTATCCGCTACCTTGCCTATCTCTACCATGTCGAGCATCTGCCAACCACACGCGGCCATATCTACCTCGAACGCTTAAGTCAAGCTGGAGTCCCAAAAGAGGCCATGACTTTTATCGAGGAGCATGCCACTGTTGACGTAAGTCACAATAAGATAATGATGGACTATATCACCTATTTCTGCCGAACGAGTCGGGACCTTGATCTCTTCGTGGGAGAATTTGATCGTTCGATGGATATGCACTTTGCCATGATCATAGGGGCGATCTTAAGACCTTTGGATTAGCCCTACTGCGTTACGTCGATGATTGCTGCGTTGCTTGCAGGGAAAAAATCCTCATTTACCCAAATGTAAACTGCGGTTTTTTCCCTGCCGCGCGCCTTGCACTCCCCGACTTAACGCAGCAGGGTTAGGATCCGTCTGAGAACTCCCTGGTCGATCTCTGCCTACGTTGGACCTGCGCTTCCATCACCTGGAGTTCAATTATGGTAGGAAATTACTGATTCACCTCACTAGCGGCCAAGGCTCACTTAGCCTGCCACGAGAGTTTGCCATGGTGCAGCTCTGGAAAACATCGGGTCTTGTCCTCGGTGCAAACAAAGGCCCGGAGTTTGTAGGACACGGTTCCATCAGATTTTGTAAGTTTTGACGCCTTGATCTTAAATCCTGGCAGCTCATGATCATAGGCCTTGGCATCGACCTTAAGTTGATCACCCACAAAACCAAGGCCCACGGCGTCGGTCAGCGTTATTTCCCAAGGTCCATCTTGAGTAAGCTTCATTCCGGACTTAGGGGCAACCTTGAATGCCAATTCTACTCCATCTGGCTTCGGGGTTGCTTTTGCCTCTAAAGTCGAGTGCTCAGGTTCCATAAAAGCAAATTGCGATGCGAATATTGCCATAGCCAGCACGAATTTTTTCATTATCGTCTCCCGGAATGCCGTGTTCTTTTGGGTTTAGTTTGATTTTGCCGTTGAACATTCATAACGGCGGGAATTTTTTCCAACTGGCTTATGACTTTTTCAAGCTGACTTAGATCCTTGAGTCCTATCTCAAAATTGAGCTTTCCCGACAGATCGGTCGATACTTTGGCATCAGCAGATAGGATGTTGGCGCCTGAGGCCGCGATGGTGTTTGTCACCTCGGCCAATACCCCAGGCCGATCCTGAGTTGTGATCGCTATCTGAACTCGGTGGACATTGCCTTGCAGACCAGACTCTGAACCCCACTCAACATCAATCCGCCGCGCAGGGTCCATATCAAGCGCGCGCGGGCAATCGTGGCGATGAATTGTGACCCCGCGCCCTCGTGTGATAAATCCTATCAGCTGCTCTCCCGGCAATGGCGCGCAACAGCGCCCCATCGATACCATCACATCATCGTGCCCTGAGACCAAAATCCCTTTTTGGGGGCCCTTGCGGAGTTGATCGGGCTTTTTGGTTATAACCTCTGCCGATTGCATTTGCTGTTCTATCGACTCGTTTTTTGGCGCCTCTGGGAATGCCTTTTTGAATAGCTCCGCTGCATCAACCTTGCCATAGCCCAAAGAAATCAAAACATCATCAAAGGTGCTTTCGCGAGCAAGCTTGGTTAGCTTGTCTTTGCCGCCGCTTTTCTCGAAGTCGTCCATCGAAAGATGGTGTTTTTCCAATTCGATAGCCAAAAACTCTTTGCCAATGACCTTGCTCTTCTGCCGCTGTTCGCTGCGTAGAAACGAGCGGATCTTGTTGCGAGCCTTGGCGGTGATGACAAAACTCAGCCAATCTTTGCTTGGTTTTTGATTGGGAGAGGTCAGGACCTCGACGATATCACCCGAACGAAGCGGCTTTTTGATGGGTACGATGCGGCCATTAACCTTGGCGCCAATTGTCTTTAGGCCGACATTGCTGTGGACGGCAAAGGCGAAATCCAAAGCAGTTGCTTTGGTAGGTAGAGAGATGACATCGCCTTTGGGGGTAAATACAAAAATCTCTTCGTCGAACAGATCGACTTTTACCGCCTCCAGGAACTCGTCCGGATCGGAAAGCTCCCTTTGCCATTCGACGATTTGCCTAAGCCAGGAAAACTTATTGAGGTCTGTACTCTGAGTGTTGGCTCCCTCGCGATTCTCTTTGTAAGTCCAGTGCGCGGCAACCCCAAATTCGCAGGTCTGGTGCATTTCACGGGTACGGATCTGAATCTCTGCAGGCTCACCATTGGGTCTGATTACGGTCGTGTGCAAAGACTGATACATGTTGGCCTTAGGCATCGCTATATAGTCTTTGAATCTACCTGGCATCGGTTTCCACATTGCATGAACGACGCCTAATGCCTCGTAGCAGTCTTTGATCGAATTGACGATGATGCGAAAGGCAAACAGATCGTGAATGTCTTCGAAGTCTAGATGGCGTTCTATCATCTTTTTATAGATGGAGTAAAAATGCTTGGGTCGACCATAAACCACGGCATCCTTGAACCCATACTTCTTAAGCTCATAATCTAGGATGCTATTGACTTCATTGATATAAGCTTGACGTTCGGATTTCTTTGACGAAACTTTTTGACGAATTTCTCGGTAGATATCCGGCTTCAGCTCTCGCAAGCAAAGATCTTCAAGTTCGCTCTTGATATTGTAGACCCCGAGCCTGTTTGCCAATGGGGCGTAAATATCCAGCGTTTCTTGAGCGATTCGCCTTCTTTTGTCGGGACTCAACGACTCGATAGTGCGCATATTGTGGGTGCGATCGCATAGCTTAATCAGGATGACTCGCAAATCCTTGGACATGGCGAGAATCATTTTGCGGAAATTCTCCGCCAATCGCTCCTGCTTGCTCTGGAATTCAATTTTACCTAACTTGGTTAGGCCATCAACCAGGCTAGCTACCTCACTGCCATAGGCTTTGTCGATATCCTCCAGGGTGCATGGGGTGTCTTCGACTGTGTCATGCAGGATCGCGGCAAGGACCGATGAGATATCAAGTCTGAGAGTGCAGACAATCGTCGCCACTTCAAGAGGATGGGTGATGTATGGTTCACCTGACCGGCGCATTTGCCCCGAGTGGCAGCGCGTGGCAAATTGAACTGCGGTGTCGATCAACGGAAGATCAGCCGGTTTTATGATCTTGCGCGCTTCAGTCAATAGGTCCTGATAAGCCTTAGACACGGCTTCAGGTGATTGCGCTCCTGCCTCAACTTGGGCTGGTTCGATTTTGTCGGTCATGCTAGATCTAGCTCTCGTGAGCCCGCTTCACACAGATTTTTTCATTCTCATATTCAACTGTTGTATCCAGTCGGCATTCTTGAATTCGTTCTTTAACTGGTCACAAAGCATCTGGCCCTCAGAAGGACCATTAGAGCCTTTTCTTCCCAATATGACAATCGATTCAAGCTCGGCATAAGCTTTTTCTAAATCGTCATTGACAATAAAGTAATCGTAATGGTCAGCTTTTTCGATCTCTTCAAAGGCATTTTTGAATCTTAGCCAACGCGTCGATATTGCGTCGGAACCGCGCAGTTCAAGCCGCTGCCAGAGCTCGGCCAAACTGGGTGGGAGAATGAACACAGCGACAGAATTGCTCAGCTTGGTCCGAACCTTTTGCCAGCCTTGGACATCGATCTCCAGCAGCGGGGATTTACCCAGATTCTTAATCCGGTGAATTTCGTTAATCGTGGTTCCATAAAGGTTGCCGTGAACGTTAGCCCACTCCAAGAATCTGTTTTGATTGATAATATCCTGAAATTTAGCCTCATTCACATAGTAGTAATGAACCCCTTCTATCTCTTTTTCGCGCCTCGCGCGGGTCGTGTGTGAAATCGAAATCTCGACATCAGGGTGTTCTTCAACGAGGCGGCGGTTGAGAGTCGTCTTACCAGTACCGGAAGGCGCTGAAATTACAAATGTTTTAGGCTGATGCGACAAACTAGTAACCTCTGGCAGAATTAGTTGACGGGATCGAAGCGGCGTAACAGCTGTTGGCCTAAATCCTCAAATCCAGGCTTGCCCAAAAGGCCAAATAGGTTGTTCTTGTAGGTTTCAACGCCAGGTTGATCGAATGGGTTGACGTGCAGCAGAGCACCACTCACGGCGCAGGATGCTTCGAAGAACGCGAACAAAGCACCGAGTCCGCGTTCGTCAAAGCTTCGGACTTTGAGTTCGAGGCAGGGGACGCCGCCGTCGTGATGAGCAATTTTGGTACCTTTTTCTGCTGCCGCGTTGATATCGTCGAGAGAATGACCTACCAGATAGTCGAGCTGATCCAAATTGTCGGCTACCTTGGGTACGACAAGACGGGTTTTGCGGGCACCAAATTCGGGAGCAGTCCCACCGAAAGTTAAAAAAGTCTCGATGAGATTGCGCTCACCGGATTGAACCAACTGGCCCAGCGAGTGGAGATCTGTGGTATAAGCCAGGCCGGATGGGAAAATACCCTTGCCTTGCTTGCCCTCGGATTCACCAAACAACTGCTTCCACCATTCGGTGAATGTTCGCAACTTAGGGTTGGTGTAAGCAAGAAGCTCGACGCGCTTCCCTGCCTCATAGGCCGCCATACGGCAAGCTGCATAAGTCAACGCCGGGTGAGATTTAGCCCGGTCCGCATAAACCTCATCGAGTTCAAGGAATACTTGCTCGGCGCCCTCAAGCATAGACTCGATAGAGAATCCAGCGAGAGCAAGCGGAAGGAGACCCACAGGTGTCATAACCGAATATCGACCACCAACGTCATGGGGAACAGCAAATGACGCAAGGCCCTTCTCATGAGCCAACTGGCGAAGAGCGCCCGATTCAGCATCGGTGGTTATGATCATTCTGCGGTTGGCTTCGGCAGCACCAAAGCGTGCTTCCATATAATTGCGTAGAATGCGGAACGCAATCGCGGGTTCGGTGGTATAGCCGGACTTTGATATCACATTGATGACCGGCAGCCGTGTATCCAAGAGATCAAGCAGGTCGAGGAGATCGCCTTCACTTAAATGGTGACCAGCAAAAACAATCTGCTTCTTATTTGTGCCCCGTGCGGCACGGGTCTGACCGAGGTAGGTATGCGACAGAGCCTCATACACCGCACGCGCGCCCAGGTAGGAACCGCCGATGCCAACCACAACCACAAGATCAAAGTCGGTCGGGAAACTCTCCTGAAATGCTCGAATCCTCGCCGCATCCTCGAAGCCACGCGTGCGAGGATAGTGGTACCAACCCAGAAACTCCTTACCCAGACAGGTTGCTTCCTTGATTCCTGCTAGAGCCGCACGAGCCTCATCTTCTAGTTCTTGTGCGTCTTGATTGAGGGCAGCGGTATAGAACCTCTGGTCAAGCTCGATGTAGTTCATGGCGCGTCCGTTCAGTCCTTGTGGTAACTGCGGAGCTTGCTTAAAACGGGTTCGGTCGCTCTCACAGTAAAAGTGACTTGTGAGGGGTCAGTATAGTCAGAGTTGGTTATTAAGCAATGGGCAAAAACAGAAGATTGCCCAGCATAATCGTCTATCGGCACATTCAAGACAGCGTCAATCAGATATCTCTTGAAGAACTGGTAGATGCGATCACGTAACAGCTCAGTATCATTATGATTAAAGCTACTCATCACCAGGCTGTAGGGGTAGATACCACGAAGGATTCGCGGCAGAATCCGATCATCCAGCTGATCTAGTTTGTTAAAGGCATAGAAAACCGGGATATCACCTGCGCCAATATCTTTCAAAACCTGGTCGGTCGTGACCATGTGCGCCCTGTAATTTTCATGGGATACATCGACAACGTGCACAATGAGATCAGCCTCGGCAACCTCAGCGAGGGTCGATTTAAACGATTCGATAAGACCATGGGGCAAATTGCGGATAAAGCCAACCGTGTCTGAAATCAGGATTTTGGGGCGGGTTTTCGGATCGATTACTTTGACCTGCGTGTCTAGCGTTGCAAACAGTTCGTCCTGACCATTCATGGTACTGCGGGTTAGTCCCTTCATTAGGGTGGTTTTGCCGCTATTGGTGTAGCCCACAAGCGCAACCTTCCATTCGCCCTCACGCAGCTTGCGCCGCGTGCCACACTCTTTTTGAATCGTCACAAGTTTTTGCTGCAAGCGCGCGATTCGCTCGCGCGCGCGCCGCCTGTCGATTTCGATCTGCTTTTCACCCATACCCCGAGAATGCACGCCGCCGCCCTGTTGCCTTTGAAAGTGCGTCCAGGCCCCAGACAGGCGCGGCAATACATACTCAAGCTGAGCGATCTCAACCTGGATCTTAGCCTGCTTAGTCCTAGCATGGCGGGAAAAAATCTCGAGAATAATGCCCGTGCGATCATAGATCGCAAGACCACACAGGGCTTCTAGGTTTTTCACCTGCGGGCCGGACAACGGCCGATCAAAGACCACCATATCGGCTCCGACTTCTGCCGCCAACGCCTTGATCTCCAGAGCTTTGCCTTCGCCGATAAGGCACTTGGGGTTTAGCCTATCGCGCTTTTGCGTAACCCTCGCTTTTTCGGGAATCGCAAGCGTCTTGAGCAATGACGCAAGCTCATCGAGGTCTTCTTTGGAATCGGCATCATCATCTGGCAGGTGAACCCCAACCACAATCGCCGCTGATCCTACCGGTAGGGACTCAAACCCTGAACGCGCTACTTCGTCTGTCATTGCACTCCCATCACATGATCTGCTCTAGACACCATATTCAGCACTTCGCCAGCAAAAATCAATGTCTAGTGGAATTTATTCCTCAAAGATGCCATAAAAATCCAGAGGCCAACTCATAAATAGCCAGGAGGTTTTCTGGCAAGGCGACCCGAGAACCGGAGCGCAGTTTATAGCTGATCCTCAATTTAAATGCTACTTCGCCCGATCAGGAGATCTTTATGAGCCTTGTCAAAGTTAAGGGACCACTGAATCCAACTTACAGCCAATCGGTTTTGACCCCTGATGCTCTAGCTTTCTTGCACAAGCTACACCAAAAATTTAATCCCCGCAGGTTAGAGCTTCTAGAGGCGCGACGAAAACGACAAATATCTATTAATAACGGAGAGTTACCTGACTTTCTTGCCTCGACTAAATCCGTTCGTGAAGGATCATGGACCATAGCCCCCATTCGATCCGACCTTGAAAACCGTCAAGTCGAGATCACTGGCCCCGCTGATGCCAAAATGATGATCAACGCCCTCAACGCTAATGTGAATAGTTTTATGGCCGATCTTGAAGACGCACTCTCACCCACATGGGAGAACGTCATCGAAGGCCAGATCAATATCCAAAACGCTGTGCGACGAACTCTTGAATTCAACGATTCCTCAAAAGCTAAAACCTACAGTCTCAATCCCAAGATCGCTACCCTGATTGTGCGTCCCCGAGGCTTTCATCTCGACGAAAAACATCTGACCGTCGGAGACGAACCTATGTCGGGTAGTTTGGTCGATTTTGGTCTGTATTTTTTCCACAATGCGGCTGAAAGGCTGGAGCAGGGATCCGGACCATACCTCTATCTACCCAAACTGGAATCGCACCTCGAGGCGCGCCTTTGGAACGATGTCTTTGTATTTGCTCAGAATGAATTGGGTATCCCTCAGGGAAGCGTCAAAGCAACAGTCCTCATTGAAACGATCCTAGCCGCGTTTGAGATGGACGAAATTCTCTACGAACTTAGGGAGCATTCTTCGGGTCTTAACGCTGGCCGCTGGGATTATATCTTCAGCATCATCAAAAAGTTCAGAAATCATGCCGACAAAATACTTCCCGATAGGTCGCAGGTTACCATGACCTCGCCTTTCATGAAATCCTATGCTGAACTCCTGGTTAAGACCTGTCACAAGCGCGGCGCTCATGCGATGGGCGGTATGGCTGCTTTCATCCCAAGCAGGCACGATCAAGCCGTCAACGAAGCCGCTGTTGCCAAGGTTCGCGCTGACAAAAAACGCGAGGCCGAAGCCGGTTTTGATGGGACCTGGATCGCGCATCCAGATCTCGCAGATGTAGCACGCGAGCAATTTGCGCTCGTGCTTAAGGGGAGGCTCAACCAAAAAGACCGCCAGCGCGAGGATGTCTCAGCCAGTCAACGCGATCTTCTCAATCTCGAAATTCCCCAAGGCTCCGTCACCGTGGAAGGGATCAAAACCAACATCCGTGTCGCCATCCAGTACATAGACCATTGGCTCAAAGGTCAGGGTGCCGTTGCCCTCTACAATCTCATGGAGGATGCGGCCACAGCCGAAATCTCGCGGGCGCAGCTTTGGCAATGGTTGCATACCAAAGCAAAGATTCAGGATGGCCCCGTATTTGATTCCGCCTATTACAACGAACTACGAAACACTGAGCTTGCGATCCTACGGCGCGACAATCCCAGCGCCTACAGCGCTGCAGCCGATCTCCTCGATACCTTGGTTTTGCAAAAGGAGTTTTGCGAGTTCCTGACGCTCCCTGCTTATGAGCGTCTGGCCTAGTGGGCTGTCAGGGCTGATTTTGGGTGTTGGTAGTCCAGATGTTGTTCAGATTGAGTCGAATCGGATCGGCAAAAAGCGCAGGACTAGCAGCGCTAATTCGAGCATTTTTGCCGATCTGATTCGGCGCAAGATGGACGGCAGATGGGCTGCCAACACCCAAAATCAATGATGAAGGGGTACTAGTCAAATCTGACAGATGGGGAATCCGTGAAAATTATTGCTTTTCAAGGTGTCAGTGGTGCCTATAGCGAACTTGCCGCTAGGGCACACTTTGGCAGTCGAAAAATCAAGACGCTTCCCCTGACCGACTTTCCCAAAGTATTCTTGCAAGTCGAATCTGGAAAAGCAGACTATGGCATGATCCCGATCGAAAATTCATCTGCAGGCAGCATCCATCAAAACTATGACCTCCTGCAGGAACGAAAGGTGTCTATTTGCGGGGAGCGTTACCTCAAGATCGAGCACTGCCTCCTTGCGCCCGAAGGAGCAAGCCTAAAAAATATACGCAGCGTGTACTCTCACCCGCAGGCACTTGCGCAATGCGCAAGTTACCTGCGAAAAAAATCAAACGTGGTGGTCAAGCCGTATTTTGATACAGCGGGCTCTGCTTGCAAAGTTGCCGAAGACGGCAATCCAACCCAGGCAGCGATCGCCAGCCGATTTGCAGCCACCCGCTATGGGCTGCAGATACTTGACGAAAACATTCAAGATCACGAATACAACTACACCCGGTTCCTCCTGATCCGCAAGGCATCAGGCAAAGATTGGGGGCGCAGCAAAAAAGACTCAGACTACAAGACCTCCATAGTCTTCGCCCTCAAAAATATTCCGGGTTGCCTTTACAAATGCCTGAGCATATTTGCAATCCGCGATATCGATCTTCTAAAAATCGAGTCAAGACCGATTGCGGGAAGCCCGTGGCAGTACCTTTTTTATTTGGACTTTGCAGGGCCGGCCGATTCCAAGGCCCTGAGTCATTTGACGGAGATAACGGAATACCTCAAAGTTCTCGGATCCTATCAAGCCGGGATTTTGGAACCAGCCACCTGAATCCGACTAACGCCGCTAGTCACGTGGCCCTCTGTGCGAAATTAAATCCAAGAAAAACAGAGCTATATTGGATCGTTTCTTAACCAATTTCGTAATTTGCCGATCCCCAAAGTCGGGGAGAGTAAGTTATGAAATACACAGTTGTTACCTGGATAATTCTAGTTTTCCTCAATCACGCGGCTTTAGCCTGCCCCGAGGCGGATTTGCATTGGCTGATGGTGACCACACCCGACAATCTCATCATGCCTTCTGTGAGACTCGAGTATCTCGACTTTATCCGTCAGACTCATCCAGGGGCCACTGTGGTTCTCAAACACCAAATTGCCCATCTTCACAACAAATCCGCAGTTCAGCGGTTTTTCTCAGACATCAAGAATGCAAGCGGATCACTGATTGCGATCGATCAGGAAGGAGGGCGCATACAAGCACTCACGCCTCAGCAGGGATTCTTCGCCATCCCATCAGCATCACGCCTGGGCCAAATAGGACAGCCGAAATTGACCTATCAACTAGCGCGGCATATTGGATATGAGCTTAAGTCCTACGGTGTGGACTGGAACCTAGCGCCGGTGGCCGATATCGCCTATCCTGGAAATCCTGTTATAACGGGTCTGCTTCGGGGCTTTTCACAAGACCCAGCTGTGACCGCCGAACATACCGAAGCGTTCGTGAAGGGCCTGCAAGACTCCGGGCTTATCGCGACGCTCAAGCATTTTCCAGGTCACGGTCGGACAACGTTTGACACCCACAAACGCCAAGTGGAAATCCAGCTCTCAGAATCAGAGTTGTATCAAACCGAGTTGGTTCCTTACCGCTCTGCTTTGAAAACAGCATGGTCTGTGATGAGCGCTCATGTATCCTATCCCCAAATATGCGGAATCGAACCCGCCTCACTTTCTTCATGCATGATTCAGAGTCATTTGCGCCAAAAACTGGGTTATGAAGGGATCGTTATCACGGATGCGTTCGGCATGGATGCAATCGACAAACATTATGATCAAGGAAGCGCGGTAATCAAAGCTCTTCGAGCAGGTCATGATTTGGTCATCGTGGACTACAAAAATCGCTTTCAGGTTGTCGGCGCGGTTTGCCAACTGGCTCAAAGGGATCCATCGTTCGCGCTTCAACTCGCCTATGCAAAAGCCCGACTGCAGCGCCTGAGAAAGCTACCGGTTGGCATCCTGACTCCTAGCACCAACGACCTGACTTCCCTAGGGGGCGTGCTGCATGAAATCCAATCGGCGCAAGTCCTGGCACATTAACCCCAATACGGTGGATAGACGATTGCTGCGTTGCGTTTGGGGAAAAGATCCTCATTTACCCGTACGCAAGCTGCTGCTTTTTCCGTATCGCGCATCTATTGCGGCTCGCGCCTCGCGACGCCTTTTCCATAGGTAAATTAGTCCTAACTCAAAAAAAGCTCGAAAAAAATCGGTGATCTTTAATTTGGAGCCCCCGATATCCTCCCAGTGATTGAGCGGTAGCTCATAGATTCTCGCTTCTGCATTCGGCACAGCGATCAAAAAACGAGCGATGAGTTCGACATCAAAAATCCAGCGGCTCATAAACGGTTCCGCTAGAAGGTCTTTTAGCCCCGGCCATACCACAAAAAATTTTGCGCCGCACTGGGTATCATAGACCGACAGATTAAGCGACATCGATGCAAAGGTGGCGAACAAACGCCCTAGATAGTGCCTCAGCCGCTTGCGCTCGACTTTTCGACCTAAGAGCTTAACTCGAGAGCCCATGACCAACCAGACATCTTGGAACACTTCAAAAACATTAGAAAAATGTCCTAGCTCCGAGAGAGGTGTAGAAAAATCAGCATCAAGAAAACCAATGTACCCCTCGGCACCTTGTTCGAGCACTGCGAGCATTCCTCGTCGCACGGCCTCGCTTTTGCCGACATTGTGAGGCATCCTGATCAGTTGACATCGTGGGTTAGTCTTAACGAAAGCATCGAGGATTTCAGCGGTTTGATCCCGACTACCGTCATCAACAAACGCGAAATAAACCGAAGGTTCTGCATCAAGAAACCGAACGACGCTTGCCAAATCAAGCCGGTTCGCTTCATTGTAACAGGGGATCACGACGTGGAATGTCCTGCTAATCAAACCTTACTTGCCTCGAGGCTAGGGAAGGTGTTTTAGGATTCGAGATCCAGTCACACCGCCTTTAGATAACAAACAGTAGCTTTCCCTCATCTCCGGTCACACTTGGTTTACAGAGCGCATTCGGCAACTCAGTGCGAAGCCAAAATATCTGATCGAAAGCATAGAAATAGCAACAAGCCTATCAATAGAGGCCATTATTCGCAATTGGATTTCTGATCACAGAGCATTTTCGCGCCAGCGGATAACCCTGCTGTGTTAAGCCTGATAGCGTCGCTCAGTCCGCCCCGCTTGCGCAAATCCGTTTTGATTGACTCTATTTGATTGACTCTATTTGATTGACTCTATTTGATTGACTCTATTTGATTGACTCT
>CAZOSN010000082.1:0-1546 GCA_964582405.1 uncultured Oligoflexales bacterium | reverse complement strand
ATTTGTTTGACTCTATTTGTTTGACTCTACATGGTATATCTAGCTCTCGGAAAGACCCTTAAAAGGTGAGGTTGAGACCGACGCTTCCACCAAAGGCAAATACCTGATACTTGGCATTAAACTCCCTTAAGCTCTGGCCGTCGCGGCCATAGGCTCCGATGATGCCAATAAAGCCATTCGAGAATTCTCCCCCTCCAAGAAGCTTCAGCGTCAAGGCGGACATTGGCATCGTTTCGATCCCGACATTGCGGTTGTCGGCGTACGACAAAGTTCGATGGGTTAAGCCTGCTTTCAGGCCGAGCCAGCCAAGTGGTGCATAGTAGATCAGGCGCAATCGTTGGTAATCCTCAAGCTCGGTATCGCCGTTATCAGTTTTGGGTCCGCCTTCGCTGGCCTGCACGGCTGCAAATTCAGAAAAAAAACTGCCAGACCCCGCTTTGAGTTTTGCAAAAGCCGCGACCACCGTCGGTTCATAAACGGTTTCTGAAAAAATCAGTATGTCATCAGATTCGGAAACAGTTTTTCGCAAAGTCCGATCTCTTTGGCCGCCCTGGATATAAAATAATCCCCCCTCGAGCGAGTTGGAATGCTTCATGACTCCAAAATGCGGAATTGGAAAACCAACTTTGCCGACAGAGGTTTTGGTCGAGACACTCAATGATGCCGAGGTCGTTTCATAGGCCGGAATGTACAGATATGTCGCCCCCACAAAAAGCTCCAACCGACTGGCCGTCACCACGGTGAATTCCAACGTTCCTTTCGCCTCAATCCATTTGCGTTCGTCGATTTTTCTCGGTTCGACAGCCCCTTCGATTTTCTGATAGTTGACCTTGGAAAAAAGCGAAAAGTTGGAACTGAGCCTATTGGAAAAGGGGACATTGGTCGAAAGCCGGGTTTCATTGACTGCGGTCCTGTCATAGGTGACCGTATTTACAGGTAGCGTCGTGATTTTGCCATCGACCAGATAGGCATCTGACTGAATATACACGCCTCCGCGCGATTTTGGGGTTACGGAATCATAGCCCAAGGAATGATCGTGCAACGCATCAAAAGTTTCGGAAAAACCCAATGATGACCAGAGGAAGCAGATAGATATAAGGCTTAAAAACTTAATCATGCGCCTTCCATTGCGCCATTTGACCCGATAAGGATTCGGAAAATTCGGGATTTTCTTTAGAGGCCACCGCCGCCGAGAAAAATGACCTTAAGGTTTTTTACCTATTTCCGATCTTTAACACTGCGAGCTGGGAGATTGTTCTATGCAAGCTTTTAAGGCCATCCTTAAAGAAGCTATTCAACTTAAAGCGGCCTGCATTTGCTTTGCTGCTGGATCAAAACAATCAGCCCCTTCGATTTTCGGGAGTTCTGGCAGCACTCAATGAGCCGTTTGCGGAATTTCGAGTCGGCACCGGACACGTCACACGGCATGAGATTCAGCGTGCCCGGCTGTCGCAGGACGTCGTGACGGCGGCGGTCACACCACCAGGTCTTTCTAAAAAAGATACGGATGAGATCGAGGAGTTTGACCGGACGTATGGCCGGGGAT
>CAZOSN010000081.1:0-19780 GCA_964582405.1 uncultured Oligoflexales bacterium | reverse complement strand
CAAGACCTTAGACAAACCGCTCGCACTCTATTACTTTGGCAACAACCCCTCAAATATCCGGCGCATTGAGAACGAACTTTCGTTCGGCGGAGGCTGTATCAATGACGCGATAATCCATCTTGTCAATACCAATCTGCCTTTCGGCGGCGTTGGCGGGAGCGGAATAGGTGCCTACCACGGCCAATATAGTTTTGACACCTTCAGTCATCGCAAAGCAATCCTAAGTCAAAGCTCACGTATCGATGTCCCTGTTCGCTATCCTCCTGGTTCAGGTTGGAAGCAAAAAATAATTCGATTCCTGCTACGTCCTTAAAGGAAGATTTATGAACACCGAAACTCCGGCATTTCAAGGCTCCAAAGTCGCTCCAAAGACGGTTCGTCCCGAAGCGTCCCACAGAACTTACGACCGCACCGATGACATGATCAATTCTGTTTTTCATGAAGCCCGCACAGCACAGCGCGCTATTAGAGGCTTGAGCATCGACCAGCGTTTAGCGATTGTTAAGGATTTTCAAAAAATCATTCTTCTAGAAAAAGAAAACCTCGTTATCAAGCTTCAGGAAGAGACTGGAAAATCTCGCACCGATGCCCTGGCCTCCGAAATTTTCGGTATTTCAGATGCTATTGCCTGGCTCACCAATCATGGCAGAGCCGCGCTTTCGGATGAAAAAGTACCGACACCGCTCACGCTGCTTGGAAAAGTTTCAAAAATCTATTACGAACCCCGTGGCACGGTTTTGGTCATCACCCCCTGGAACTACCCTCTGTATCAAGCCGTGATCCCGAGCCTCTTTTCATTTGTCGCGGGCAACGCTACGATCATAAAGCCATCAGAATACACTCCCATGCAGGGCCTGATTGAAAAACTTTTGAGCAAGAGCCAATTTCCGACCAATGCCATCCAGGTTCTTTATGGCGATGGCGAGGTTGGCGCCAAAGCGATCGCCGCAAAACCAGACTATATTTCATTCACCGGAAGCGTCGCCACCGGCAAAAGAGTGATGGAACTCGCAAGCCGAAATCTGATCCCAGTCGAACTCGAACTAGGTAGCAAAGACCCCATGATTGTTTTTGACGACATCGACTTGGGTCGCACCGTGGCAGGAGCGGTCTGGGGATCATTTACCAATGCCGGCCAGTCATGCACTTCGGTTGAACGCATCTATGTTCAAGATACGATCTACGAGAAATTTATCGCAGCATTTCTCCAAAAAACCCGAGAGCTAGTCACAAATGATACCAATCCACTCAATGTCGATATGGGAAAGATGACAGTCCTGGCCCAAGCGGAAAAAGTGCACAACCTTGTCAAAGACGCGGCAGCTAAAGGAGCCAATGTCTTGATCGGCGGTAAATGGGATGGCCAGAGCTTCGACTATCCGGCGACTGTGATCACTAATGTCACACCAGAAATGCTAATTACCCAAGAAGAAATCTTTGGCCCCGTCGTGGTAGTCGATACCTTTCATACCGAAGACGAAGCGGTGGCAAAAGCCAATGACTCCGAATTTGGTCTGAGCGCCAGCGTCTGGACGAAGGACCTTGCACGTGCCGACCGCGTGACCCGCAAACTCGAAACAGGCTGTGTGTCAATCAACAACGTGATGCTAACAGAAGGCAATACGGCACTACCATTCGGTGGCACCAAAAACTCAGGAATAGGACGGATTAAGGGAACCAAAGGACTGCAGGCCCTCTGCAATGTCAAATCTGTCATTGTCGATAAGCAATCGAAAAAAATCGAAGCCAACTGGTACCCTTATACAACCAAGAAATACCACCTATTTGGTTCGCTCCTGAATTTCTTCCTTGGCGGGGCAAAAGGATTGATGAGCTTTGCATTGGCAGGGTTGGCGCTCGAATCACACGCACAAAAGCCGCGCCAGCCGAAGGCTTAGCCCTACTGCGTTAAGTCGGGGAGGGCAAGGCGCGCGGCAGGGAAAAAACCGCAGTTTACATTTGGGTGCAACGCAGCAATCGTCGATTTAGCGCAGTAGGGTTAGATACTGCAGCAAAATCACATCAATGGACGAGCGAGAATTGTTCTTGCCAAACAGACTGATAACGAGCTAGCTCGGTCGTCCAGCGCACCTTATCCCAGCCAAGTTTCTGGCAAACTATCGGTTCAAGCTCGGAGAATAGCGCTTCGCCACCACCGCGCATAATCAAGCCAAGTCGGGTACGCCTGAGCATCAAGTCGTCTAGATGTTCGACTTGTTCCCACTCAAGCATAAACTCTAGCTCCTCCCAATACAGGTCGCTACCGCTGATGCGACGCCAAGGATTCGCGCCTGAAAGAGGCAATTTTTCTAGATCAGGACCATAGCAACTCATAAGTCGCATTCGGTCGGCTTCTGAAAGCCATGGCGATTCCGGTTTGGGGCGTTGTTCAAAAAAGCTACCATGGGTCTTCGCCTGAGGGAGGACTTTTTCGATCATAGCCAAAGCTTCTTCTGCCATGGGGCGGAACGTCGTCAATTTCCCGCCGGCTATGGACAGCAAATTGCGTTCCCAAAAAGTTGCGTGATCGCGTTTCTGATCTTTTGCCTCGGTTGTACTTGAATTGGCATCCGTAACAATCGCCCGCAAGCCTGAATAAGTCGCAATGATGTCTTCAGGCTTTAGTTCCAAAGAAGGCAACACTACCTTAAGCCCCCGTAAGAAATACTCAAACTCCTCCCGAGTCATGGCGATATGATCATAGTCTGCACCGGAATAAGGCAGATCGGTGGTTCCTACCAGGGTCCGGTTGTTCCAGGGATAGGCATAGATTGGTCGGTTGTCTTCGGGATGAAAAAAACTAATGCTGGCACTAAGTGGTAATATCTGAGCCGGAAAAACAATGTGACTCCCACGCATGGGATGCAATGCAGCCGGAAAACCAAGGAGAGCCCGCAAACGATCTGACCAAATCCCGGTGGCATTGATTACCACCTTAGCCAAGGCTTTGTGCTTTTGCCCTGTCTCTTGGCAGACAAACTCGACGCCCTCGACATTACCTTTGCCACCTAACACAAATTCCGAAACTTTCGTGTAGTTTAAGGCAGTGCCGCCTCGGGCCTGACCTTCTTTGAGTGTTCTCAAAACGAGCCTGACATCGTCCGTGATCGCATCTTCAAATACTATCGCACCATTAAGCTGATCCTTAATAAGATGCGGCGACCAAAACCCCGTCTCATGCTCCGGTATCGATCGGCGAGAATTACGCCCCGCAAGGCGATCATACAACCAAATTATAAAACGCATCGCCCAGCGTGGCGGAAACTTGCCTCGAAAATGAGGGAACACATAGCTCAATGGCTTGACGAGACCTGGGAGCTCGCGCAAAAGCTTTTCACGCTCTGTCAACGCCTGCGAGGTCAATCGAACTTGACCTCGCGACAAATACCTTAAGCCACCATGGACCATTTTTGAAGATTTCGATGACGTGCCCGAAGCATAATCGTGAGCTTCAAGCAGCAGAGTCTTGAACCCGCGCCTTGTCGCTTCATTGAATACGCCGACCCCCGTAATGCCACCACCAATCACCACAATGTCCCAATTTTCAGGCAGAATTTTGAACAATGCGCTTCGAGACGTCGAGATCATAGCAAAGTTCCTGGGTTTAGTATCCCACCGGGATCAGCGGTTTTGATCATCGATTCGATCCAGGTCATGCCAAGGGGATTTTTCTCTTTTGCGAGAAACGGTTTGTGGTCTTTGCCGACGCCGTGCTGATGGCTGATTGTTCCGCCATGTTCGACGATTGCGAGCGACACTGCCGATTTAATACGTTGCCAGCGCTGGTAGGTCTCATCATAAGTTGAAGCTGGCCGAAAAATATAGGTCGTATAACAGCTGGATCCCTGAGGGTAGACATGCGACAAATGGGTATAGACAACCACCTTTTCACCATCAGCTGCCAAGGTTGACCGAATCGAGCCCTCGGCTGCGCTGATCAATCCATCAACATTTCCCCAATTTGTTGCTGTTTCGACGGTATCCACCAAATAGCCTTGTTGCCACAAGCTTTCGCGCAGATACGGCATCCTAAACCGACCCTTCGCCCATTTGCTTCCCAGAATTTTCCCAGTACCGACACCGCGATGCTTGAGGATAATGGTCCTTGCTTGACGCCTCGAACTGCGGCATTGAGCAGCAGCTCCCGTAATCCCCATGATAAGCAGACATTTGGTATCGCCTGCCCCGCGCAGACGAAGGTAGGTCTCCAATAAGCCCACCAATTTACCGTGACCGGCAAGCACCAAACTTACCATTGTCTCCTGAGGGTTGCTAAGCCGCAACATCGAGAGGGGTACACGATTTTGAACCAGCTCCTGAACACACCGAAACCCAGCTTCCCACGACGGAAAAAACACACCAAAAAAATCCTCTTCCATGGCCAGCGGTGTGACTCGAACTTTTACCTCGGTTAGAATTCCAACCCGGCCCTCAGAACCTAGAACAACTTCCCTCAGGTCAGGCCCTGCTGACGAGGCAGGGAAATCTAAAAGATCGAGAGGACCACGCGGAGTCTCGATATGCCCACCAGCAAAAAGCTGTTCAATGCGACCATAGCGCAGCGACTGCTGACCCGACGAGCGCGTCACCACCCAGCCGCCGATCGTCGAGAATTCAAACGACTGCGGAAAATGCCCAAGCGTATAACCACGGCCGCGCAGCTGTGCTTCTACTTCGGGGCCCGTGGCTCCAGCACCGAGGGTCGCAATCTGCGACTCGGTATCAAGATCTATCAATAGATTCATGCGGCGCAGAGATACCGTAATCTGCGGCGCATCCGATGGAAGGGCCGACACATGTCCGACCACACTAGTACCCCCACCGTAGGGAATCAGCCGATACCCCCGCTCCGACGCGATCTCACAAAGCTTGCGGACTTCGGCATTGGAGGTTGGCTGCGCCACCGCATCTGGTACCACTCCAATCTTTCCGCTCTTCACCGCCAACCAATCAGGAATGCTTTGACCGCGGGCATGCCGCAGCCGAATTTCAGGATCAATATCCCAAAGCTCATGTGGAGCTAGCCTACTCGCCGGAATGGCTTCGACCACCTGCTGTAGTGACATGGTTGATAGGGAATGGCTACTGCCGAGTTCACTCAACAAAAGCTCTCGTGCGCGCTCTCCGAGCGGAATTTCATAAGAATCTTCGCCCCAACCGTCCCAGCGTTTCATCAGGCACCTCAAATTGACCTCAATTGCTATTTTACTTAGCAAAACTTGGGAGCTCACTCAATGCTTAGAAACGAGCGGCCATCGCATATATGGCTAGTGAGATACCCGATTATCCCCCGGCTTCACTTTACCGAACGGTTTGTCAGGCCATAACGAGGGTCTATGGCCGCGCGCAACATAAGTTCGCGTTCGCGGATGTACCGATTCGTCAATCGATAGAGTGTCCACCCATGAACGTCTTCAGGAAACCATTCAATCCATCGGTAGCCGTTTGCATTGGTTGCCTCGTCGGCCAAATACCTCGCACGACTAATCAATTTCACGATGTTGTGAAATTTCGAATTCACCATCCGATCTGACGACCGATGAATTCGATAGTCGGCGTAGACTTTTTCGGCAAGTTCCAACCTACTGAAACGCCGATCAGCATCCATCATGAAAATCCTAAACAGCGACTGAGTGAGATATTTGTTCTTTGTCGGAATGACGAATTGATCGCAATACACATTATTATCAATCATAGCCATCTTTGGTATAATGCTGGCGTCTTTCACATCGACTTTGACATCAGCATCCTTTCCAAGATCGGATCCATCGGTCAAACGACTAAGAATTTGATTCAAATTTCTAGCCTGTGATAGTAGTTCGTCTAATTCATTGCGTTGCATACTGACCATCAAAATTCCCCCAACCGTTAAACATTAATAGCGCCATTGTCTAGCGATACTTGATATTCTTGACAACGACCAAATTGGAACCATCAAAAGGCAATCGCCGTTGCAGAAATCCTTCATGGATCAACGACGTCCATGGCTGACATTCATCTTTACTTTGTGCCGGTGCAATTCAGAAGATAGAAAAGATTGGTCTTTTTTTCGTGCATACGATCGATGCGCGCGCGCAAGCAGCCGTTTTCTTCGTCGCCGACCAAGATCCCGTTATAGATCATTACATTGTATGTATCGCGCGCCATTGAGTAGTCGCCATTATCGATAAATCGATCTAGCATCCGGTAGCCCAATTCTGGATCTATCAATCGCTCCGGTTCATTAAGCACGATTTGTTCGTAAAGCTCGTCAGGATTGATATTTTCGGCCAAAGGTTCATCCAGACCTTCTAAATCAGTATACAATGGTTCCGAAGCTGCGGGATTAGCAGCAGGCGTGTTTGGTTGATTGGCGGTCTTGGCTGGATCCGCACCGCGTGATTCAACAGGTTGGCTCTCTGGCTCCCTGGGAGCATCCAATACGTTCGCGTCTGCGGGAACAGATGGTTCGGAGTCTTGAGGTTCGCTGTTTTGAGCCTCTTCCTCGTGAACTACCTCCTCCTCAGGCGATGAATTTGCCTTATTCTCACTTTGTGGTCTATAACTTTCGGATTCTTGGGTACGCGGCTCGGGATCTTGCTTCGGCTCGGATTCAGGCTTGGCAGCAGCTTTTTTTGCGGGTGGGCTCGCTTTGGCTTTGGATGACATCTCCTGCTTTTCTTCGGAAAAGAATGCAAGAGGATGATGCTGAAAATAAACTATGGCGAGAGCCGTTAGGCACGCAAGAGCAAAAAATTTTAGCTGATTAAATTTCAATTATACCCCGCCTAGGGCTTCTTCACCCCCTTTATGGAGGGTTTCGTCTGCCCCTTGTCGCCTGACTCCGCAGGCTTTTCATACTTGGCCATCTTGCTCTTGACCTCCTCATCGTCAGGAGCAAGCGCCGCGAGTTTTTTCAGTTCATCAAGCGCACGAGCAGACTGATGAACGCTTTCAAGAAACTCGATATATCGCTTGCGAACATCGAGGTCCTTCGGATTCTGAGCAATTGTCTTATCGTATAGCTTGATAATGCCCGCGATATAAACCATTCGCCCCGGATCGCTTTCTCCGACCCGTAACGCTTTATCGGCCTTTTCCTCAGGAGAATTAACGATTTCAGAATAAGCTATTGAATTCATACCCAATAGTAAGGCCCCAATCTGACAGGCTAACCATAGAGATTTGCTGTTATGATAAAAATTCAAACCTTCTTCCTCTAATCTTGCCTCCCAATCCAGCCGAAATCCTAAGGGGGAGGGGAAATGAAATACATTCCGATTGTAATGCTTTCGCTAACCACATTCAATGCGCGCGCAGCGACCGACTGCGCTAAGCCAGCTTGGTTTCAAGAAAGCGTCCAAGACTCCGGCACCTACCTCGTTTCCTTTGCCCAAAGCAGCCTGCTTACAGAGGCCATTGGGACAGCGGAGGATAAATTATGGACCAGAATTTATGCTCCCTCCGAAGACGCCAAATTCCTTGCCGCCGATTTTTACAGCAAATCTTCACCAGCATTTTCACAGACCCAGGTTGACCGCGCCGTGCGCAGCATATTTCAATGGACGCTAAACGGCCGAAAAAAAGAACGCCGCTATGTGCAAATATGCAACACCTACTATGTAGAAATTAAAATTGCCAAAAAAGCGATAGATGCCGCGCTTCAGGACCGAACAATCCTACAGCAATACGTGTATTTCATCCTGAATGGCAAAGGCCGAGCTATTAAAGCAGAGGTCTATTGGCACGAATTCTGGCGCAAAAGTGGATTCGTTGTCGAGGACAAATCCAAGGAGATCGAAAAAGCCGAAGCCCTCTCCGAGGCGCTCAAAAAACAGACAACAGAATCGAGCAAAACTCTGGCCGAACTAGTCACGCGTTATGCGAAAAACCTAGACGATCTGTACATCAAGCTCTACATGATTCGGGGCGAAGAGCCTTTTTTGAAAGCGCGCCACGAGCTTGTCCCCAAGGTCATTCAGTTTGATCATATCTACCAAGCCGCACTGGCAGCGAGTGACAACAAATTCACCGACGCATATCGTCACGCAAAAGCCTTGGCCCAACTTGGGATCGCCGAAGGTTATTACTTGGCTGGTCTTATGAGCATGGAATTAAACAAAGAAGGCAAAGAAGATGCCTATGCTG
Source organism: uncultured Oligoflexales bacterium (assembly GCA_964582405.1). GTDB lineage: Bacteria > Bdellovibrionota_B > Oligoflexia > Oligoflexales > Oligoflexaceae > CAZOSN01. Next base: position 11,653 of record CAZOSN010000081.1, on the reverse strand, counting down.
AGACATTTCAGCTAATGAGTCATGCGTCGCATGCAGGAATCAAAGATGCCAATAAATACGTTGCCGATGCCTACTTGACAGGAAAAGGGACCGCCAAGAGCTTGCGCAAAGCGCTCGATTTTCTTGAAGGCAACTTAGGCAAAGACAACTACCAAGACTACATCAAAGCAGCGGAGATTCTGATCAAAGGCGGACCCAACCTGCCCAAAAATCCAGACCAAGGCACCAAGTACCTGAAAAAAGCAGGTAATATGGTAGATCCCAACGCCGCGCTTGCAGTTGGCAAATTCTACCTAAGCGGTCATATCCCAAAAGACTCGTCCAAGGCTGCCTTTTGGCTTGAAGAAGCCAAGAAAAAGGGCTCCAAAGAAGCCGCGGCGCTGCTAGGGTCGGCGTCAAAGACCGATAAAACAGCACCCAAGCCTACCAGCCAACCAAAAGCCGGCACGCCATCAACGCCGAGCTCCGCACCTAAGGCTATCAATGCCAATGCTAAGTCCGAGAAAAAATAAAATTCTTCGAACCAAAAAGCGCATTCGGTACCGCAGCTATAAAAAACAAGAACGCAATCGAAAGCAACAACGCATGAACGCTGCCTTTCAAGTAGGTATCAAAATGTGCCGCAAGGATATTTCCAACCGAAGCTCGAGGCTCCTGCGTTCCAAAGCCAAGGTAACTAACAGCGACTTCTGCGAGCAAGGTCACGCGCAAATGAAATGCCGCCAAATTTCCTAGTCTCATCCGCCAGTGCCCGAGCATACCATACCGGATAAGACGCGTCGCAAGACGCCCACCCATGGCTTTATGAGCTTGCCAGTATTCAATATGACGGTCAGCCTCATAATACGACCTAAGTCCCAAATAAGTCCGAAGCATCACCACGCATACTGTGGCATGAATCACACTTTGAATCCCCGCATACTCAAACCAGCAGGACCAGAAGAATGTAAGAATAGCGAGCGGCACCGCACTCAGGGTCATACTCAACCCATCAATCAGCCTTGCCACACTCTGTGCCGGGCCGGAACATTCTGCTGCAATCGTCAACCCGAGAAAAAGCAGGACTCCCAAAACCATAGCTCCAAGACTTGAGAGCCATAAAAAAGCGATCGAATCCCAAAAACTCTGGTAGAGGCGCAAAAGAAAATCGCGCCCCAAGGCATCGGTCCCAAAGGGATGAGTCCATGATGGCCCAGCGAGCATATGCATGAGATCGACTTTGCCCGACAGAGGCAAACAGGGAACGCCGACTAAAAAAAGAATAAATCCGATCAAAATCAGCGAACGAGATCGTGCCTTGAGACTAGAAGCAAATTTAGCCATGTGATGCCTACAAGTAAGTGGACAATTTGCGTCCCAGAGACCGCGAATTCAAGATCAACAAAATCCCCATACCCAAATAGATCAAAGCGAGTCCCAAGATATCCATGAGCATACCATCCAACATCCTGGTGCGGGCATTGTGCCACAAGTCAAGCCCCAAACCGGGAGCATTGAAGACACATTCTACAACAAAGAGTTCTCCTAAAAGCCAGGGCATGCTCTCGCTCCAAGCCTCGAGCAAGGATTTTTTTATCACCAAACCCCGCAGCCGCTCTTTGGCATCAAATCCAAAAGCCCGGGCGGCGTTAGCAAATGGCCGACTGCTCCACAAAGCAAATTCTCGATGCAGGTTGGCCCGAATCCGAAAAGCCAAGCCGCTCGCCAAAAGCAAGATCAGCGAGGGCACAAAAGCTTTGATGATCAGAGAATCTGCCGAAGCAAGAAGTTGAACGGGATAGAGAAGGTTGATCCCCAACCACCGGTGTGCCATCACCAAGACCAATGGGCCTAACACAAGTGTCGGCAATGTGAAAATGCCAAGACCGACAAGCGACCAGCGGTCCACGAGCCCATAGCAAAACCGGCTGTAAACTCCCGAGAGTACGATCAACCACAAAACGATCGCCATAGTCGCTGGAAATCCATTCAATAATCAGCCCTCTCTATGCCGGGACCAGCTCATGCCCCACTAAACACCTGCACGGCCCGAATCGCCCTTTGCCAACCTTTGACCTGCTCACCCCGCAGTGCCATGGCTTCTGCTTTTTGATCTGGAGTAAAAATATGATCGGATGCCCTCATATGCGCGAGATCTGAGAGATCCCGGTACATTCCGACGCCAAGCCCCGCAAAAAGGGCTGCGCCAAAGGCAGTCGTTTCGATTATCTTAGGCCGATCAACTTCTGCCTGCGAGATGTTTGCCTGAAACTGCATCAAAAAATCATTGGCGGCAGCGCCTCCATCGACGCGAAGAACCCGACGCTCGGCGGGAAAATCCTTAAGCATGGCTTGATAAAGATCATCAACAGAAAACGCAATCCCCTCCAAGGCAGCTTTAACCATTTGCTCCCGAGAGGTTCCCCGGGTCAAACCAAAGAACGCCCCGCGCGCATCTGCATTCCAATAGGGGGCACCAAGCCCGGAAAGAGCAGGAACAAAATAGACCTCAGGGGCACCGCGGTGACCCTTGGAAATAAATTCCGACTCATAAGCTGAAGTTAAGAATTTGAATTGATCGCGCAAAAACTGAATGCTTGCCCCAGCGATAAAAGACGAACCTTCGAAGGCATAAGTAAGCTCACTATTAAGCCGCCAAGCCACCGTGGTAAGGAGACCCGACCGCGAAAGTTCGCAGGTTTTACCAGTATTGAGCAGCATAAAGGCACCCGTCCCGTAGGTGCACTTGGCTTCGCCAACTCGAAAACAAGTCTGACCGGCAAGAGCAGCCTGCTGATCTCCCAAAATCCCGGTAATAGGAATTCCGTCCGGTAAAAACCCAAGCCCCGATGTTTTGCCAAAAGATCCCGCACTGTCCTTTACCTCAGGCAAGCAGTCAAGGTTTGAGAGTCCAAGAAGCGACGAAAGTTCGCGGTCAAACCTACCTGCTCTAATATCAAAAAGCTGCGTCCGCGAGGCGTTGCTCGGTTCGGTTGCAAATCCTGCACCCCCTGTCAGCTTGTAGAGCAGGTACGTATCGATGGTACCAAACAACACCTTCCCGCTCTTCACCCCACTTGCGATTTCGGGTCGTTGTTCAAGAAGCCATGCGATTTTAGTGCCTGAGAAGTACGGATCAAACACAAGCCCGGTACGTTCTCGCAAAAACGGTTCATGAGATTTCAATCTTTGGCAAATCGCCTGACTCCTCTTGTCTTGCCAGACAATCGCAGGGAAAATCGGCTCTCCCGTCCCTCGCATAAACGTGCAAAGCGTCTCCCTTTGATTGGTAATACCGATCGCCTCTATGTATTTTGCAGAGAATTTGCCGTCGTTAGACTCAGCCATGCTACAGGCACCTTGCACCGCCTGTCCGACGCTATGCCAAATTTCGTCCAAGCGGTGCTCGACCAGACCCGGCTCGGGATAATACTGGGGAAATTCAATCGTGGTGCGCCCGATCACAGCAGGACTCTGTGCATTACGGACGTCAAGGACCAAGACTGTGGTCCCAGTAGTGCCTTGATCGATGGCCAAAAGGTATGGTTTTGCCATAGCCGATTTCCTTTCGTGTTTTCAAATAAATCAGCTTGGAGTATAGGAGCTTATCATCTGGGAAACAAGTCCCGCCCAAAGTTAATGCGAAAGGATTCAAGCGTTGCGCATCGTTTTTATGGGCTCGCCAGCCGAGGTTTTGCCGGTGCTTGGGGCCTTAATCCGACTACCTCAAGACTCTGGGCACACCTTAGTGGCTGTCGTAAGTCAGCCGGCTAGGCCAGCAGGACGAAAAAATTTGTTGGCAGATCCTCCTGTCGCCCAATACGTAAAAGACAATCGCCTTGCAATCCCGCTCTTTCAGCCTGAAAGCGCCCGTGCTGAACCGTTTCTGGATGAACTGCGCTCCCTTGAACCCGACTTGATCATGACTGCGGCCTACGGGCAAATTCTGTCAGAAAAATTTCTGAAGATTCCAAAGCGGGCGACTATAAATTTTCATCCTTCACTGCTTCCGCGCTACCGCGGCGCGACACCGGTTCAATCAGCTCTCTTAGCCGGCGACCATGCAACAGGAATTTCGATTCTATTCACTGTGAGGGCCCTTGACGCTGGCGCAATCATTTTTGCAGTTTCATCGCCCATCGACCAAGCGGAGACTACGGGCGTGCTGATGCCAAGGCTGTTTCAACTCGGTGCCGAAGCGCTCCCGACAGTGCTTGAAAAACTAGAAGACCCCGATTTTATCGGCACCCCACAAGACGAGTCCAAGATTTCCCACTGCACCAAAATCCAAAAAGCCGACGGTCTGCTCAATTGGACGCAATCGGCAGCAACCCTTGTGAATCGTTTCAGAGCCTTCGCCCCCTGGCCGGGAAGCTTTACCTACTTTAATAAGAAGCGCCTGGTTGTCACCCAAATGAGCCTAAGCACCCAAACGGTCGCGCCAAATCAAGACGCAGGCAGTTTTGTGTTTAACAAGTCCTACCGAGCCATCGAGGTTCGGTGCGGGCATGGGAGTGTATTGATCCATCGCGTCAAACCCGAGGGCGGTAAAGACCAGGATGCCGCCGGGTTTTGGAATGGGCTCAAGCTGACCCAGGAGGGAAAGTTCGATGGGCCAGCCTAGAAAGCAAAGGGTAGTCGTGGCGATATCGGGAGCGGGGCGGAGCCTTCAGAGACTCATAGATTTTGCCAAGGATGAACACGCCGCTTACACGATAATCGGGGTCATCAGTTCAAACCCTTCAGCTCTTGGCAACGCAATCGCTCCAAAAAATCAACTGCCTATATTTATTGGAAAATTTGATAAGTCGCTCGACCAAATAGCGTTTCAATCCTGGCTTAATCAGCATCAGCCCGATTGGATTGCGCTAGCTGGGTTTTTGAAGCCCTTCCCGCTAAACCATACTTTTGCACCCCGCACTATCAACATCCATCCGTCGCTACTACCACGCCATGGTGGCAAAGGTATGTACGGGCACCATGTTCACGAGGCTGTGATCAAAAACCGGGACCAGGTAACCGGTGCCACGGTTCATTTTGCCACCTCGGAGTACGACAAGGGCCGAATCATCGCGCAGGTGCGGATAGCAGTCAACACGGACGATCCCAAATCCCTCGCCGACGCGGTGTTCCGAGCCGAATGCGACCTCTATCCCAAAGTTTTGGATCAGCTGGCCCGTGGGGCACTCCCCCTTCCCGGCGAGGAGATTTATCGGTATGATTTCGCCTGATCTAGTTCGCCATGGAGTCCCACATGCTTTCCACTGACAATTTCCTCGAAAAAGCCTTTCGCTTTCGCGATCGCCAGGCTGGCGTCAGTATTATTTTCGACCCAGCCGACAATATTTTTAGCTATAATGCCTACTGTCTAGAAATTGCCACGATGAAAGAGTTATTTACTGTCGAGTACGAATACCTCGACGAGGCCCTAGCGCTTATCAACGATGAATTCGGCACCTGGGAACTGGAAGACCTAGGCACAAAATCATCAGGCTGTGGGTCGTGCGTTGCTAAATAGATTCGGCTGAAAAAGCTCCGCTTCATTTTAGCAGAAACTAACCCTACTGCGTTAAGTCGGGGAGTGCAAGGCGCGCGGCAGGGAAAAAACCGCAGTTTACATTTGGGTAAATGAGGATTTTTTCCCTGCAAGCAACTCAGCAATCGTCGACTTAACGCAGTAGGGCTAAATAAGAGGCTTTCCCATGCGTTTTTTTAGCACTCTCCTGCTGCTTGGCTTTTCAATTTCCGCACAAGCGATGACGATAGAGCAAATCCGCGCCCAGTATTTTTCAGGCGCACCACGTGCCAAGGCCTGCGCGATTTATTCAAAGAATTCCAATGCCGATCTTGCACAGCTTGATGCTGGCTTACAAAAACTCGTGACCGAATTTAAAGAGGGCTTGGTGCAACGTAAGGCCGAGAAATTTAGGGACCTATTTCATCCCAGGATTAAATCGACTCGCACAATGGGTGAACGCATCATCGCGGCCCTCAACGAAACCTACCAGGAGCCTTGGGATGTAAGTTTCGCTAGAATCTGGCTTCTCAATAACGAAGGCAGCGACAAAGCCCCGCTTCGCTGTGCCGAAGATCACTTAGACCTTACGCCTGTATTTGGGTTCGACCTTCAGATGGGAATATGGCTTCAGGTCACTGGCCAAAACGAGTTGGCTCGCCTCTACCTTGCCGTCGTGCCCAGCTCCGCCGGCTGGCGTATCGCAGGCCTACATATTCAGCAATGGACATTCCGCGGCAAAGACCACGAAGCCTGGATCCAAGAAGGCATGGCCTCTGGGGCGCAACCTATTTTAAAACATATCTACCTCGATATAGCACAAAAATTGCTGTTCGGCGGAGAATTTATTTCCTACGAACTTACCTCAAAAATCCTCGAGGAGCGCGATCTTGCCCTAACAAAAGAAGCATGGCGCGAAAAAGCTTCTGCATCGCTCCCTGGTCGCGACGTGATCTATCTCGGAACAGCTCTCGCAAGTGACGGTCCGGGGATACTGGTCAGGTTAAGGGTCCCCAAAGCTCTTTCGATGGACGACATTCGTGATCAATGCCTAAAAGTCGGGACAACCTTTGTCAAAGCCGGCTGGCTCTCTGCCAAAAGCGGCGGGCTAAAATGCGAATTTGTTCTACCCAACGAAAATTCCGACCGAGAAGGTATCCTGGGTTCGCAATTTATCGAACGAAAAGAAATTCCAGCGGCCTAATCGATTAGGTCTGACGACCCTGACTAGAGGTCGAAGTGCCTTTTGATTTCGGCTCGGACATGGCAAGCGCGACAATTTCAAACGTTGTACCGGTATCACCGATATGTGCTGAATGCAAAACTCTAAAATGCGTGGGTCGGTCTTTGAAAAGCTCGTTGTTGGAGACATCTTCAATCACAATGGCCGTATTTCGCGCGTAGTCTTGCTCGCTCAAAAATGAAATTTGCTTGGGTCCCACCGACCGCAAGAAAGCTTCATTGGAACCATGATCTTCGTCACGAATCTTGATTTTTAAGAACAAACCTTCAATTATCCCTTGTCCGTCGCGCCCCCGGCGCAAGTAGTAAAGCGCGCTCGGTAAGAACAGCAGAATCCATAGGCTAATCAGAATAAGTGGCCAGACACCAAACGACCCGTTTCCGCTCGAAAACGCTTCCGATAGCAACCGATAAGCATCAGAACTTTCACTTGGCTGCGCGAATATAATGTTTGCTCTTAAAGCCATCCAAGTTGAGACTAAGAACTTGTCCAGAGTAAAAAACCTTGTCATATTACACTCCCTTAAATCCTGCTGAGAGCACAAGATGCAAACTAAATGCCACATCACCGGAAGCTAAAAATCTATGAATTTATGTTGTTACAATCACCTGAGGTGGCAAACCCTTTGACACTGGCAGAAAATACGGCGCTGCAGCGTCGCTTTGTATCATGAGGCGACGGCCAGCCTCATCGCCTGCCAATCAACCGAAGACCTATCTAAATTCCCGCCCAATCGAAATCTGAACAGAACCTCTCCCATTTCGAAAATCTTGCTTGGGATGCGACGATTTCTGAATAGGAGCGCCGGGATCATTGCTGTAGTTGCTTGAACCTAGTGGCATATAGCGACCAAAATCAATTCCCAAAATAACGCTTTCTCCAACCGATCTAATCCCGAACGATGGCATAAAACCAAGATATTCTCTCGAAAAGTCATGATCAATAACTGGTCCATCAGCTTCAGAATCGATACCTTCCCCAAGTTGATCCTCAGCGTTTAGCGTGCTATCGCCGCTTGGAATCGAGGACTCAAACAAACCTTGTCGAAATTTGGCTTTTGTCTGCAACAGAGCCAGGCCAAATCTCATCCGAACAGCTTGCGATCCGAATATATAGCCGGCACTCAGGCTGGTGGTATTATAACGAATGGTACCTTGAGCCGGATTCAAAAACGGCTTCGAATTATAAGTGCCGTACCCGATACCAAAATCAAGGTTGGTTTTGGGGTTGAGAATAAGACTAACCCCGTAGTTTCCTGTGGGAGAATTTGGCGTTCCAGCAGAAACAGCGAGCATAACGCTATCAACTCCGTTCAGGCTATCGGCTTTGCTAGGCAAGATTTGAGCGTTTTCGTTTGGTGTATTTGTTCCGCTCAGTTCATTTGACCGCTTCTCGTTTGTCTGGGAAGTGCTCAAGATTTTTCGCTGAGATGGCCCGTTATCGGACACGGCGACAATTGCCGCTCCCGGCTCAACCTTAGATTTAATCTGCTGAGACTGGCTTTTTAAACGAATATAATCGGCATATTCTTCTTTGCGCAGGCGCACGGTATCATCTCGTTGCGGCTCCTGAGGAGGGTGTAAAACCGGTGTTTCAGACTTAGACTTTGCCGGTTCATCGCTTAGACCCTGCAAAGTTAGAGAGACTTTTTGATCCTCATATTTTTTCGCTAACCTAGTAGAAATTTCCCAACTCAAGACACCTTTCAGCCTTACGCGAACTAGATTTTGATCGAGAGCATCAACGCGAGTGATTTTGTAGCGGATCAAATAGAACAGCAGCTTTTTTTTGTGATGAGCACTTACCGTCGGTCGGTCCATAATAAATGCCGACAGATCCGCCTTATTTAAATCAAGCGAGATTTCGCACACTCTAGATTTCGGGTGGCAGGTTTGCAATTTACCATTTTCTGCAAAAATAGGATTGCAATAGAAAGGCACAAGAATCAGCGCAAATCGGGTCAGGTACTTCAGCATAACAACTCCACAAACGATACAAGAACAGGTTGGTACCCATTCGCATCATCAGGTTGCAAGCGCCGTTCTAAGCCTCAACATATGGTATTTAAATAGTTTATTTTGAAGAAATGCTGTCAAAAGCTTTTGCTACCGTTCAAAACTTTGCCAACCGCAAGCCTCTGGATCAATTTGCTGGAGTTCTGGCGCTCTGCCCATTCAGTTTAGTCAGCTGGAATTCTAACTGACCTTGACGAATGACCTATTTTTTTTTAATAAAATTAGCTGGATATTGAGAATGACAACCTAAGGGGCTTGGCCGTGGCCAAAACAGTTTGGGGCGAAAATGAAACGCAGTATTTCTACAGTCTTACCCCGAGCGCCATCCTAAATTCATTCGAGCAAGCCTCGGGTTACAAAACGACAGGTAGGTGCCTCGCGCTCAATAGCATGGAGAATCGAGTCTATGAGCTAGAACTCGAACATGAGGAGAGTCCTACTTCGCGCAAATCGCTTTGGCAAAATTTCCGTATCGTCAAATTCTACCGCCCTGGTCGATGGACGCGCGCACAAATACAGGAAGAGCATGATTTTCTATTCGAGTTGATCTCCAACGAGATTCCAGTCGTTGCCCCGCTCAAGTTTAATGACGAAAGCGTATTTGAGGATGCCGAAACTGGTCTATACTTTGCCATATTTCTGAAAATCGGCGGAAGGCAACCCGACGAACTTACTCTAGATCGAGTTGATCAAATCGGTCGCTTATTTGCACGGATACACCTTGTAGGTCAGGCTCGCAGTGCGCAACATCGATTAAGACTTAATCCAATTACCTACGGAATGGACAGTCTTAATTTCCTTCTGGAGCATGAAATCCTGCCTCCCGAAATACGCGATGCCTATCAAGACACCGTTTTAGAAATCGTTCACGCATCGACACCGATGTTTGAAGCGACCAAATTTCAACGCATTCACGGCGATAGTCATCTGGGGAATATCCTTTGGGGTACTGAAGGACCGTTCGTCGTAGATTTTGATGACTTTGTGATGGGTCCTTCCGTTCAGGATTTTTGGCTTATGCTTCCAGGTCGGGATCGCCATGCCCAGGATCTTCTGCGCCGCCTGATCACTGCTTACCGGCAATTAAAGGACTTTGATCATTCAGATCTCAGGCTCATCGAACCACTGCGCGCCCTTCGCTTTGTGCACTTCCATGCGTGGATTGCAAAACGCTGGCAAGATCCAGCGTTCCCACGCGCATTTGAAGATTTTGGTACATCAGTTTTTTGGCGCATCCAACTCCAGGATCTCAGAGATCAACTCACGCTTATCAAATCAGATAACAATTGGCATATTCTATGAATCCCGCCAATCAAGATCTCATCACCTCAAGGTCGTATTTCATATCGACGGGCGAACCATCGGGCGATTTATTGGCTGCAGAACTGGTAGCAGCACTGAAGATCTTGGACCCTGGTATGCAGGCGCATGGGGTGGTCGGTCCAAAACTTCGCGCCCAGAAAGTCGTCGAAGTAGCGGGGATCGAGGCACTGTCAGTCATGGGATTTGCCGAGGTTCTCAAACAATTTGTCGGAATTCTCAAACTCGAAAACCTTCTCATTGCCTATATTGAACGCCTTCGCCCTCGGTTTGTGATTCTCGTCGACTATCCAGGATTTCACCTGCACCTTGCCGAACGCTTGCGAGATCTCAATGTACCGATCTATCAATTTGTAGCACCTCAACTATGGGCTTGGGGTGAAAAGAGGGTTGAGCGCCTTAAGCGGGTGACCGATGCGGTATTTGGAATCATGCCCTTTGAACAGGATTGGTTTGTTAGCCGGGGGGTAAATTTTCACTATGTGGGCACACCCCAAGTGGACCGCGCTCGCATTGCGGCTACAGGACGTCACCAAGGTCTACCCCAAGGACCGATGATTGGGCTCTTTCCCGGCAGCCGCCGCAGTGAGGTCGCACGAATTTTGCCTACTCTCCTGGAGACTTCTGAGGTTATTCTCAAACGCAATCCAGAAGTTTTTGTCGCCATTTCTATCGCCGAAAGCATCGATCCCCAATGGCTCAAAGAGAGCGTTTTCAAATCTCAGGATTTTAAATCGAACCTCCTCAATGCCGTGGGAAATACCGTAAGACTAAGAGATCGACTTTATCTCGCTAGAGGCGATGCTCTGTCTCTGATGAAGCAGGCGAAGTCTGCCTGCGTCACGTCAGGAACCGCGACATTGGAATGTGCCCTATGCGAAACTCCGATGACGGTGATCTATAAAACCAGCACAATTACCTACGAACTTGGAAAACGACTTGTCAAACTTCCTCACATTAGCCTAGTCAATCTCGTCGATGGACAAGGGTTTGTCCGTGAGTTTGTCCAACACTTTAATGTCGAAGACCTTGCTAATGACCTTCTAAATCTCGCGGTTGACCCTGCACTTCGGTCTGCAGCCCTAGATCGGCTGAAACAACTCCATTCAAAGCTCAAGGGAAATCCAGGGACGAATACGGCAGCTTTGATCATGAGTTTGACAAATCAGCCTCCGACAGCCGTTAGATCTTTTGACACTCCCGTCTGAACCGAGATCAAACGTAACAACTTAATATTAATAGAAAAAACATAAAGCCAACCCAATGATACCATCATGGCATAGTCATTGCTTGACCCAGGAGTAAGTCTCCCGTTGAGGAAAAAGGGGTGAATAATGCTTAGGGTCATCAATCTATTAGTTATCGCAGTGCTAATTAGCACAGGAAACGCCAATGCCGCATCGCAAAGAGATCGGCGCAAGGGCTTCAATTTTGGAGCTTCTATCTACAGCTCGAAGGACGAGAACGATACTGGCGCCAGCAACGATGGACAGCAGTCTGTAACAACGCAACACACATACTTCCGACCGTATGCGGGTTACGCCATCAATGGACTCTTAAACCTTGGACTCAGTGTTGAAT
>CAZOSN010000080.1:0-19818 GCA_964582405.1 uncultured Oligoflexales bacterium | reverse complement strand
GAGCACCTTCGAGAAGCAGCCGCTTGCCCATGCCGAGCTTCACCCGAAGTTTGTGCTCAGCATCGCAGACAAAGGGCGCAAGAATGGGCGCTGCATCTTCGAACCTCTGCCAGGCTTCGGCACTGACCTGCCAGGCCTCAGCAAATCCCGCGACGTTTTCTTTCATTTGGCTGATCCAGATCTTGCGTCGCGCGGGATCGATGTATTCACCGAGCCTAAGGCCAACACGTCCAGCCTTGTCTGCATAGGTCGGACCGATACCACGCTTGGTGGTGCCAATAGGCTTGCTCGACTCGGCCTCGGCCTTGCTATCCCGAAAAATTGCCCAGGGGGTAATCACATGGGCTCGGGCTGACAGCCATAGGCATTCCGGCGTCACCGAAACCAACCGACCGACTTTTTCGATCTCAGTCAAAAGCTCGGCAGGATTAATCACAACTCCGGACGTAAGCGCGCAAATCTGACCTTTCTGAAAAATGCCGCTCGGGATCTGATGAAGGACGATCTTTTGCTGGTCAACGTACAAGGTATGACCCGCATTGTTGCCGCCCTGATAGCGCGCGACCAAGTCAGCGTCATGCGCGAGGATGTCGATCCACTTTCCCTTACCCTCGTCGCCCCACTGGGCTCCTACCAAAACCTTAACATTGCCCATTGGTTCCTCATAAAAAAGTAAGCGATAAAGTTTTTTAACCGATGCCCTTCGCCCTAAGCGTTAGCTGCCAGCGCATTGGGCAAATAAGGGCCATGCGGATTTTTTGGCAAGGAACGTGCTCTTCAGTCGAAGCCCCGAAAACTGAGCCTTAGCGACCGCACAGACCTCGGTGGATAGAGACGGCTGCACGGCAAGCATGGTTTCGGCAATCCCCAGCAATGCTATGGTTGGATCGACGTTAAAGATATCGTCCCTTTCGCTCCAACGCTTGCCCCACTTGAGCAGCAGATCGAGCTTCTCCGATGAGGGCCTTGTTCCAACCAAGGCGTCAAAGCTGTAAGCAAGCACGGCGCCTAGCGTATGCGGATCGGTGAAGTCCTGGTATTCGACAAAATCCGGCGCATCGCAGCCGCGGGTGCTTGGCTGCTTTTCCCAAACGAAGGCATCCAAAGCCTCTGGGGTAAGGCGCTTTTTCTCCGTGTCGTTAACATAGAGGCTCTTGATATTCCGTCCCTTATCCAGGCAGGTATGATCTCGGGTCAGTTCCGGATCGTCGCCATTGGTGTAAAAGGCAAATAGGTCAGCAAAACCTTCACCCATGGCTATGAAAACCTTCTGCTCTTGGTTTTCCCCATCACGAAGGCTGCCACCGACAAAAGGTACATTATTTCCAAATGTTAGAAGGTCTGCTAGGTGAGCCTGGAGCGTGCTCCATTGCTCCGAGACTTTCAAAATAGCAAACAATACATAGTGACCGAACTCATGCGAGATCACCATGCGACTTTCCCAAAGATTGAATTTCGCGTAGTAGCCCTTGCGCTGCAAATCAGTCGCGCGCGGCATCACAAACATCACCGGCTCATCGAGCAAATAACCAAACGCCGCATTGTCGGTTTGGTAGGCACGGAAATTCTTATCCGTATGGTCCTCGACCTCGTAGGTCTCGATCATCCGCGGGAATATCTCGAGATGCAATGGCGCAAGGTCCATATGTTCGGGACTCCTTCGATAAGCGTCATAAGAAGCCTGGCTCAGAAATGCCGTGCTTAGAGCCGCGCTCTCATAACTCAACCGTGGCGGCGGCGTCTTGGATTCGCAAACTTTGAGGACCTCCGACGGCTTGGTGACTTTAAATTCACCGCTTCGATCGACACTCACGACCTTTAGCGAATCACCGCTTTCCATAACCTCAATCTTAACCTGCGATTCGGTGCGCAAATCGCGGCGTGATCCGGACACGATGTCGAGCTTCAGCCCTTGACTACCGCTAAGGGCCGCATGCGGCAGGCTAACGAGGTCGATTTTCTGTGTCCAGATATAAGCCTGCTCAAGGCTCAGTTGGTGAACGATGGTATCGTCCTGGCAAGCATCATTGTAGATCCTATGATCGGCCAATTGATTCACAAACGGAAGCTCACCCTCCTTGTCCTTGGGAACTTCAGTAGGATCGCGCGGTTTCTGAACGGCTTTTTTGTGACTGGGTTCCTGACAAGACCAAACCAACAGAAGGAAACACACCCAGCCCACAGACCTCATACGGGATCCTCCCTTAGTGTACATAAGTGCACATAAAATCAAAAACGGACATTGCGACGCAGTAATCTAGGTTGATTCGCCTGGCAAGTCAACCCCAACTCGATCTCGAGTTGCATCGCCAATGGCTAGAGTAGGATTTTTGCGATGACAAGACAATTTCAATGGATTGAAACTCCGCACTTTTCCTATATTCGTGCGCGGTTTCACAGCGACGTGCCCGGTCAAATGGCATCCCGCGCCAGGCCCTTAGGACCGCGTCCTAAAAAAACCTCTGCAATAACCCCCGGGCATCCATACCCGATCGCGCTAGGCGGGCAGCCTCTGTAATATTGAATCCCTTGCCATGCCCTGCCCCGTGCCCCTTCATCTCAAACATGCCTGCATCGATCAGCTTTATGCTATCGGGGCACGACGCAAGCTTGAGCTTTGCACGAAAGTCCTCGCAGGTCACGAGTTGATCGGAGCGCCTGCCATGAACCTGGATAACCACCGCACCGGACTTTTCCCGAAGTCTCGTCAACGATACCACGTCAACCCCCAGTCGTTGCTTCAGCTTGGCACCACCAAGCGTCACGGTCCAGGGCCCGTCGCCACCCAAGGCGAACATGAGCCATGACCCCGCTGAATTGTGCCGAGCCAGGGATCGAACCAACGACCAGTCGGTCTTGTCGCCTGCAGCCGTTTTGCTGCCATGAAATACGCTGCAGTGCGTCGTATCGCAGAGCCCAGAAAATCCTCCGAAAAACTTTGCCGGATGAAGGCGTGCAGCCGCATTTAGTCCATTCCACACAACAATGGCCCTCAGAGCTTTGCGCGCCTCGAACGGAAGGTCAGAAGCTTCCGAGGCCATGACGCCATCGGCATAGCTCTCAGGATCCGTATACAAAACCGGTGCCGCCCCTGGCACCAAATTCCAAAAGCCAAGGTAGCGGCGTTCAGGATCTGGCGAAGTTGTGTAGACCCTGAGCTTGAGCTCGCCGTCTCGGCTAAAACCCACGGGACTCAGACCATACTCCCCCGCAAGCATTGGATCACCCAAAACCTCATAACCCTGCTTTGGCGATTGGGTTAAGACATGGACTTTGACGATCCCCTTCGATGGTAAAATATCCCGGCTCATCCCACTCAATGCCTTGAGCGCAAGTCGCGCCACATCATGGCCGGCATATCCTGCGTTGCGAAACACCGCTAAAAATTCAGGAGCCTGAGCAGGGAATGCGACCATGGCATAACCCCACAGCGGCTCGCCCCCGCCCGTGCTCACCGTTCCGGTTTTGATCAAAGCGTTCAAGTCATGGACCTCCTGCCAAAATCCAGAAGGCAGATTCGCCAGAGTCGAGCCCTTAATCCTTTGGTGCTGGCTTAGATCCCGGTATAAATTCGGG
This sequence comes from uncultured Oligoflexales bacterium, assembly GCA_964582405.1. Taxonomy (GTDB): domain Bacteria; phylum Bdellovibrionota_B; class Oligoflexia; order Oligoflexales; family Oligoflexaceae; genus CAZOSN01. Next base: position 16,242 of record CAZOSN010000080.1, on the reverse strand, counting down.
CGACTTAGCAGGGCCGCGCGCATGATTTCGGTAGCCTTGGTAAGCGATGCCTCGAATGGGTAGTCTAGATGCTCGTCGCGCAGCCCAACAAAGACCTCGCGCGTGAGATCAGCCCTAGGCTTGACTCCCGTGAGCGCGGCGAAACGCTCGGAATCAAAACCTATCCCCCTAAAGTAGGCGGGATCGCTCGTCACAAGCCCAAGGTTTATGCGTTTAATCTCCTGCTCGTTCTGCGGCAACAAACTTGCAGCAAACGGAACCTTCCACAGAGATCCCAAGGGCAGCACGCGACCTTGATCGCCCGCCACCGCTATCGGCCGCAGCGACGCAAAATAGACCAACCTAAAAGCCAAATCCTCCGCTGGCGGCAATAGCCCGATCGTTTTTTTTAGCACCGCGCTCGTGGCGCAAGGCTTGCCGGGAAAACCATGAATCACCACGAGCGCCGCCAGCGTGTCGCGCGCCCGTGCGGTGATCGGCATCCCTCGCTCGATTTGATGACGCAACACGCGCAAATCCTCCGCCCTAGGCGGCGCGCTCGGGATGTCTTGTGGTTCGGAAAACCACAACGCGAAAGCTTCCTCCTCCCACGCTTGCCTTTTGCGTCCACAGTTTCGAAAACTGGCATCATGCGCAAGCTCATGGCGCAAAAATTTCTGAGGCGCAACCCTGCTGCGAATATAGATCGTGTAGGGCTGAAAAATCCCGCCATGGCTGGCATACGCCTTGCTTAAATCACCTTCGAGCGAAAAAACCCGCGTGGGTTGCGTGGCATAGGATTCAGTCTTGTAGACCAGCTTGCCAAGATCGAGCAGAGCCTCATTGGCAGCCGATTTGAGGATAGGCTGGTTTTGCAAGGTGCCCAGAAAAATCAACGGCGCGGCTAGATCGAATAGACCGTCAAGCCATGGTCGTCGCGCGCTACCTAGCTTCAAGGCTTACCCCCGGCGAATACCCAACCAGGGATTCATCGTACATCGCCTTCACGCTAGCAGGCGGGAGGTAGACCTTGCCCTCATAAGTGTTCTGCCATACCGTGGCAACTGTCATCACGCTAGTGCTATCAGACCAGTCGATGACCCTCGTTGTGACCGGCGGTTTTCGCTGGGTCTCTTTGATCATGGCAAAATCCGTGTCTGCGATGAGCCCCGATGGCTTTAAGAGTAAAAGATCCTCCGGGACCGACTCAGCAAACGCAGGCACCGGGTCTTCGATGATAATATAATGGCCCCACCGCAAGCGAGGCTCCGAAGACTGCACCTTAATGACACTGGCAATCTCAGCACCCTTGGGGATGATGCCACCAGGCTCGATCACGGTGGCCTTGGTGCCTTCTAGTTTGTATAACGTGCGCGCGACGGAAAACCCGGCATTGCCCGCCGTGACATCAGCCTGCTCCGTATAGACATCATAGTCGGCGCTGACCCAATAATCCTCGGAGAGTCCTGAGAAATCCAAACTAACGAGATCCTTGATCTCTCCTGCGCCGAGCGTCAATTCAAAGCCACCAAGCGCGCGCTCGATTCCGGGAAGCACCTGACCACTCAGATTTTTAACCTGCGGCAACGGCTTTTCAAGATTGAGCGCCATGTGTTCGCCATTGATGATGCCGCGCAGGTTGAGAATCACCGCCGCCGAATCAAAAGTCGAATGCCAATACCCTCCGCCCATAAAACCAGCGAGTTTGCCAAGCCCCACGCGCTTGGTTGACGAATCTAGTTCGCCCAGCTTTTCCAGAGCGCCGAGCGCCACGGCCACCATGCGAGCATCCTTGCTTGGAAAGCCCAAGGCCGCTATTGGATCGTTCACATTCGCAAACGTTCCCTGGCTCACCAGCGATTCCTTCAAAAATCTTGTCAGGTCTTGAGCCGACTTTTTATCCATCAGCTTGGGGTAAAAGGCCCGGGTATTGACTGCCTCGGCCAAGGACCAAAAAACTTCAGGGCTGTCTTCGGCATCGATAAGCTGCTTCATATACTCGGGCAGCTTGTAGGATTGAGCGGCCCAGACCGCATTCAAAAAGGGATGATCGGGGATCTGGTTTGTGATGTCGGCTTCCCACTGTTCCTTGAGCCAATGCTTGGCCTTGTAGGCTGATGCCGTGACATTAGGCTGCCCCACCTCGTCTGCCAACTCCAATAAATCGAGCGCAAGAATGGTCGCCATAAGCGAACCCTTGTCGTCATGCGGCCACATCACAAAACTACCATCTGACAGCTGACGCTCGGTCAGCTTTCCAAGGCCCATGGCGGCCTGAACTTTGGCCTGACGAGCGGCTCGCGACGGTTCTTTTTCTTTTCCCAAAAGTTCCATCGTGAGCAAATTTGGGAGCGTCGAACTCACAAGCTGCTCGGTACACCCGTAAGGATAACTGACAAGATACCGCGCTGCCCGAAGCGCGAGCCCAAGCGCACCCGGACGCATTGCAACATGAAGCGCCTTGACTTTGCCATCGGTGGGAAGCGGCGTTTCAAGTCGTTTTGCCCCCAGCACCATGGGGCTTGCAATTCTTTGGACGATCCCTTTCGGAATCACATTCCAATCATAATCAGTCGCAATTTTTACGCCATCGACGCTGGCATTGATCCCCACAACAGCCTTACCGTCGTCGGAGGCCACGACTTCGCTGAACAGGATCTCTTCGCCCTTGGCTTTGACCTCACGCTTGCCGGTCAAAGGAATCAAGCTCACCGCACGCGGGGTGATGCCAATCTCGAAATTTTGCGGCGCCGTGGTTTGATTCGCAAGCGTGAGCGGCACCTTGAGGCTATCGGATTTTCGCATGAACATCGGAGCCGCAAGCCGCAATTCAAACCTTGCTTCCGAACGAAACTCATGGGAAGCCTCTCCAAATCGCCCCTTGCTGTCCTGCGCCAGGGCCGTAATCTTCCATATAGTCTGGTTTTCGGGCAACGCGAACCTGACCCGAGCCTCGCCAGCCTCGTTGGTCACAAGATGGGGAAAAAATGCGGCTGTATCCTTCTCGCGCCTTAGCGCTATCTTACTCCGTGGCTTTAGCGCCCCCAATTTAAGGGTTGGAACTCGGATGGCATCCGCATAGCCATAGCCCTTAAGGGTCGTATTCACGAAATTCTGCAGATTCAGTCGAGGCAACGGGTAGAAGAAATCAAGAAGCGTCGGTCTAAGTTCACTCTGGATCGCATAGATCGCCTTATCGACCACCGACAGGCTCACCTCAACCTTAGGCTGAACCCGCCCTTTGTCATCCTTCACTACCAGACTCAGCTCAGCCTCGGTGAATGGTTCAAGCGGCTCTGATGGTACCCTGAGGTCGATAGTTAAAATCTTGGAGCGCGGGGCTACCCGAAAACTCACGGTCTTCTCGCTGATCTTTCCTGCGGTGCTCGGCATGGCCAGCGAGTAGTAAAAGCCAGTTTCGCTTAGTCCCGACGGCACAGTCAATGACTGCACCAAGGTTCGGCCTGTGGCGCGGAAGGCGCGGAAAGACTCGACCCTCGATGTGGAAAGCGTTTCATAAAGGAGTCCTGTTTCCTTGCCTGCATGCCCCCAGCCTTTCGGGAGCAACGCCACAACTTGGATCTTGTCGCCCTCACCGACAAGATCCTCGGTTTGAAATAGCTCCAGGTCAGCGCTATCGCTCAAGGCCTGCGCTGGCTCGCCAGGCCTAAGGACAAAATCTTTCTTTGACGAGGTTCTGACGGGCAAAAGGTTGCCAGCCCAGCGCTGTGCCTGAGCCTGCATACCGATTTTTCCAGTGACTTTGCCAAGCTCCACCTCAAGCTCGGCAAGACCTCGGCTATCAGTTTCAAAGCCCTGGGATGCAAGGTTTTTCGACCCCGAAGGTTCGGTCGAGAAATTCAGCTCGCCTTTGACTTCGGGCGCAGGCCTTCCGTCCGGGAATATGCTGCGCACAAAGACCTTTGCCTTGGAACCATTGGTCAGCACATGCCGTTCGGTTCGGATGTCCAAAACGAGACCCGCAGGCGTATCGAAGTATTCCTTGCTAAAAAGCGCGCCCGAACCCTGAAGATCCATGGCTTTGACCACAACCGAATAGGTCCACTGCTGCCCCGAGGTTTTGGGTGGTGAGAGTTCAGGTGGCAACGCAAGCTCGATCGCTGCAACGCCCGTACTGGGATCAAAGCTACTGGCCGTTGCCCAGGTACCGTGAAACCCGCCGTTTTCGATGATCTCGCCGGTTTCTCGCTGCTCGATCGAACTATAGATGAGCTGAGGATCTGCTTCGGTGATCGCACCCCGCGTTTTGCCAAAGTAGTCTCGCTCTGTTTTTAGACCAGCACCAGCTTCGGCCACCCACTGAGGCTCACGGTAAGCAGCGCGGTAGACAAATATCTCGTAGCGCGCTTCGGGCGGAATCCCTCCCGCATTGCGCTCGGCTTTGAGCTTGAGGCTAAGGGTTGAGCCAGGTCTTAGGTTTCCGCTCTCGCTCAGCATCTGTAGAAAAAAAGTGGGTTTTTTGTAATCCTGAACTCGAAACTGGCTCATGTATTCGGAGTCATCTGACTTTGCCGACAATTGATAGAGACCAGGGTTGGCATCCTGGGGTAATCCAAGCTTACCGCTAAACGAACCAAACGAATTGACAGGCAACACCTCGTCCTGGCTGACAAGTACCCCTATCTGATCTTTGAGGAGAATCTGATTGACCGCCTTAAGCTTGGCGTTTTCCTTCAGCAGCCCTTTAAATGACACCTCATCGCCCGGTTTGAATATAGGCCGGTCGGTAAAAAGGTACAGGCTATCAAGGTTTGTGGAGGATGCAAAAAAGCTGGTTGAGACCAATCCAAAACTCATGCCACCATGAACCTCTACCAGGAGTTCACCAGGTAGCGCCGTCGTGGTACTGTGCTGCAGCGTACCGTTTTGATCGAGTTTGCCAAGCGATATCCAATGCCCCTGGTTATCCCGCGCTTCAGCAATGAGGTCAGGCGCGGGGCCCGCGTCCGTCGCCGAGGTGGCAAGAATAATCAGGCTTTGCGGCGACTGCTTTACCAGCACATTGAGATCCGAAATTTGAATGAGGGCTTGTGCCTCGTCATTACCTTGCAGAGCCTGAGCGACATATATACCTGGAGCCAATTTGGGAAGATCGAGAAAAATCTGCTTGTAACTCGACTCGTCCGGCTCAAGCCAATCCTCAAATCCCGGAACCTCCATTTTCTTTTTCACACCATCTCTCAAGAGGTCCCAAAACTGCTCATGAACGACCTTGAAATCCTTTGGCGCGTCGATGCGAAATTTCTGAGGCAGTTTTGCGAGATCACGGTCTGGTATGACCTTGAGCGGTTTGTCAATTTGCTCAAGGTGGGCCTTCCTAAAATCCACCGCCATTAAATCGCGCAAAGCGGAGAGTGGAGAATTTATTTTTTCTAGACCATTGATCAGATAGTGGGCCGGGTTGAGGTTCACTTCGGGATCGCTGTAGGCCCGCGAAATCAACCGATGCTTTGTCAAAAAAGCCTTGGTGTCCACGGGCGCCAGGATCCGAAGCTTAAGCGGCTTTTTGTTGTCGATAAAATCTAGACGAACAAGCGGTTTTTCCTCGGGACTGAAGCTCCGTTCCACCGTCAAATAAAAAGGGGCACTGGAAAGCGCCGGAGTTGCGAAAAAAGCGATGAGCCACGCCAACTGTCTCATAGTCTCTCCTTAGCTTGCGGGATCGCATCGAGCCTGAGGTCTTTTCCGGACACGGCCTGACCGGCAAAATACCAGCGCGGGAAGGTTGCCATGAAAGCCAGCGTATCGCGGCTCATTTTTTCTTTAGCGTGACTCAAGACCTTTTGTTCGTCGCTTAGCGGTTTGCCAGCCTTGACCTCTGGCAACTCATCCCCACCTCCGGCCAAAAATAGCTCGCGGAGAAAATTACCCGGATCAAAAAATATTTCAGCATTGTGCGGGCTAGAAGGCGCGGCAAGCGAGATCGCTTTGCTGTTGCCTTGACAGGATTCCTTCATGCGAGTCAATAGCATGGGAGTCGATGCGATCAAGATCATGCTGTCTTTTTTACAAAACGTCAGCGCATCATGGACGCGAGCACCCAGGATGATTTCAAATGCAGGCACCCAGGACTCGATTGTTTTCGGATCCGAGGGTACCACAATGAGACCAACCTCAGTAAGCGATTTGGCAGCATGATTGAGATCCCAAATAATACCAACGGCAGCTTTTCCTTCGGCTTTTCCCGAGGCAAAGGGTAATTTTTTTTCTGACACCGTCTGCATCAACGCCGCTTCTGAGGTAAACTCCGCAAGATCAATACTTGCCAGAGCAAAGCTCGTAAGATCCTTGGGTAGAGCCTGATAGACCGTCTCTGCGATCTCAGGCGTCATAGTCTCGTAGGGTTTGGCCCGAGGAACATGAATGGCCAGCGGCACGAGCCCGGATTCGCCGAGGTCAAAATCGATCCGAACCGGAAAATTTGGTTTGGGCGAGACAAACTCCAAGGCATGTTCAAAAAATGCCTCGCCGCGCGCGACAAGACTAAACGCACCGGCGGGTTCGGGCTTGGACTCCTCCGGCTGATCCATCACATTGAGAAGACCAGGCAAACCCAATCCCAGGTAAGTCCGACCAAGGCAGCCCGCAAGATAAAAAGTTTCGGGGCCAATCGTAAATTCCTGCACCTTGCAGGCCGAGTCGCCGATCTTATAAACGCGGTGAGCAATTATCCCAACTCCCAAGGCAATAGCTTGTCCCAATGTTTCATTGCGAAAGCTAAAAACCAAGCCGCCCCGGCCATGCACGAGGTCATAGTCGATGCGCCCCGCATTTTTGAGCAGTGTGTCGAGCATCGTGCGGATTAGGTACCCCTGGAACACAGATTTTTCCAGAAGCGGTGTTTTGAGACCGATAAGCTCCCGCCAGTTTTCGACATAGCCGCCTACCAGTGGGTTTTTCTGAAATTCGGTCCAGGCTGCGCTCGATTTAAAAAAATCAAGAATCCTTCCGGCATCGTGAGCATACAGACTAAAAGCGATAGGATGTTTAAGGACAGACCACTCACCAAAGGCTTCGCAGCCCTGGGCACGCTCAATCTTGGGTTTGGTCATCTCGCGGGTCTTAAAATCACCTCCTTGCCAAAAAGGACAGCCTTCGGGGATAATATCCTCTCGCATTGGAAACACCGTTGGTCCCGCAACAGGCTGCCTTCGCGAGTCAATACGAACGATCTTGAGTCTGATTTCGGCCACACCCTTGTCACCAAGAGATTTATCCAACCGGCGCGCCACAATATAACTCAGCACTCCTGCCAAGATCAATAGACCGAAACCTAGCCCAATCAGAATTTTTCGCTTTTGCGAAACCTTTGCCATTCATACACTCCACGAAAGTGTGGGTTGGAGGGAGAAGGCTGCCACGCGGGTTCGCTCGCCAAACTCGCGGCGCTCACGATCTGCACCGCAGCCTTGGCGTCTGTTGCGCCATTGTGATAAACCACAAACCCTGGTCCCGCACCGCCTGCAAAAATCATGATATGCCGACCAAACATTCCGTACTCGTCATCGGTATGGTAAACCAAGAGATCACCCGGCTTAGCATCCTCAACCTCAAAACTCTTTAACCGAAAATTGTATGCGATGAGCGCCTCGCCGTCCGCAAAAAAACCAATTTTGCCTGACTTTGTAATCTGCCACAGCGCGGGCCATGAGGGAAAAATCTGTCGTGCCGCAGATGACACCTCAGGAAACGGAAGCCCTGCCGGCAGTCGATGCATCTTGCGTTGATCCAAAGTCCGGGGCTTAAGCGCCTCGCGGTAAGCAAACCGCACAAGCCCGGCGCAGTCTCGCTGGGCCTTATCCCAGCCTGGACTGAGAATTCTTCCTTGCATCAAGACCAAATGACTCACGGCCGTGCGCACAGCCCACTCGTCATCATCCGAAAGCCACACTATGGATTCACTGACCTTGTCGTTTGTCAGGCCGGCAGAAGTTCGGATACCCTGCCCAACCACGCCACCATTCTGCGGCAAATTTAGGGTGCCAGCTGCCAGACTGGGAAAACTGAGGGCAAGCGCAATCAATCCCGCGCAGATTCTCATCGTCGCCACCTCACCAAAGAGTTTTTTAACCATTACGCGATCACCATGAAGCAGTATCCTCTATTTCTCTCAGGTCGGCCAGCCGACTCAGACTTTGCCACGGTTCTCAGGTGAAGGAAAAGGCAGGCAATTTCTGTCGGCCAAATAACAGTTGACCGAAGCTAAACAACTATTTATATACTTAAGGTCGATCCAACTTTTCACTCGACTTTGAGGACTTGTATCATGAAAAGCCCTATCTTTTCAGCTCTTACCAGCGGCAACCTGTCAAGCTTACCAGCAAGAATAGTCGTGCTCATTGTTGCATTATTCGGGCAAAGTCCTCTGGCTAGGGCAGACTTCACAAAATCGGAACGACTCGACCATTTTTACGATGCAAAGCAAGTCGTCGCTATCAAAATCCAGATGAAAAATTGGAAGGAATTGAAAAAACAGGCTCCTCTGGGCGGTAAATGCACCTTCGGCTATTTGGGCAAACGCTTCACCTGGTTTACCGCTGAAGAAATCTCGATCAACGGAACGGCATTCCCCACCGCAGGTATTAAAAAAAGATCCTGGTGCGGTTCTTACTCCCAAAGTTGGCCATCGCTTTCCATCGACTTGGCCCGCGAAACAGAAGGCAACAAGGAAATTGCAAAAAATTTATTTGGAACGAGCAAGCTTACCCTCAGCAACAGCATTCAAGATCCTAGCCTTGTTAGACAATGTCTAGCTTACCGAGTTTTTGCTGCGGCTGGGGTTCCGGTCCCTCGCTGTAATTTTGCTCACATCTATGTGAACGATACCGACTACGGAGTCTATGTCAATCTTGAAGCCTACGATAAGACCTTTATTGAAGAAAATTTTGGCATGCCCTTAGGCAACCTCTATGAGTTTGAAAAAGAAGATATGAGGGCTGACTTTGATCAGCGTTTTGAATTTCATCGCGAAAATTTTGGCGGCGAAGAAAGCATTGACGACCTGCAGCAGTTTATCGCTGCTCTTGATAACGTTGGCAAGGACGGCTGGTCCCCTGCCGAGGAGCGCATGAATCTTGATGAGGTCATGAATTTCTGGGCAGGTGAAATTCTGTTGTCCCATTGGGATGGCTTCATGGGCAACATCAACAATTCCTACGCATTCTTCGATGGCGAAGGCAGGGTCCACCTCTTACCATGGGGCACAGATCAGGTACTTGCACGAGGCAGCGACAAGGTGTATCAAAAAAACAGACTGGGCTCGCAGCTTTATTCGTCAAGTCACCATCGCGGTCTTTTAAAGAAAGCCTTACCTAAGATCTTAACCAACGCCTGGAACGAAGCAGACCTGATGACTCAAGTTGGTGTCATGGTGGCTACCATTGAGCCCCATTTGCAAGGTTCCGATCTCAAAAAGTTTACGAATGCGATCGACGTCTTGAAAACCAATATCCAAAATCGTAGATCGGAAGTTGAAAAAATAATCCGCAGCATGCCTTAGCTCGGTTTTCAATCGCACCGGGGATAACCCGGCCACCAACTCCCCAGACTTTGCTATAATAAATCCAGATCATCGACCAGAAGCGCCAAAGCTCGTTATGGCCGACATAACAACCGCTGCCACATCATGCACCGCATGGGAAATCTGTTCTGCAACCAACTTATTCTCCGGAGACTCCTAGTGAAATCGATATCTGTTCTGTTAGCATCAGTAGTTTGTGTAGGCGCAGCTTGCAAACCCCATGTGAATGAAAGGCGCAAAAGTTCAAATGGATCTACTCAAGTTGGAAATCCATCTAATTCAGAACCTACCAAAGACCAGCAAGCTGAGCATCAAGAAAACCGAAACAATCAGGAATTCCAGACCAAAACCACAAGCGATTCGGAAGAACAAAAAAAACCGCAAGTGGGAGCTGGAGGAGATGCAGGATCTGGACGAGATGCAGGATCTGGACGAGCTGCGGGAGATGGAGGAGCTGCGGACGTTAACAAACTTCCATCCGGCGAAGGATTCAGAGCCTACTGTGCTTTCAAATCATCGAAGGACCTATCCTACAAAAGCGAAGTGTATCCAGCAGGGACTGAATTTCTTCTAACACAAAGGACCTATTTTGGTTATGTAACCTACAGCGGCATACCTCTCGGAAAACAACATGAAAATAAAGACAAAATGGCTGAAGTCTCGTCCCGCTACGCCTCACTAAATTGCACCGATGATGTCTTTTCACAAGACATCAATACCCTTAATTGGGTGATATTGGGAGATGCTAATTTTTATCACGACCCCCAAAAGACTCAATTGGCTTGTTCCATCAAGGCGGGTTCTGAACTCAAGGGTTCGCCCACATTCAGTCAAGATGGATCGGTTTTTGTAGATGCCAAAGAGCATGGATGTCCCGAAATAAATGTCTTGCGAGGGATCTATTCAGACCAAGAAATTTCGGTACAACCCCTCTGGCGACGGAAAGGTTTTGAAAAAGATTACGACATCGGCCAGATTCAAGGAGTCGCGCAACAAAAACGGCTGACCGAACTTTACCCCGATGGTTGCCAAGCCAAATTCCTGGGGACAGAACCACTGTATTCAGGAAAAAGCTATCTTATGAGCAACGATTATGGCGACTTAATCATGTACGTGAGTGACGACTCTCCCGATAAGGATTATATTAAAGTCCGGGAGAGCGAAATTGAGCACAACTGCGAGTCGCTATTTTCGTGGGGAGGTCCGCGAGGAATCCTATTCGATTGGCACCTATACTTGGATTCAGCTTTAACAAAGCAAGCATGTACGGTAAAGAGAGGGACGCAAGTTGAAATTTCCGGTATCTCGATGCTAGGCAAAGGTTCAACGGTATCTTTTAGTCAATCACCCTGTGCAGGTATCGGCGATGGCCAAAACCTTTATTACGACGGTCAGTCGCCGACATTTGAATATATTAGAAAAAAGACTCAATACTAGGGGTTGTTGACGTTTTATATCACTTACCATTTTTTATGTACGAAAACTCGCAACTATTTCAAGTGAGTAGACCTCCTAAGTTGCCCTGGGAGGCCCCACCCTCAGAACGGAGCATGCGGATTTCCCGCACTCCGCTCCCGATCTAATGTTAGGCTTTCGCCCGATTTGGTGTGGGATAGAGCACAACGGGGCTTGGGACCGTTGGGTAGTCGATGCGCTCTAATAGTTTAGAGAATCTCTCCCAATTCCATTTCCGTCGACCGCCGCGCCTACAAGCTGAATGAGTTTGTCCTCGAAGCAGCTGATGACCAGGGGCCGCGTGCTTCCATCCTCTTTTGGTATCTCAACGATCCTGGCGGCCTTTGGTTGGTACTGCCCTCTGTGGATTCGCTTTATCAGGCCTTGTAGATTCTCCTCCAGTTTAGTGCCGTAGGCATCTTTTGTAACACCGTCAATACCGATCGCCTTCGATCCATCGAGCTGTCGGTAAAGCTCCCGCAGCCATTCGACGCAGATTATGTGCCCGAGGTTGTTAAACACCAGGCTTTTATCACGCGCCGAAAGCTCACCTATGCGCTGAAGTTTCGTTGACCATGTTGATCCGTCGTTGCTGGGTAGGGACATTGTTTCCCCCTTTGCGCTCATTAAATCTGCCAGCCCTTGGCTCCACATGTTGAGAAGCTTCATGAATAACCGGAAGGCCTTGCGCAACAACGCTGCCGTCCGATTCTATGATATTGTTTTTTAAGGCAATGCGCTCGATTTTAGAGTTTTCATGTAACTTATTCAACATTCTACCTAAATTTATCCCTACGCTGCACCGATACTCTGAGCGCCCCTTCTACTTGTTCGAGGTAGTGGCGCGGCATGCAATAGTATCGGAGATTAAGCTATGGGTTATCGCTCGCTAAAAACAAGGTCAGTGATGAGCAGATTAATTTCTCCATGGATAGCAGCATTGTCCGTTGCGTGGAGCGTCACCGGCTGCATTCCGCGTAACGCAAACTTGGAAAACCGTAGGACAAATCAGGATGGAAGCGGCAGCAATGGATGCAAGAGCGCCATGAGTCTCGCGGCAAATGATACCTGTATGACTCCGCAGTATATGAAGCTCTGCATCGAAAGTGGCTTTGAAATGTCAGCAGATGGTAATTACTGCGTTTCTGGGCAATACTGTGGAACCAATAGCCCCGTTTCTTACAAAGATCTAACGGGTGGCGTGACCTTTGAAACCCTATGCCACTCAGGAAATCTTCTAGCCAAGCTCTGCACGGAAAAGGGCTTCGTCTATTCTCAGGATCAATGTTTTGCTCAAGATGAATGTGATGAGCAGGTCTTGTTAGGTGAGCAGCAGCTGAAGGACAATACCTACACTCAAGCATTGGAATGCCCCACAAAGGAGCTAAAGGAGAAATGCATCAAAAGTGGTTTTCGGTTTTCGGACCATCAATGCTTTCTTGATGGCGGATGCAACCCCGTCTCGTTAACTCGCGATGATATTGACGCCCCACCCGCCCCCCAAGCTTGTATCGTCCCAATTTCCAGTAAATGTGTTAGTCAGGGATACATTTTTCAAAACGAAACCTGCTTGGTGCCATGCAACGATGAACAAGTTGTTGCCTCAGAGGAAATGGTTAGTCAACTTAAGAAGGAAGATATTTGCGCAAAGAATTTGGCTGATAAATCAAAATTCTTAGGTCTCCTAAAAGTCTTGCAAGGAAGGCTTTTGGATGCTGAGCAAGCCCGAAAAAACTTTGACTCTGACAGACTGCCTTTGGGGGCAAAGCCGTTAACGGCCCAAATTTATGATGACCATGCCAAAGGCCTCGCTTCAAAATTTGCCGGCCTAAAATCTTTGGTCGATCAGTCCAAAGCCTCATGGAAGGACTGCGCTGATGAGTACACCTCTGCTTTCGGCAATAGAATCATCAAAGAAAAAGCCGATCTAGACCTCAGCAAAGGCCGTTTAGATAGTCTCATCGACTTCATCAATGCGGAAACGCCAAGGTATGAGAAATCTCAAAGGTTTATCGATCTCAACTCAGAGTTTGACGCGCTGAACAAAAAAATAACCGAACTCTTGACGGCTGCAGAAAGCCATATGAAAGACGATACCTTGATCGATATTCTCTACGAGGGTTACAACCGTTGTGCGAAATTTCTCGATGATTTTAAGGATATTCGGTCCTCAATCAAGGATTCTTATTTCGACGCCAATGAACGCAGACAGATTGAAGAAGCGATACTTGCTGGTTCTGATAGCTCATTAGATAATTTTCGCCAAATGCTAAAAGGCGCGGGTATGGTGTTAGATCCCTATCTCGGCAATGCCACTAAGGTCGTAAGCACCAATAAATATATCTGCACCGTAGGCTTTGATACCCCCTTTAGAACGCGAAACGGTCAATTAGAATGTCTCGCTACCGCAGACAAATCTCGTTGTATTACCCCTGGAGATTCCGTCAAAGCCAATTCCTGTAATGATCTAATTAGACTAGCTTTTGAGAATGAAACCGATCATCTTTACGATACCAAGAAGACTTATGCCAATGCACCTAGCTTGGCTTGCAACAGCGAAGACTACAAAACTATGGGGCACTGGTGCAATAACCTAAGATTTCGGCAGCAGTCTCACTATATCTATCTAAAAAATAGCTCAGGAAAGAAAAAAACCTATGAATTCATCTACACCATGGCCAACAAATCATCGTACCGAAAGGCTGATTCGAATGTCTTTCTAAACCCAGGAGAAGATGCTGTCTTCCTTGCTGCATTTATGATGGAATCGGGCAGCAACGCGCGCTATCTCGTCAGCAAGACAGAGGGTGAGGCCACGGAGTCAGGCTGCGGCTTAAACAACGTCTTTCTCGTGTCGTATTCAGGACGCATGGAAATCGAAGATACCGGCATGAATAACGATACTTGTGTTATCAAAAGTATCAAAGAAGGTCTCGATATCAATTCATCGAAGGCTAACGTTACCTCGAATCCATCGAATATCAAATTTACTAATTCCTTTGGGGAAAAAGCAAGAGTTGGCGTGGTCTTACAGCCGCTTGCAAGTGATCCCGGCACCGTCGATGTAGCGATTCCTTACTTTCTATCACCGGATGAATCGATTTCGATAGCCAAGAGTCAGCTGCAGATTTTGAATACTCTATCGAAATACCTGGTGGGCGTTTACGTTGAAACTGGACTATCTGGCAAAGTACTTTGCCGGAACTTCGCCCGCATTGATCTAGGTGTCAGTCAGGGGACAAGCTTCACAATTAGTATAGGTCGCGCCGGAGACTGTGTTGTAAAAAAATACACCCCTCTCAAAGAGATTGTCTATCCAAATGGGCTTAAAGATATCACCGTCGGTGGCAATCACGCCTGCGCTCTCGATGCCAAAGGAGTGCTGTGTTGGGGGAGCAATAGGTTTAAGCAGCTTGAGGTACCCGCCCTCAGTCATCCAAGAAAAATCTCTGCTGGTGGGGGCTTTACCTGTGCAATCGATGATGCTGGTGTAAAATGCTGGGGGCAGGGTTTTACCGATGACGTCCGATTCACTGTACCCCAACTGAACAACCCAATAATGATTGAGGCGGGGAGTTCCCATGCCTGCGCACTAGAAGACAGTGGCAAGGTCAAGTGCTGGGGATACAATGCCATTAAGCAAGCTACACCTCCAACTGATTTGGAATCTGCAAACTATATAAGCCTAGGTGCAACCGGAACGACAAGCTGTGCTCTAACACTTGACCGCCTGAGATGCTGGGGCATGACTCCAGTTAATGTCCAACTCGATGGCCCCATTTCTGTAGGGGTTCATACCTGGAATGTCTGCGCCCTTGACAGAAAAGGCGTGACCTGCTTTGGCAGTCGCGCGCTCTCTTATAAGAGTGGATTTAGCAATCCGACTTCGGTTTCGATCAATGGCGACTACTATGGGAGTATTGCCTGCGTCGTTGATGGTGGGGTATCAAAATGTTGGTCCGCATGGGATAGTGTCGTCAAGGGAGGACAAGACAATGGGCTAACAGGCCTCGTGAGCTACTCCAACGAAGGAGAAGAGAACGGATGCGCGGTCAATGCTAGTGGAGTTCATTGCTGGGGAGAAACCGAAGTTCAAAATGTTCCGCCAAGATTCAGGTATTAAGTCCACCACCGCAACCCGCAGAGCTACCCTGGTGTTATTCACGATGATAATCTTCCGACAATTGTGATAGATAGTCGCTGGCGCTAAAAGCGCCAGCGACTAGATAACCATCCAAGGACGACCACCGCCGTTCACCCACAGATTCTGCGGACGCCCCAAACAAAATAAGGAGGAGTGATGATGATGATTAACGGAGCACAGTTTCATTTGTTGGTTAATCATTTGCCGGTTGTGGGCTTTATCGGAGCCACTTTGACATTGATTGTGGCAATTGTGGTGACGAGCACTGCGATCAAAAAATTCGTTCTTGGGATCACCGTGATCGCAGGACTAAGTGCTTTACCTGCCTTTTGGACCGGCGAACCGGCAGAGGAGGTTATAGAGCATCTACCTGGCACCGACAAAGCCCTTATCCACGAGCATGAAGAGGCCGCTGAGTTCGCAACCATACTCGCCGTAATCACGGGAATTTCCGCAGCAGGTGCCTTTTTTCTCCAGTCTCGCAAACCCGAAAGCTTAACGAAAACATTGCCTGGTGTCCTAATCTTATCTTTAGCAACAGCTGCGGCAATGGCAAAAACTGCGCACGAAGGTGGAAAAATCCGTCACAGCGAAATTAGAGGAACTCAAACCGCACAACCATAGGCACACTCCGGGATGGCGTCGGTGAATGATCTGCAGCCGGAAGCGCACTAGTATAGTGAAACAAGACAGGTATGTTCCTACATAATTGAACTCCAGGTGATGGAGAAGATCAAGGCGTGACGAGTGAGTAGGTTATTCCAGCTAAAGCCGAAGGTTTTAGACCTGTGGGGTGGAAATAAAAGTAGGATGGGTGATAAAAAAAGGCCCCGAAGGGCCTTTGTGTTTTAATCCAAATTTGCGGCTAAGAATTTGCGGCTCACCGTACTGTTCAGATCCACATACCGGGAGACCGCTGCGTAGGATCGGGAACCGTCGCTGAGCGTAACCGCAGTTAAACCACCGCCTGAGGTGACTCCAGCAAGCTTGCCTCCAGCAAACAGAGGACCACCAGAATCACCGGAACCACTTGCAACCATTTCGCCGGGCGTAGAATCTTTTGTCCCGCTAAGGGCGCCAAGAAACACGATCATTCCCTCGGACTTGGATCGAACGGAGTTTT
>CAZOSN010000079.1:0-19875 GCA_964582405.1 uncultured Oligoflexales bacterium | reverse complement strand
TGCTTAGGACCAGTCTGATCTGCCGTCAAAAATGGCAGATTCACATCTGTGGTCTGAGCCGAAGACAATTCAATTTTTGCCTTTTCGGACGCTTCTCGCAGCCGTTGCATCGCCATTGGATCCGACGAAACATCAATTCCAGTGTCGCTCTTGAATGTCTTTAGAAGGTAGCTGATCAACAGCTCGTCAATGTTATCACCACCCAGGTGGTTGTTACCCCCGGTAGCCAAGACCTCAACCACGTTCTCGCCAACCTCAAGGATCGAAATATCAAACGTACCACCACCAAAGTCAAACACGGCAACCTTCTCCTCGCCCTTCTTATCAAGGCCATAAGCCAAAGCTGCTGCTGTTGGTTCATTGACAATACGCTTCACGTCCAAGCCCGCAATTTTGCCGGCATCCTTGGTCGCCTGGCGCTGTGAATCACTAAAATAGGCTGGTACCGTAATGACAGCCTCAGTCACCTTTTCACCCAAATAATCTTCAGCTGCTTGAACCAACTTTGCTAGTACCTTGCTTCCAATCTCTTGCGGCGTGTACTGCTTGCCATTCAACTCAAAACAAACCAAACCATTCTTGCCTTCTATAACCTTGTATGGCATGAGCTTGGCCTCTTCCTTCCGTTCGGCGAAAAGGCAACCCATAAATCGCTTAGCTGAATATACCGTTTGTTTTGGGTTAGTTACAGCCTGTCGGCGGGCTGCATCGCCTACCAGAATTTCACCGTCCTTTGTCACAGCCACCACGCTTGGTGTCGTCCGTTTGCCTTCACTATTCGCGATAATAGCCGCCTGCCCCTGCTCCATA
This sequence comes from uncultured Oligoflexales bacterium, assembly GCA_964582405.1. Taxonomy (GTDB): domain Bacteria; phylum Bdellovibrionota_B; class Oligoflexia; order Oligoflexales; family Oligoflexaceae; genus CAZOSN01. The sequence goes on along the minus strand of CAZOSN010000079.1, from coordinate 19,065 downwards.
ACGGCGATTACAGAGTTGGTCGTCCCCAAATCTATCCCAACGATCTTGCCCATTGTCTGCTCCATGTTTCTGTGAAGCTTCTTCTCGAATTGGGCTGTAAACGCAACCCCAAGAAATAAGCTAAATAATTTAAGCTAGTTGCGGAAAACCGCACCTTCCATACGACAAATTTAAGACACCCAAAGATATTGTCAAGCCCACGCCATGCTAAGATATTTTTAGGAGGACCACGACCGTGCATGAATTATATTGCCCCAATTGCAATACGCCTTCACCCTATACCTTTGGAGACTACCTGCTCATGTGCCCGTTTTGCTCGGGCACATTTAAATTTGACATGGAGACTGGCCAAAAGGAGCCATTTAGCGACCACTTTATCGTTCCCAATATGCTCGATGCCGGTTCGGTCAAAGAACTTGCGATCGAGTGGCTGAAGCGACTCCACCACAAACCCGGGATGGTATCGAAAGAATTCTTCGTTGTCGATATCCAGGGGTTTAGTGTGCCGCTCTGGGTCGTATCCTTGGAGGCGCACACCACCTGGAAAGGTCTGGTGCGAAAAGCTCACGGAAGCAGAGTCACCGGGTCAGACTACCTGCATGAATCTGGATTATTTAGACGGTCCTACCGGTGGGCGATCCTAGCCCGCTCCAATATCTGCGAATCCTGGGGCCTGTCCCGCCTCCATCTGCCGAGTGAAAACGTGCCTGCAGATTGGGATGGATTTCCCCTGGACTCAACGCTTTCGCGAGGCCGCCTAGTCGAAGCCCCAGAAGGGGTGAAACAGGTTTCGGCTTATGACTCGCGCAAGTTCTTCGAATTCAAATTCGCAAACGGCCTCCCCATCCTTGGGGTTCAGGTTGCCGAAGATGAGGCCATGCGGCGGGCAAAGTTTCATGTAAACCAGTATCACATGAAACTCGCCACGCTTAACGTAACTTATTTGACGGACCACCGGACCGAACTGGAAATTGCCGGTATCCAACTGATTCACACTCCCTTTTGGCGGGCAACCTATGTCTACCGACCCAAGACCATACTTCGCCACTTTATCAAGCCTGTCGAAAAGCATCTGCTTCTCGACGGCTACGGTATGGGCGTCCTTAGCGGGGAAACTGCAATCAAGCATACCGACAAAGTCGTGGTCAACGCGATCGTCTGCGGGATTGCGAGCGTATTCTTCCTCATTTTGGGCGTTCTCTGGCACCCCGCATTTCACATCGTGGCGATTTTTGCAATGATCGTTGCGGCGATAAGCGTGTCTTTCGCGATTCGAAACAAATCAAATGAAGAAACCGAGGCGCTTCGCGCAAAAAGCGAATCGTTCTCAGCCAAGCTAGAGCATGAAGAAATGCCAAACTCAGCCTTGGTCAGTTAGAGTCTTTTTCCAAGACAGGGGGCGGAGGAGGAATTGCTCCAGCAATGGGGCTCTCTATCGAGTCCAAGTACTTGCGCAGGTTATCTTCGCTGAGAGGTTTGGACAAAAAGCATCTTTCAGAAATTTCACCGGCGTAAGCCTGGACCACTCTAGGCTCCGACGAGAGAGCCGAAACAAAAAATATCTGCGATTTGATCCCAGCTTCCTTCAACTTAAAGTAACATTCGATCCCATCCATCTCGGGCATAATGATATCAAGGCTAATAAAATCAGGTTTAAGCGCGCTCGCCGTAGCCACAGCTTCAGTCCCAGACTTCAACGCACCAACTACCGAAAAGCCCATCCGCTCACACAATGACTTTTGTAGGTCAAGAGTCTCCTGGCAATCTTCAACAATCAAAATGCTCTTACCCCGCCACGCCTCACTCATCAATTTTTGCCTCCGGCAGTTCCCACAGATTGCTCAATTTCATACAAACAAGCCCCAAGCCGCATATGGTCAATATCGACCAAACTGGTTCTGGCAGATCAATTATTCCCAACGACCAGGAATCTAATTGCCCGACACCCAACAAAAACCAATTGTGAGCCCAAATACTCCAAAAAGCTAGTCCCGACTCCGGCCAAAGAATAATGAATACCCCAGTCAATAGTAAGATAGAACACAGTCCTGAGACCAATGGATTCGACACCAACCAAAAAACAGAGAATCTTTGAAGAAAAATAGTAACCGCCAGCAAGATTTTTGCCTGAAGATGAATAACTTGGAACCAGCGAGGACCGAAGGTGTCAACTTGATGAAAGACTAGAATCAAAAAAGTCCCCCAGCTTAATGCTGTACCAAGACACATGAATTGATCAGGAAATAGAATCATTTGAGCAACGGCTGCAGAAGTCAAGCACTCGACGATCCTAGATCGACCCCAATATAACCGACTCAAAACATAAAAAGTATGAAGCAAAAGCGCTCGCTGGACAGAAGTCTCCAGGCCAATGAGCCAGGAGTAAATCCAGATTATCACTAACGATGCCCAAGCTATCCAAAATTTAACCCGGATCCAATGAGGTCGAAGCCATGCTGTAAGGACATAAATCGTTCGAAATGGAAGCTCAAGTAGAAGATGCAACCCGATCACAATAAGCGAAATGTGGCCACCACTAACCACCAAGATATGATAAATTCCTACCCGCTTAAATGACTGTTTGACCTCTGGTGTTAAAAACTCCTTATCTCCTAGCAGGAAAGCCGAAAGCCATCCCAAAACTGGCTGCGGAACATGACGCATGTGGTCTAGGATAATTGCGGATCGAACTTCCTGTGATACTGATTCCTCCGTACTCAAAGGCCTAGGTCTCTTCGATTGTTGTCCATGATGCAACGCACCCCAGATCAAAGCCACCCCAAGCACAACGACAAAGCGCCAATCCCTCGTCACCAAAAACAACAATCCAACAAGCACCAATCCAAACCCAACCGCGTATGCCCCGACGACTCCGACAAGAGACATTGCCCCGCCCACCAGGAAGCCTGAAATGAAAAGTATCTTTGCTAGCGAACGATCCATAAGAGATCATTGTTACCAGATTCCTCGCGCCTGAAAAGGCCTGCGCGACCGATGCCATGGCCGGACATCGCAAGCATAACCGTGGTATACTCTACTGATAGGCTCGAACACGAACTTTAAACTTATCTCAAAGACAGCAAAAAATGGTGTGTCTATCGAACCTTCCTGAGTTAGATAGTTGGTATAAAGGCTGCGATCAACAGCTGCTAGCCAACGACAGCCTCGCCCTGTCCGCCTTTGGGATTTGCCAACTCATCGAGGAGATGTCGCTCAATACCCATTTCTATTCGATCGACCCGATACTGACCCTACTGCGATCCAGCACTCAAAAAATCGCCGACTTTTCTGATTTAAAAAGCTTTGTGGCTGAAAAAGGTCTCTCTATCGAGGAATTCGTTACCAGCATCGCAGAACAGGCAGCGATTGAGAACGTCAAGCCTTTTTACCGAGACCTGGCAGAACTTGCTGAACTCAGTCAACACTTACCCTTCGGCTTTCTGGCCGCATGGTTTGCTTTGAACACCGACCAACTTGAGCGCTGCATCGCTGAGTGCAAAAAAATAAAAAACCCATCAGTTGAGATCATCACCTTGCAGGGACAAGCCTACCTCGAACTTGGAAAATTAACCGAAGCCCAAAAAACTTTGCAAAGAGCTACCCGAAAAAATCCTAAAGAGCTATTAGCTTGGTTTCAACTCGCAAAAGCATTCCATCTCCAAAACAACTTTGGGATGGCCTGGGCCGCGCTCCTGGAATGCCACGGTCTTCAGCCGAGCAGCGATGAGATTGCATCCTACATGGCGATTATCGCCCTAGCTGAAGAACCGATAGATAAGACCAAAATCGAGACTTGCTGGGAGGCTCTCACTTCGCTTCCCATTTATAATTCCGGCAACATTGATTTTATCCTCTGTCTCATCGATCTGGCCATTGCAAGCAACAAGGAAAGCCGCGTGATCTGGATAACGAGTCACTGCGATTTCGGCGGATTTTTGCAACATCAGGGGGTGGGCAAACTGTCAAAGGTCCTCAAACGCTTTCAGGGGAAAGCATGGCACAAGGCATCTGCAGCATTTTTAAATTCACTTGATTTACCCAAAAGCGTATGAGGTCGAAACCATGGGCCGACGGCCATCGAAAAAGCTCGGCTCTTCGAAACTCATAAATTCGCTTCGACGCAGCAATAGCTCAGTCATACACTGCGCATGCAAAGTGTGACCGGGCTTGTGAGCTGAGATCCGACCAACAATAGGGCTGCCCATCAGATAAAAATCACCGATCAAATCAAGCAACTTATGCTGAGCAAACTCGTTATCTGATCTCAAACCGTTTTCATTGATCACACCGGCATCAGAAACCACGATGGCATTATCAAGCGAGCCTCCCAAAGCGAGTCCTTTGCGGCGCATCGCGTTTACATCGTTAATATGGCAAAAAGTCCGAGCTTCCGAGACTGATTCGATGGCTGCTTCGTTCATCGAAAAATGAGCCACCTGCTGACCTATCACATTTTGACTAAAATCTATCGTACAGCAAATGGCAAGCTTGTCGCTTGGCTCGATGATAATAGACTGATCACCCACCATAAACTCAAAGCGCTTTTTGATCACAAAATAAGACCGAGGGACACCCAAACACTGGATTCCGACCGCACGCATCAAGCGTAGAAAAGGTCCTGCGCTACCATCAAGAATCGGAATCTCGGGACCATCAACCTCAACCACCACATTATCAATGCCTAGAAGAAAAAAAGCTGCCATCAAGTGCTCTATGGTCGCAACCGAATGAATGCCATTACCAATAGTTGTAGAAAGTTCGGTCGAACTGATGTTGAACGCGTGGGCCGGAATATCAAGCATCGGCGATATATCCGATCGGCGGAAGATAACGCCCGTGTCAGCATCGGCTGGCAACAATCTCAAACAGATTTCGCGCCCGCTATGGAGGCCGGTACCCCGTATTTCTGTAATTCCAGCTATTGTCTTTTGAATCATCGGACTACTTTCGAAAAAATTCTTGGTTCATCCACCATTAAGCAATCGCCATGCCAAGCCATTGTTTGTAAAATAACTTCGTAATTTCAAATGGTTACTTAGAGAGCGACGCGAGGATTTCAGAATTTTTATAAAAGTGTGGTATTCGCACCACAGTCTCAAGGCCGCTTTCGTTGCAGTTTTAACACAAGCCAAAATCCATCGGCACCGCAGCCAGATCACCGTGAGATCCTTCAGATAAACTAAAAACTTTGAAAAACTCAAACTTGACCCTTGCCGGCCCTAATTTTCGCAAGGCGATGAGTGGAGACGGATGCTTAGAAGGAAAGCCCACGACGGCTGCGCACAAGAGATCCGCATCACCAAAGTTTGGAACTCGCCTTTCCATCCAGATTGCATGCGCGATAAGCCCACACAACACGACCAAGCGATGCGTTAGATCCGTGGTATACACAGCCTCGCTCATTCTGTGGCTGTCGGACATCAAGGCCTGAGCCTCTTTTAGGTTTGAAATTTCCCAAAATATGGGGTCGAGTTCAAATGGTCCGACCTTATACTCCGTCGAATCATGCGAATACAGATTATGGCGGGTCGAGAGAAAACGCTCCCATTCGATACTTTTTGTAATCCGTCCCCACCCTTGTTCTCCTAGCTCAAAAAACAAGGCATCGAGGGCGACACCCTGCTCGATGCCCGTTTTCATAATCTCTTCGAAAACCCTAGACAATAGGAAGTCAGAAAGGGACATCTGCTGTTTGCCCAACGGGATTTCAACGATTGATCTAAGTGAAATGTGTCCGATCGCACGAGAAACTTCGGAATCACTTTTCCCAACCAGAGCGGAATCAGGTAACTCGGCCATGCTTTCAGCAAAATTGCCTGATCCCAGGAAGAATTGAAAAGACACGGAATTTGCGCCATCGTTCAAAATAAGCCTATTGTAAGGCAAGGTGGTCAGCACTAAATTCTTGCCAGATGGCACGCCTACTGCCCAAAATACCGCCTTATCCCACAGCTGATCACGCGTAAGATCATCCATGCGCTTTCGCAATTTGCCATAAAGCACCTCTACCTGCGGGAGCAGAAGGTCAGTGTCGGAAGCGAGCAGAAGGACAGCATCACCTTGATAAAGAATCTTGGCGATGAGCTCCGATGGAGGCAAGACATCCTCTAGCACGATTTCAAATAAAACTCTGATCTGGGTAAATCTGCTATCCCTGGAGCTTGAAGCGGGGTATGTGGAGATAATCCTCTGATAAGCCCAAGTTGTATAGGCTGTACTCAAAAGATGGCGCGAGGACTCCTCGATCAGCAGCCTAATGACCCGTTCGTCCTTTAAATCACCTTTTTGACTAATCTCGACACCCACATCAAAGGCAGCCTTGAGATTTGACTTCTTGAGCGCAGCTTTTAGCTCCAGAAAAACCTCGTTCTGGTCACGTCGAAAAAAATTTAAGCGAGGAAAAGACAGAGATCGACCCGATCGAGGTTTTAACCTCCCTAAATTTCCCTCCGTCCATTGTCTTGCAAGGCGCTCCCACTGATTTTTCTTATCGATAGCGAAGGCCACGAGTCCAAGCCTGACCAGATCGCGGGCCGGTTTCACCGGTTGAAGGCTCCATGATTCAGCAAATTTACGGTCCTTAGCCACCATCTGCTCAAATATCCCGCCGATCGGAAAAGCACCAGAACTCAACGACGGGTAACCCATGCGAACGCTGGATTCAAAACAAAGAACGGTATGGCATGCCTGAGAAAGTTCAAAAAAAGTGTCGTAGCAGTCCGTCCTCGTTGCATAAATCCAAGGAATTTTTGAAAGACGTATATCCCTCAATACGCTTCGGAAGCTTTTGATCCGCTCGACAAGGCTGTCGAATAATAATTTGCCAGCCAGTTCCCCAAACCATGAATTGCTGCAAAGGCCCGAAGAATCCCTTTGAATAAGTATGACGGCCGCGCAGGGGGGATTTTCGAGGCAACTTTCGGCAAGCTTGGCAAGTTTTTCTACCAAGCTTAAGTTGACGGCTTCGAGCATAGATCCACCGGACACCTCGATGCAGCTAATTTCGCTAGACGGTGCAGCCAATTTAGAATCCCTTACGCCGATATCATAACAAATCTGACGTTCCTGTTACTCTCCAAACACACCATAAGGCGCGGTAATGTCCGAGAATCTAAAAACAAATGACTGGTCGCAACCATGTTCATACCGAATATGAAATCTGGAAAAAATATTCTAAGCCATGTTTGCCCTTTTTCCTCAACGAGTTGTCTCGCAAGCAGCATTGATCTAAGGGGACTCCGACTTGAAATCCAAATTTCTGCTGGATTTACACCAACCGAAGAAATGAAGTTCATCACATCTTCAGCCAATTTTTCAAGGGCATCTAAGTCACTGGAATGATCCAGCACCATAGACTTCACCTGCAGCTTATGCGACCCCCTCCCCAAGTCATGGGAAAGAGCCACGCCTCCAAGACACCAGCCCATCAGATCCTGACCGGAGCTTAAGATCAATTTATCTAGAAATGAAAAATTTTCATCCCTGCAAGCTTCCTCGGAAAGCGTAAGGGAAGACGAAACCAGATCATCTATCATAAATCGACCAGCCTTGATCTCAAGAAGAACTTTGGACTGCGGTCGCTTGCGAAAGGCTGCCAGGCAAGCCAGAATACTAGTCTTGACACCCTTTCTTAAATCGGGAAAAACGTCAAGCCATCCGACTTGCCCCGCATCGGTCTTATTGCTCTCCCCTTCGGCCTGCTCACCTAGTAAAACTATTGCAACACTATTTGAAGATTCAGAAACAATACATTGCCAAAACAGATCGATATCAAAGGGCAGAATCTTGATGCTATCCAGAGATGGAAGGGATTTAACGAATTCGATATCAATAGATTCCCTATGCCCCAAGAAGAGTACTAGATCCGAGCATTGTGGCAGACGAGTTTGCGCCACTATCGAAATCAAGGCTTTTTCGATATTAAGTCGCTTGGAACGCAGGGATGAACGTCCCAAAGTAATTGGACTAGCGCCCTTTATTCCAAACGACAGTCTCGTGTCGGCCTGAAATCCGGTTTCAGCTTGCATTCGTCAACCCAGACTGTATTCGATTCAACAATATACCGAGATCCTGTTTGGTTTGCGGCGATTGGATAACGTCCTTAAGCACGGAAAGCCAACGGACCGCGTCCGTCCAATTATCTCTCCTGAGACTCAGGTCAATCAAGTTTTCGATTGGCTCCAAAAAGTCGGCTTGGTATCCAAGCGCGTTTTGATAGCAACCTTCGGCTTGGACATCATCGCCGATGATTTCAAAAACCTCACCCTTTTTGAACATCAGAACAGCGCGATCATGATTGTTATCTGCACGGACTGTGCACTGATCAAGAATTGCAATGCACTGCGGCCAATGAGCCAGGTTATAGTGGGCTTCAAAAAGCAAGGTCGATCCATCGAGACGACTCGTGTCAGCCACCAGCTCAAGAATACTGATCGCCTTTTCAGGCTGCTTTAGCTGATAGAGGTATAGCGAGGCCAATTCAAACGCAATACGAGACCGATCAACAGCGTGGTTAACAATCCGCACAAGCCGCTCCAACATTTCAGCGGCGCGGAGAAATTCGCGGTTCTGGAGAAAGGCGAACTTGAAAAACTTCAAGGCCTTTACATTTTCTGAATCAAACCTAAGGAGTTCCTGATACCAGTGCATCAGGCGGTCTGCATCAAATTTTTTCTTTTCAAAAATATGAACCAGGCGCTCCAAGCATGCAACTCGATCATCTTTTTGCATAAACACATCGACGACCCCTTCAAGTATTTTGCCCTCAACACCGAAATCCACCGGGCTGGCCAAGCTACAAATAACCCTCAGTTTAAATTCGCTGAATCCCAGTCTAAATCTTTCAATTATCGACTGGGCAGTGATCACCGCCCCCGGAAGATTTTCCAACCTATCGACTTCGATTCTGAATTGCCAAACATAGAGTTCGATGGCTGGAGTTTTGTCTATCTGTTTTCGTAGCAACCTGAAAAACGGCTGCCAGCACTCGTGATCCTCAAGGACTACGAGTGCCTGCGTCAGAGCTGTCGTTGAGAGCAGCGGCTTGTCATCCGAAGAATCGTTGGCGAACCCCACCGCATCGGCAAGTGATGGGAGCGACGTTGATGTTTCCACGAGTCCTCGCGTTCATCTTAGTCGGGCTATTTTATCAGCCCATTCATTATGAGAGCGGAAGCGGTTTGAATGGCGTTATCGAAATCATAGACTGTTTCGTCAAACAACCACTGCAAACTAATCCCATCAACCACAGCGATGATATATGAGGCATATAATACTGGATCAACGTTTTTAAATACAGCTCTATTGATTCCATCTTGAATGACCGAACTACAGGTCTCGCGAAACTTGGCATAGTGCCGACCGATGACCTGCCTGACCTCCTTCTTTTGGTTGATCTGTGTCCAGAAATCCATGTTTACTTGATAGTATTCCTTGGTATTTCGCACAACATCAAAGGCCACGCTCACAAATATCCGAAGCTTCTCCGCAGGATCATCGATCGCAGCCATATCCTTGATCAAAACATCTTCGATGTCGCCAGCAACCCGGTCGAGGACCGACATCATCAGGTCCTCTTTGTTTAAGAAATAGTAATGAATGATACCCTTGCTTACACCAGCCGAACGCGCGACGTCCTGCATGGAAAAATGGTGGTATCCATGTTTAGTAATGCATTCGACTGTCGCCCTCACTATCTGCTCTTTTCGTTCCGCAGCTACATCGGGTTTCGACATGAATACCATCTCCTTCAGCGATCAATCGTCCACAGTTCCACCAAAAATTGGCGGTTTTCATCTAATCCCCAACATGACACGCTCGGACAAAAACCGAAACAAAAAATCAAGGTCACGTGAAAATTGTAAGAACAGGAAAGCTTATGATAAATTATTTTAGTAGTTTCTATTCACAGTTCGATTACCCAGTCCATTTGTTGCGTCGGCTTTGGTGTATTCACGAGACCGCTTGAATTGATCGAGGATTACGTGCATGTCAAATCAATTGTTACGATTTTCAGCTACATCCTTAGCTACTGTCCTGCTCCTCTCTCCGTCATCCTATGCTGATTCATCCCGATATGAACAGGCAAAGTGGACACATTTTGGCGTTAGGCCGCTCGCAATGGGTAATGCCTACGTCGCGGTCGCTGACGACTTTAATGCTCTATTTTATAACCCGGCCGGACTTGCCCGGCTCAAGGAATGGCATGGTGAGTTTTTAAACCCCGGTCTCGAAATTTCAGCCGACACGCTTGACTTCATGCAGGACGCAACAAAATTTGTCGGCGGCAAAGACTCCAACAACAAGGCCGTTCTCGAACTTATCGACAAAAATACCGGCAAAAATCACCACATGGCAATCGAATGGACACCCCATTTAGTATTTCCCGGCATAGGATTCGGAATCGGCACTGACATCGATATGTCGATGACATTTAAAAAGTACCCTTCCGCATTGATCAACTCCGGTCCACGTATTATCTTGCCGGTAGCCTACGCCAGGAATTTTATGGAAAACCGTTTGAGCATTGGCGCCGCAGTCAAAGCCCGATACCGAATGGGGATAAACCACGAATTCACGATCCAGGACATCGACGATCTCAAGAACACCAAAGACAGCAAGCGACTCGATCAGTTCGTCGAACAGGGCCGCGGTTTCGGAGCAGACGTTGGGATGCTTTTTACGCCCATGAAGCCCATGGAACCCACGATCGGAGTAAGTATCACGGATGTTGGCGGCACGAACTATACCGCGATGGATCTTGGCGGCAAAAAGACTGCCGCACCTGATCGGGTCCTACCAAGCGTCAACATCGGGCTCAGCGCCAAGCCGATGCAGACCGATAGAATGTACCTTATGACCTCGGCAGACATGCAGTCCATTAACCAGCCGTTTGACTTTTCCAAGAAATTCAATCTTGGCGCCGAAGTGGGCTTGGGGGAGATTTTCAAGGTTCAGGGCGGATTTCATCAGGGTTACCTTAGCGGAGGCTTTGAATTAGATGTAACTCTCTTGGCGTTGCGGTTTGCTTCTTACATAGAAGAACTCGGCAGCACCGCCGGCTCAATACCCGATCATCGCTACCTATTCGAAGTTAAACTCTTAATTTAATGGAAAAAATATCATGGCTAAAGGTTACTCAATCTTGGTTTTCTCGTCTCTGGGTGTTGTCTTTCTCGCCGGAACCACCGAAGGCCGTGGCCAGGAAAAACTCACTCCGAGCACGGCTCCTGTGGTATTGCCTAATCCTGCCACAGCACCCAACGCAGTGGGATCCGGCGAACCCAGCGCTCTGAGTAAGATGCTTGCTGGAAAAACCTTTATCGGAACGGGATTCGGCTATACTGGAGTTTCGGGCAAGAAGGGCGATTGGACCTCAGCCTTCGCCGCTAACGTCGGTCTTGGCTACCGAGTTCTCGAAAACTTCATGGGTGGCCCGCTCTATGGCACGTTTCGTTATGCACCTGCGGATGTCCTGGTGAACCACGAGGGCCACAACTACGAAGGCATGGTCGAGCTGTATAATTTCGGTGGCCTCTGGCAGAAATCTATGGGCTCCTTCGATGCGCTAGCGGCCGCTGAACTCAGTATCGTTGATATTTCTCTGAGCTCTCAAGACCCACTTGACGAGGAGAGTTCACTCGAAAGCGGGTCTCTGAATGTGCTCGTCGGCGGCGGGGCCAATTGGTCGATTTTTGAAAAAATAAGCGGCGGCCCCCGCGCATACGTAGGCTTCGGCTCAGTGACCTACTATCAACTCGGCGGTGAAGTCTCATTTATTTTCTAACCGCCGAGGATTGGAGATTGCCATTTGACGGCAATGCCGATATCACAAAGCCATGGGTGGAAAATCAAAAATTGCTGCGCTTGCGGGGCTCGCCTTATGCCTCGCTTGCTCATCGCGTTACAAGCAAGGACATCTTTTTGTCGAGGCGACAAATCCCGGCAATTTTGAAGTTTACAAGATCGAGTCAGAAATCCCGCTACAATTTACATCGGAGATCATTGGACATTTCAACGAAGAACTCGCCCTCGATCCCGGACACTATCTAATTTTGGCTGACTGTTCGAGCGAGAATATCATCGTTAAGCCAAACAACCAGATACACCTAGTTGCCCACACGATCAATTTCAACACCCCAACCCCACCATCGCAGGACGATTTGTTTTCGATTCAATGTGACCGCCATGCCAGCACACAGTCTCGCCAATTTCATGCGGGCAAATATTCGCTCAATGTCCTGGCCGGCTCCAGGGATCTCCTGGTAGGGATGGTGCCGTTTACTCCCGATACCGCGACCATGCAAGGGCGGGATAAGCCCGCGATCTTAACCTATGAACTCGCAGCTATCATGGTCTCCGCTTACCCTGACATGATGCCCGGAACGCGGTACTTTGTATCACCAGTCAATGATTTAATGGCTATAACGCAGAATCAGGAATTTGGCTCAAAACAATTTCTGCTACCCGGCGACTACACGGTAGAAGTAAATGGGACTTCGATTACTACAAGAATCGAGGCGAAGAAAGAAGAAATTATCACGCCCAGCTTCGTCGTCATCTCGACAGACAAAACCAGCCTGCACCTCGGGTCTCAAATCAAGGGGGTACCTGTCTATGCAGAAATCAATAACCATCACCATATCGAACTAGATCATATTTACCCGACTTTACCTGGGAGCGCGACACTCAGTCTAAGCGACTCCACTGAGGTGATCAACATCGCGCTGGAGCCTGGCAAGCTCACCGAATCCAAAGTTCGCTCCCTTATAGTTCATAGCGAATGCTCCCCTTGGGATTGGACCTGCATTGGCAGAACCGAAATATTTATATTTATCGGAGATAGCATGTCGCCAACCGCGACGGGGGTTACTGATATGCCCCTCATGTTCTTCAGCAATGATGCCTGGGTCAGTCTTCAGGGCAGCAAGGACATAAAAATTCGAGTCCCAGAGGATCAATACTCTCATGAATTTTTTACAGGCACCCTCAAAGTTCGCCCAATTCCGACGCACAGAAACGGTAGTTATACTGATTTAGCTAGAATTGAGAGCGACTCCAAGAGAATGACCGGCCAAAGCTTGGATCTAAGCCTTAGGCACGAGGAAGAGTTGCTCCTAATTGAGGGCACCTACAATCTAGGTCTTTACGAGACCCCACTCAACACCGACCTCGACCGAAAAAAAACCGTGCGACCTTTTCGAATTGCTAACGACACCACAACAACCTTATCTTTTCCAGCGTATACAACCGATAGCAGCGGCATCAAGAATTCGGGGACCTCTGCCGAGACCGATGATGATAAGAAAAGCCGGAACATTTCTGTGCACCAACTCATTCCTATTAGCCTCTTCTAAGATATGACCTTTTCCTATCAACATTTCTCCATGGAAACTGATTTGTTTTACTGAGGGTACTAGGTTCCGTCTGAGAACTCCCTGGTCGGCTTCTGGCAAGGCGGGCCGAGAACCGGAGCGCAGTTTACGGGCTGGTAAATGAGCACCGGAAGCGCAGGCCCAACGCAGCCAGAAGCCGACCAGGGAGTTCTCAGACGGAACCTAGTGGGCTGTCAGGGATTTCTTCATCAATGAGTTGGCATTTTGCAGACTCTCTGAAGTGATCCGATCTCCCGAAAGCAGCCTCGCGATTTCTTCGGCTCGTCTGTGGTCTTCGACTCTGGAGATAATCGATTCAGTCTTTCCCTTGCTTTGAACTTTTTCCACCACGAAATGGCGATCTGCATAGGCTGCAACCTGAGGCAAATGGGAGACACATATGATTTGAAAACGACTTCCCAGATGTTTGAGTTTGCGTCCGACTAAATCAGCGACTTTCCCGGATATACCGGTGTCAATTTCGTCAAAAACTAAAACGCAGGTCTGTGCTCCAACCGCGAGCGCATTTTTAAGGGCAAGAACGATACGCGATATCTCGCCGCCCGATGCTATCTGATGGAGGGGTTTGGCAGTCTCGCCAGGGTTCGAAATGAACATGAACCGAGCCGACTCAGCGCCCCGCCGGCTTAAACCCGAGAACTTTTCGAGCGCCAGCTGATACTGATTTAAACTCACTGCATCGACTAAACCGCCATCAAGTGAATGGGAATTCGAAAGCTCCCGGCAAGTTGCCGAAAACTCTACCTTAAGACTTGCTCCCGTCATATTAAGTTCGCTGAACTCATTTTTTACGCTCAATTCAACTTTTTTTGAGGCCTTTTTGCGCTGCTGGCTGAGCCCAGCGCCCAGTGCCTCGGCAAGTTCGACTAGCTCGCAAAATTTTGCAAGGATTGCTTTGGCCTGACTTGGAACAGTAAGAAAAAACAGCTGCTTTGCTCGCAAGGCCTCATATTCTTTTATGATATCTGCAACATCGCTAACGCGGAGCTTGAATTTTAGCTCATGATAGCTATCCAACCTTGCACGTGCTTCAGCAATATTTGGCTCATCATCGCGCTCAGATCCTATGAGCCGCGTAAGATTATAGCCTATGTCGTCTATAGCCTGGATAGCCTGCTCGCAGACCGCAGCCAGCACCTGAATATCTGGCACTCGCGAAGTACTCAATATCGTGCGCACCTCTCCTAAGGCATCTGTCAAAGGTCGTGGGTAGCGCTCCGACCCTCCATCCATAATCTCGACCGCACGCTGCATTTTCTCTCGTTCAGCCTGTAGTCGCTCCGCCTGAGCCAGAAATTCTTTCAACGCCACAAAATCCTCTTCCGATGGATTCAAGGCGTCGATTTCCTGCAGCCGAAACTCTAAATAATCCCGCTCACGCAGCTCAGTCGCTACTTTTAAGTTGAGGTCAGATAGCTCTGTCAAGCGCTTCTCGCATTCATCGAACACCTGCTCAAACTCTTCAACCAAATCTGGGTCCTTGAGGAAGCTATCCAAAAATCGCGCATGTTCCCTTGGATTGAGCAATTTTTGATTGTCATGCTGAGCGCATACATCCACCAGATACGCACCTAGCTCCTTGAGACTTGCGATGGTGATGGGACAATCATTAACCCAGGCCGAGGAGCGACCGGTTCTTTGAAGCTGCCTCCTCAGCATAACGACCACATGATTGTCATCGACTTCTTCGGTGGTGATCCCAAGATCAGTTAAAAATTCGATCGCAGGGTGAGTGCATCCAAGCTCAAATTCCGCAACAACAGTCGCCTCCTGACTCGTTCGCCTTATATCATCGACCGATCCTTTTCCACCCAAAGCGAGGTTTAATGCTTTAATAATTATTGATTTACCTGCACCGGTCTCTCCGGTAACAACGTTGAATCCCCGGGCGAAATCAATGGAAAGCGCTTCGACGATTGCGAGGCCACGAATGTCAAGACGCGACAGCACCGATCTCCTCCAAATGGTAATGCCGAGATATTTATTCGGCTTTTTCCTATTCGTATCCTCGCAGCCTTCGAGCCTACACTTTCCGCGTTAACCGCGTTAACCGCGTTAAGTCGATGATTGCGGCGTTACTTACCTGGGTCGCGCCCTGCATTCCCAGACATAGTGCCAGAGGGCAAATTAGCTAGTCGCTGGCGCGAAACTCCGTTTCGTGCCAGCGACGTGTCCCGATCGAACGAAGTGAGGAGGGATCTCCCTCGGCAACATACTGAAATTACTTGCATGACTGGACCAGATCCTTCGTCGTTTCACTCCTCAGGACACGTCGCTGGCGCTTTTAGCGCCAGCGACTAGCTAGGATCAAAGCCGCGCTCAAATAACGACAGGTTATCTTAAATTTTCTAGAAGGAGGAGGACAGAATTTGACCTAGCCAGAATCAGACCTAAGGCCATGGATTTGCGCCAAGTTTGCCCCGGCCTGGCAAAATTGGCTTGGCAGTGATTTCGTCATTAAACGCCAGTGTAAAAATTGGCGTCCCCAGGGGGATTCGAACCCCCGTCGCCGCCGTGAAAGGGCGGTGTCCTGGGCCGGCTAGACGATGGGGACGTACACTTGGTGAGCCCTGCTGGATTCGAACCAGCGACCCGCACATTAAAAGTGTGCTGCTCTACCAGCTGAGCTAAGAGCCCACATAATCACTAGGTCGCTGGTTCTACGGTAAGGCGCCACGGTTGTCAACCGCAAAAAAGCAAAACGACCACGGATTGATTTCCCTCGGGAAGTCGCATATATTGGGGCCCTGTTTTAAATCCATAGGGTTCCACGAGATGGCTGTCATTAAACGAACTTCCAAAAGCACGATCGATGACCTATTGAAGGCAACGGATAACTTTATTCAGTTATTGGAAGATCAGAACGAACCTGACGCCATCGAGGCTCTGAGAAAAGCATCAGCTGATCTATCCAAGGCTTCCGACAAATCTGATGCCGCTGGACAACGAGAAGCAGTATCGGCAATTATCGAGGCCTTTGAAGGTGAGCATGAGCTTATCTCTTATACGATTCAGCGCGAAAGTTCGGAATGGACCGAAGTGGAAGAGCTGTCACAGGCTAGCGCGCGCGTATTGAGTCTAGCCCGACGTCTTAGAACAAAATAAGATCTGACTCTCTTTTAAGCAGATTGGTAGTGTAGTAAGATACCCTTAGGATTTATAAAATCCGTAAAATAGTTTTATTTACTCATTTCTATAGGTAGGAAGCTGAAATCTTGAAAGAAGAGTTGAAAGCCGACGGGCGCGGCCCCGAAATTGTAAGCATCGATTATTTCCTCTACACCTGCTTCGAACATGAAAATACCATCCGAGCACGACCGCAGAATGCCGATGTCAGATGGCCGTTGGCTCTAGCCTGCTCGAAGCAAGAGATACCCGACGAGGTGAGAGATAATTCACTCGAAACTCTTCTCGACAATGTATCGCGGTGGTATTTGGAAAGAACCCCCCAGCTCAACATCGCGTCATCTCTAAGTCTTGAGAACCTGGCCGACATCGTTCCAGTATTTATGCTGCTTATCAAAGATATCGATGCCATTGTCAAAGCCAAGACCGGAGACTATCTGCCATCTTATGAAACTGGCACGAACGACCCAGTTTGGCTCGCGGTGAACAGCGCATTCAGCAAAAATTTTTCCAACCTGGAAAAAATGTATCTGAGATTTTTGCACTGGAGTCACGCTTCGCAGCCCGAGCAAATGGATTCGGAACCAGGCAACCGCCCTCCTGTCGGCAGATTTGCTCCGCGTCGCCCTAGACTTGGCGGTGGCAACGACAAACGCCAGGGTGGCAACCGAGCGCCTCGGCATGGGGGTGAGCGCAATAGCAATGACCGCAACGGGAATACAAAACCGCGCGAGCGCAATGGCAATGACCGCAACGGGAATCGCGGGGGCGATTCGTCTCGCAGCCGCAGCGACTCTCAACGCGAGCGCACCAACAAAGGTGGACGTGACCGCGGCAAATCACGCGAATTCAAAAAAGATGCGGCACTCGAGCGGGAGTCACTAAAAGAAGTTTTAATAGCGGTCCAGAAATTGAACTCCGAGCCCAGTTTAATGGAATACCGGCTGGCTCCAACTAATAGCTACTACCGCAGGTTGCAGCACAAGCAAATTGCGGAGGAAGGCCTTTTTTCGATTTCGGAAGGAGACGGTCCAGACCGTGCTGTGGTGGTAGTTCGGCATGAACCGGCTAACAAACCACAGTTTGATTAACATGGAAATAGGATGTCTCTAGGCATCCTTAATCTTCTTATTCCGTAGCCTTTAAGACTCTAAGCCTCGTTGAACCACTTGGTCAATGGCACCAAACACACTTTCGCCGCTTGGAAGTTTCATTTCGATCCGCACCCTATCCTGATAGCGCAAAAACTCTGTTTTTGCGCTTCCGGTGTCGATGATTTCGATCATCCGTTTTTCAGCCAAGCAGGACGACCCGCGTGCTCGATCTTCGTTTGAGACGGTGCCGCTGCCCAAAATGGTTCCAGCCGTGTAGCTCCGGGTTTTTGTGATATGCTCAATCAAATCAAAAAAAGAAAAATGCATTTCGCGACCCGCATTGGGGTCACCAAAAAGTGTCGAATTCAGCCACGTGCAGAGCGGAAGATGCACGCGCCCATCCCGCCAATGGTCGGAGATTTCGTCCGGTGTAACGCAGAACGGGCTAAACGCCGTCGCTGGCTTCGAACAGAAAAACCCAAAGCCTTTAGCCAATTCGTCGGGGATGAGATTGCGCAGCGAAACATCGTTTGCCAGCATAACAAGCCGGACATATTGATGAGCATTCTGCGCTTTGGTACCTTGCGGGGTATCGCCTAGAATCACACAAACTTCAGACTCAAAATCGCCGCCCCAGGCTAAATCCCGCAGTTCGATGGGATCCCTAGGTCCAAGGAACACGCCAGAGCCTCCCTGGTAAACCAGGGGATCAGTTTGAAGCGTAGGTGGCGGTTCGGCCCCTCGCGCCTTGCGAACCAGCTTCACATGATTGATATAGGCGGATCCATCTACCCATTCGTAAGCTCGAGGTAACGGTGCCCGAAATTTTGCGTCCTCAACTCGCTGAGCATTCGCAGAATTGCTGACCCCGTTGGCAAGCTTTTGCAACGCCGGAGCCACTGTATCCCAGTTGTCTAAAGCAAACTGAAGGGTTGGGGCGACGTCGGCGGCAACCAAGAATTTTGTGAGCTCGCGATTTGCCACAACCAGTTGACCATCGCGCGTTCCATTATCGATTGTGCCAAGTTTCATTGCCCCTCCAACCGCTCTAGCTTTTCAATTCCACATACCGCTTTAAGCTGCAAATTTCTTCGTGTGTCAGCTGCCTATATTCTCCCGGTTTGAGATCAATTGGCAAATGCAAATCGCCAAATCCCACACGAACGAGCCTGAGGACACGCCGGTCTAGCTTTTCGAAGATTCGTCGCACAAGCCGGTTGCGACCTTCACCAACCGAAATAGCGTACCTCGCGCCTAGACTATTTCCCAATTTTTCCTGCTGAAGAAAGCGCACGGGACATGGTGGTATTGGGCCGTCTGCCAACATAATTTTACCGTCTCGTATTGACTGTTCCTCTGAGGGTGTAAGTCTGCGGTTGACCAAAACCTGGTAGCGGCGGGCAACTTTAAACTTAGGATGCATCAGCTTGTGCACCAGGTCGCCATCGTTG